>JAICKX010000093.1 GCA_025927685.1 Thermoleophilia bacterium | reverse complement strand
GCGTCCGACGCGCTGCGAAACGCCGCCGGCAACTTCTACGTGAACGACAAGCCGACCGGAGCGGTCGTCGGCCAGCAGCCCTTCGGCGGCGCGCGGGCGTCGGGCACGAACGACAAGGCCGGGTCGATGTGGAACCTGATCCGGTGGGTCAGCGCGCGGACGATCAAGGAGACGTTCGTGCCGCCGACGGACTACCGCTACCCGTTCATGGGCGAGGAGTAGACGCGGATCTCAACCGCCCGGGCCGGAAGGCCGATGTTGTGAGGGTGGATGCGGAACGGCGCGAGTTCTTCCGGGTCATGGTCCGGCTGCCGGTGCGCTGCCTGGCGGTGGCCGCCGACGGCTCGGCGAGCCTGATGATGGTGCGGTCGGTCGACCTCTCGGCGGGCGGCGTCTGCGTCGTCACGGACCGGGTGCTCGGATCGGGCGACCAGGTGCGGCTGGCGTTCCAGGTGCCCGACGGGACGCTGTTCAAGCTCGAGGGGCACGTGGCCCACACCGACGTGCTGCCCGACGGCATGCGCCGATACGGGCTGGAGTTCGCCGAGCTCACGCCCGCGACCGAGCAACGCATGTTCAAGGCGGTGTTCGAGCAGGAGCAGGTGAACGCCGGCCGGCACGCGCACGTGCGGATGAGCGTGTGGGAGCCGGTGACCTGCCGGGCCGACGGCGAGCTCCAGGCGTTCCCCGCCCACGCGCTCCAGCTCTCCGCCGACGACCTCCAGGTCATCACCCGCCGCGAGCTCCACATCGGGGAGCGCCTGCACGTGGCGATGGCCGACGCCGGCCTCGGCTTCAGCATCGACGCCGCGGCGGAGGTGGTCGACGCCCAGCAGGACCCGCGCGGCTCGCACGTCGCCACGCTGGCCTTCGACGGCCTCGACCGCATCACCCGCTCGAGCATCCTGCGCCGGGCGATGGAGCAGGAGCGGCGCGAGCGCGCCGGCGAGTGAAAAATCGGTGCCAGGCACCGATTTTTCAGGCGGGCGCGTCCGGGAGGTAGTCGGCAGGCTCCGTGCTGGGCGGAGCGCCGACGACGAGCACCAGCGAATCCTCGTCGCCCTCGTTCACGAGCTGGACGGGCGTTCCGGCCGGCACGACCACCACCGACCCCGCCGGGACGACGACCCGCTCCGGCGGGTCGCCGAGGAGGAGCATCGCGCGCCCCTCCAGGGCGACGAACAGCTCCTCCTGAGCCGCCTCCCGGTGGCGCCGGCCGCGGCTTCCAGGCGGCATCAGCCACACGTTCGCCCGCGTCGTGGTCAGCGCCGGCGACAGCCGCTGGAGGCGCCGCGTCTGGTCGCCCCTGCTCGGCGGCGAGAACTCCATCTCGTCCCGCCGGAACACCCGGTAGCCCGCCATCGAGCAACAGTAGTGCGGCTCCGCGCAACGACGGGGTCAGACCCCGATGTTGCACCTCGGGCTAGTCTCCCGGCATGCGCGTCGCGGTGATCGGCCTGGGGACGATGGGCGGTCCCATGGCTCGCCATCTGATCGACGCCGGGCACGAGGTGACGGTGCACAACCGCACCCGCGAGCGCGAGGAGCCGCTCGCCGCGCTCGGCGCCGCGCGCGCTGGCTCGCCGGCCGAGGCGGCTCAGGGCGCCGACGCCGTCCTCACCTGCGTCTCCGACACGCCCGACCTCGAGCACGTGCTGCTCGGCCCGGGCGGCGTCTGCGACGGACTCCCGAGCGGCGGCCTCGTCGTCGACTGCTCCACCGTCTCGCCGTCGGCGACGGCCGACATTGCCGCCCGGCTTCGCGAGCGCGGCATCGGCATGGTCGACGCGCCTGTCTCGGGTGGGTCCGAGGGCGCCGAGAAGGGGACGCTCACGATCTTCTGCGGCGGCAGCGAGGAGGACTTCGCCCGCGCCGGCGACATCCTGAATGCGATCGGGAGCCGCATCACCCACCTCGGCCCGAGCGGCGCCGGCCAGACCGCCAAGGCCGTGAACCAGGTGATGATCGCCGGCACGTATGCGAGCGTCGGAGAGGGGATCGCGCTCGCGCAGGCGGCCGGCCTGCCGATCCCGGAGCTGCTCGAGGCTCTCTCGGGCGGCGCCGCAGCGTCGTGGGTGCTCACGAACCGCGCCGGCAACATGGTCGAGGACACCTACCCGCTCGGCTTCAAGCTCGCGCTTCACCGCAAGGATCTCGGCATCGCCCTCGACGAGGCGGCCCACGCGGGGCTGCCGATGGCCGTCACCGAGGCGGTCGCCGCCCAGGAGGACGAGCTGATGACCGCCGGGCACGGCGACGAGGACGTGAGCGCCGTCGCCCGGGTCCCGAAGCGCACGACCGGTCAGCCGGCGTGACGCTCGTCATGTACGTGAAGCCGGGATGCCCCTGGTGCGAGGAGCAGCGCGGCCGGTTCCGCTCGGAGGGCGTCGAGTGGGAGGAGATCGACGCGGAGGCCGATCAGGGCGCCCGGGATGACCTCATCCGCTACACCGACGGCACGCGCACCGTGCCGACCGTCGTCGAGGACGGCCGGGTGATCTCGGTCGGCTTCGACGGCCACGGCTGACACGTCTGAGCCCGCCGGTCGGCGGGCGGTGGGCGGCGGGCCAGCCCTACAGCCGCGCCGGCACGCGGTCGAGGTCGAACTGCATCATCCCGAGCGCCTCGCCGTAGCGGCGTAGGACGGCGTCGCGGTCGGGCCCGGCCAGCGCGATCAGGGCCAGCCGGTGGCTCACCACGTCGTCGTCGTTCTCCGAGAGCCGCTGGCCGGGCCGGACGAGCACCTCGACGTGGGCGTGGCCGAAGCGCTCCAGGACGGCGGTGGGGTCGGGAACGGCGCGGACGACCGCATCCTCGTAGGTCCGCATGACGAAGCTGGCGGCGACGATGCCCGGGCGCGGCGGCGGCAGGTCGGGCGTGCGGCCCGCGGCCAGGTCGAGCTGCAGCTCATACGAGGAGACGCCGTGGACGGCCTTCACGAGCGGCGCGAACTGGGACGCCATCCGCCCGTTCACCTCGACGATCGCGAGCGAGCCGTCCGGCTGCACGAAGAACTCGATGTTGAACAGCGACGCGTCGAAGCCCAGCGCCGGCATGAGCCGGCCTGCAACCTCCGCCATGCGGGCCTGGGTCTCGTCCGGCAGCGCGCTCGGGTACTCGAACCGCAGGAAGCTGATGCCGTTGGGGTGCAGCACGGCGTCCGTGACCCCGATCGGGGTCATCCGGCCCTCGCTCATGAAGCCCTCGAATGTGACGAGCTGCCCGTCGAGCAGCTCCTCCGCCACGAGCGTCCGGAAGGTGCGGCCCTCGAGCGCGCGGTCGTAGGCGGTGATGCGGTCGATGTGCGCCCGGGCGGCGGCGACCGCGGCCGCGAAGTCGTCGGGGCCGTCGATCCGGTAGGCGAGCTGCGAGAGGTGCGCCGACACCGGTTTCAGGAAGAACGGGTAGGGAAGCGGGGGCTCCTCGGCGTCGAGGTCGTCGACGTCGACCTCGGCGAACGCCGGGGTCACGTCGGGCACGATCGCGGCCTGGGCGCGGCGCGACGCGAGCTTGTCGTGGCAGCGCATGAAGGCGGCCCGGCCGGGGCCGGGCAGGCCGAGGCGCTCCGCGAGCACCGCCGCCAGATGGGCGGTGGCGTCGTTCGAGCCCATCACGCCGTCGGCGGCAGGCCCCAGGTGCGCCATGTGGTCGACGAACGCGGCGGGGTCGAAGCGGGGGCCGATTCGCTCGCCGGCCAGATGCACGGCGAAGCGCTCCATGATCCGCTCGTCGGCCAGGTTCAGGCGGTCGCGCTGGCCGGGGCAGAGGACGAGCACGGTCGGCGTGTGGATGTCGTCGATCACGGTGTCGGCCGAATTGTGACGAAATCGCCGCGCCCATGCTGCGGGCGCGGCCACCATCCTCGCGTCTATCTCCAGACGCGCTCCGCGGTTCTCGCGAGCACCTCGAGCTTCGCGCGCTGGTCGTCGGTCGTGATGGCATTCCCGACGACGGAGGTCGCAAAACCGCATTGGGGGCTGACCGCGAGCCGCTCGAGGTCGACGTGCGCTGCCGCCTCGCGGATGCGGCGCTCGAGCTCCTCGGGCGTCTCGCGGCGGCCCGACTTGGTCGTGACGAGGCCGAGCACGACCATCCGGTCGTCGGGCACGTGCGCGAGCGGCTGGAACGAGCCCGACCGCTCGTCGTCGTACTCGAGCAGCAGCCGGTGGGCGGCGACGCCGGAGAAGACCCGCCGGGCGATGGGCTCGTACCCGCCCGATGCCAGCCAGCGGCTGCCCTGGTTCCCGCGGCAGAGGTGGAACCCGAACGTGACGCCGGGATGGCCCTGCATGACCCAGTTGTCGAGCTCGATGCCGCGGTCGAGCCACTCCTCGACCGACCAGCCCTGCGACTCGTAGAACGCGCGGGTGCGATCGTCGATCAGGAGCGGATAGTGGGGCGCGTCGAGCTGGATGTAGGTGCAGCCCAGGCGTGCCAGCTCCGCGATCTCGTCCCGCGTGATGGCGGCGACGTCCTCGAGGAAGGCGTCGAGCGTCGGATACGCCTCGCGGGACTCCGCCGGCGACCACAGGTTCGCGTAGAGGCTCGGGCTCGTGAGCGTCACCTTCGGGATCGCAGCGGCGCGGCCGCGCAGGTAGGTGAAGTCCTCCGCGGCGATGTGGCGGATGCGCCGGAGCGGCTCGCGCACCCCGAGGCCCTCCGGCCGCTCCGTCGCGCGGTCGCCCACCTCGTCGCCGTACCAGTCGCCCCACAGGTAGGCCTCGAGCGGGACCCGGCCGAATCCGGAGACTGCCTCCGGGAGGCCGCTCTGGAACGACAGCCGCCGCATCTCGCCGTCCGTCACGACGTCCATCCCGGCCTCCTCCTGGAGGCGGACGGCGGCGTCGACGGCGCGGTCCTCGGCGCGCTTCAGGTCGGCGGCGGACGCCTCGCCGCGGTCGAAGCGCTCGCGCGCGGCCAGCAGCTCAGGCGGTCGAAGGAGGCTGCCGACGACGTCGGTGTGAGCCCGGATCACCGCGCGAGTGTAGCCATCCCTTCACGTGCGGCGAGCGAGGGCTCGGCGCCAGTGGGCGACGGATTCGACGAGCCCCTCCACGACGCCGTCGTCGTCCGCCTCGAACGCCGGGATGACCTCGAGCACGAGCGCCACCTCCTCGGCGCCCGAGGCGTCGAGCGCGTCGAGCACGCGATCGGCGTCGATGCGGCCCAGCGCGTTCAGCTCGGCGGTGAACGGCCAGTGGTGGTCGGCGTCCGCATCCGTCTGCTGGAGGTGGACGACCGGCGCCCGGGCGCCGAAGCGGCGCAGCCACGCGTACGGGTCGCGCTCGTCGCCCGCCGTGCCCGGGACGCAGTGGTGGCCGACGTCCAGGCACAGTGCGACGGCGGCGCGCGAGCCGCCTGCGGGCGCGAGCAGCGACTCCACGTCGGCCATCGTCGCCGGCTCCCGGCGCGCGGCCATGTTCTCGAAGAGGACCGCGTCGAGCCCCAGCTCCGCCGCGGCTCCCGCGAGCTCCCGCAGGTCGTCCCGGAGCCCCTGCCACAGGCGGTCGCGGCGGCCGGCGTCCTCCCAGTCGGTGACGCTGAACGCCCCCACATGGCCGCCGGCCGACCGCGCCCCGAGGAGCGCCGCGAGCCTGAGCGCGCGCCCGAGCCACGCGCGCGCCCGCTCCCGGTTCGCCGCGTCCGGGTCGAGCAGCAGGTTCCGCCCGTACGCCCCGAGGCCGGTGAAGACCGAGTGGACGCGGATCCCGTGCCGGGCGCAGGCGTCAGCCACCGCAGCCGCCTGCGTCTCGAGCGGCGCATCCGCGTCGAGGTCGACCAGGTCGAGGCTGTGCTGCACCAGGTCGAGGCCCAGCTCGCCGGCCACGATCGCCGCCCAGCGCTCCGGCTCGGGCCAGCGCTTGACCGCGAAGCAGGTGTTGATGCCGAGCAGGTAGCGCGGGGTCATCCCTGCACCCAGCCCTGGCGCACGGCCGCGGCGGCACGCGTCTCGTCGTACCACCGCCGGCGCGCGGCCAGCCGTGGCGCCGCACGCGACGGCTCGTACCGGTGCGCGGCGGCGAGCACCGCGTCGATGGCGGCCGCCGCCTCCTGCGCCAGGCCGGCGGCCGCACCGGACAGGAGGGCCGTCCCGATCGCCGCAGCGTCGGACCGGAGCGCCAGCACGGGCCGGCCGAGCACGTCCGCCTTCAGCTGCGACAGCACGGCGAGCCGGCCGCCGCCGCCGGAGACCCGCAGCTCGTCGACCGGTGACCCGGCGGCCTCGAGCTCCTCGAGCACGCTGCCGACCCCGAACGCGATCCCCTCGAGGACCGCGTACGCGAGCGCCGGCCGGTCGTGGCGAAGCGACAGACCCAGGAACGCGCCGCGGAGGGCCGGGTCGTCGCGCTCGCCGTCGCCGAGATAGGGCAGGAAGAGCGGCGCGGCGTCTCGCGGGTCGCCGCGCCACCGCGCCAGGCGGCGCGCGAATCGCTCGGCGTCGGCCCCCAGCGCCGCGTGGCCGCGGTATCCGAGCCGGCGCACCGCCCAGTCGACCGCCGCGCCGGTCGTGTTGAGCCCGAGCTCCGTCGTGAACCGGCCGGGCACGACGTGGCCGTAGTGGGTGACGCCGAGGGCGGCCAGCGGCCGCTCGACGGCGGAGTTGAGGCACGACGACGAGCCCGCCATCTCGCTGACCGGGCCGGGGTCGGTCACCCCCGCCCCGAACGCGACGCACTGGCTGTCCGCTGCGCCGATCACCACCGGAGTCCCGGCCGGCAGCCCCACCTCGGCGGCAGCGGTGGCGGGCAGGTCGGCAGCCGTCTCCCACGGGGCGATCGCCTCCGGGAAGCGGGCGGGGTCGACGTCGAAGCTCGCGAAGAGATCGTCCGCCCAGCGCCGCGCCTCGAGATCGAAGAAGAGCGTCGCCGCGGCGTGCGTCTCGTCGGTGGCCATGCGGCCCGTGAGCCGATGCAGCACGACGTCCCGTGGCTGCAGGAAGTGCCGGGTCGCGTCGTAGACGTCCCGGCGGTGGCTGCGGAGCCAGAGCACCTTCGGCCCGATGTGGAAGGCCGCGGCGACGTGGCCGGTGCGGGCGTGCATCGCCTCGGCGCCGATCCGGTCGCGCATCTCCGCCGCCTCCCGTACCGCCCGGTTGTCGCGATAGAGCATGCCGGGCCCGACCGGCCGGCCGTCGCCGCCGATGGGGGCGACGGTCGGGCACTGCCCCGTGAGCCCGATCCCGGCGACCCGTGCGGGCCGGGGAAGGCGACGGGCCAGGCCGGCCAGCGCCGAGACGGCGTGGCCGGCCCAGTCGGCCGCGTCCTGCTCGGCCCAGCCCGGCTGCGGGGCGCGGGTGCGGTACGGGCGGCGCGCCTCCGCGACGAGCCGCCCGGAGAGGTCGATGGCCGCGGCCCGCGCGCCGGTCGTGCCGACGTCGACGGCGACCAGCAGCGGCGCGCGGTCGCTCATCCGCGGACGAGCTGGTGCGCGCGCACCCTGTCGCCGTCGAGGACGAGGATCGCGCCGTTCAGGGCCCCGGTCCCGTAGTCGCTGCCCGGGTTCACGGCCAGCGTGCGGCCGATCCGGCGGAAGCCGGCCGACTCGTGCACGTGGCCGTGCAGGCTGGCCATCGGCTGATGGCGCTCGATCGCGGCGCGGACTGCGGTGCTTCCCACGGCGCCCATCTTGACCTGTCCGGCGGCGGCCTGCACGGTGAGCTCCGCGTCGAGCACCGGCGCCTCGTCGAGGCCGCTCTGAAAGGGCGGCACGTGAGCGTTCAGCACGGCCCGGCGCGGCTCCTCCACCTGCGCGAAGAGCGCGTCGATCCGGGCCCCGAGCTCGTCCTCGGAGAGCTCGCGGTAGCTGTCCCACGGAGTCGGGTTGGAGTAGCCGAGCGAGACGAGCACGTGGCCGTCACCCAGGTCGAGCACCCGGTCCTCGGCGTGCGTGCCCCACGGCGCCGCGTCGAGCAGCGGCAGAAGCTCCGGCGGATCGTCGTTCCCGAGCATCCAGAACGCGGGCCGTCCCTGCGGCCGCAGCCGCTGGTCCGCCAGCTCGAGCCAGGCGGCCAGCCGCTCGCGCATCAGGTCGAGCAGGATCGCGTCGATGGAGCCGTCGGCGACCGCGCGGTCGAGGTCTCCCGGGGCCGACCGCCACGGGTAGTAGCCGTTGTCGGCGATCAGGCGCTCGACGCGGGCCAGCTCGTCGCCGTCCTCGAGCTCGTAGTCGCGCCCGCGGAAGGTGAACCGGTAGCGGCCGTCGTCGTGCCGGACGACCGCCTGCACCGCCTTTCCGGCGATGTCGCCGCCGAGCACCATCACATCCGGCCGGTAGGCCGGACCGGCGTTCAGGAACTTGCGGAAGCACTGCTCCGAGCCGTGGACGTCGGTCGCGAAGTAGAGGCTGAGCTTCCCCGCCATCCGCGGCTAGGACACCGCGGCCCGGTTGCGGGCGGCGGCGACCAGTTCGACCATGCGCGCGGCCCGCGCCGGGTCGACCGCGTTCCAGGTGTCGCCGTCGACCTTCAGGCTGGTGCCGACGATCACCCCGTCCACGAGGTCGAGGATCCTGCCCACCGTCTCGTGGTTGACGCCGGTGTTGGCGAGGACCGGCGTCTTCCGGACGGCGGACTTGGCCTCCCGCAGGTCCTCCATCTCGGCGCCGACGCCGGCCGCCTGCCCGCTGATCAGGAGGGCGTCGACGCCCATGTACTCGGCGCCGCGGGCGCGCTCCGCCACGCTGCGGCCGGCCACGGAGCGGCTGAACTCCGGCGTGATGTTGCAGAACGCGGCCACGTCGCCGGCGCCGATCGTGTGCCGGTAGCCGGCGAACTCGCCGAAGTCGGGCGCGAGCAGCCCCATGTCGCTGTCGAAGACGCCCATGAGCACCTCGCGCACGAACGCCGCGCCGGTCGCCCGGGCCACGGCGACGGCTGCCAGCGGGTCCCACAAGAGGTCCACGCCGAACGGCAGCCTGATCGCCGCGCGCAGGCGCCCGATCGCGGCCGCCATCGCCGCCGCCACCTCGACGCCGACGCGGGTCTGGTAGGGCAGGTCGTTCTCGTTGCAGAAGAGCAGGCCGTCGACGCCGGCATCCTGAAGCGCGGCCACGTCCCGGGCCAGGCGCTCGACGACGGCGTCCATGCCGCCCGCGACGTCGTGGCGGGGCCGCCCCGGCAGACCATCCAGGTGGCACATCGCGATCAGCGGCTTGTCGACGCCGAAGATCCGTCCGAGAGCGTCCATCAGCTTCCTCCCTCCGGGGTGCCGCCGTCGACCGCCGCGCGCGCCCGCCGTTCGGGCGCGTGCGGCGCGACGATCACGTTCACGCCCCGCGACCGCACCGCGTCGGCCTCGCCGGGGTCGGCCGACTCGTCCGTCACCAGGGTCGAGATCGAGTCGACCGGGACGACCACCGCCGGCGCAACGCCGCCCAGCTTCGAGCCGTCGGCCACCGCCACGAGCGCGTCGCTGTGGTCGGTCATGAGCCGGTGCACCTCGGCGGTCTCGTCGTCGAGCTCCGTCATGCCTGCCCGGGCCGAGAGCCCGGCGGCGCTCAGCACGGCCACGTCGGCGTGATAGCGGCGCACGGTCGCGCACGCCACCGGCCCGACGCAGCAGAGCTCGTCCCGGCGGACGCCCCCGCCGAGCACGACCACCCTGCCGGGCCGGGTGCCGAGGAGGCTCGCCACCGGCAGCGAGTTGGTGATGATGGTGACCTCGTCCCGCGCGGGCAGGTAGAGCGCCAGCTGCTCGGTGGTCGTGCCGGTGCCGATGAAGATCGTCGTGGCGCCCGCGACGAGCGGGGCGGCCGTCATGCCGATCAGCCGCTTCGCCGACGCGCTCTGGAGCGCCCGGGCGTTGAAGGCCAGCTCGAGGGAGCGGGTGACATGCGCCGTGGCGCCGCCGTACGTCCGGCGCAGGAAGCCGTCCCGCTCGAGCCGGGTGATGTCCCGCCGGATCGTCATCTCCGAGACGCCCAGATCGGTCGCGAGCTCGCGGATGTGGATCGTCTGCTCCTCGGCGACGCGCTGGAGGATGCGGTGGCGGCGGTCGACCGCCAGCAGCGCGCTCACCCCTGCATCCGATCACAAGGGGACAGGGCGGGCTGTGAGAGTTCGTGCGCCTCGGTTGCCATCGATGTTCGATCTTGTTATATACATGCTCCGGACACGCCACCAGGGAGGACGGCATGAGCGAGATCAGCGAGACGCCCGAACAGCAGCTCTTCGTGCGCCGCAGCACCGGGCTCGTGCGCGAGGCGTCGGCGGTCGACGCGGCCATCTTCAACGCCGTCTTCTCGGCGCCGGTGGGCGCCACGCTCGCGTGGGGCGTCTTCTTCGCGCTCGCGGCCTTCCCCGGGAGTGATCTCGTCACCGCCACGATCATCGCCTTCGTCCTGAACGTGCCGGTGCTCATCATGATGTCGCTGCTCGCGTCCAGCATGCCGCGCACCGGCGGCGACTACGTCTGGGTGAGCCGGATCCTGTCGCCGCCGCTGGCCGTGGTCTCGAACTTCGGGGCCGCGTTCTCGGCGCTGATCGGGGCCACGTTCTGGGCGCGCTACTTCCCGGTGTTTGGTCTCGGCCCGATCCTGTCGACCCTCGGGGTGATCTTCGACAAGCCCGACCTGATCCGCTGGGGCAACAACTTCCAGACCCACAAGTGGTGGATCTTCTTCGGCGCCCTGGCCATGATCGTGCTCATGACCCTGATCCTGCTCGCGGGCACGCGCATGGTGTTCCGCTGGCAGAACACGTTCTGGGCGATCGCGTCGATCGGCACCTTCATCGCCTTCGTGGTCTTCCTGTTCGGCAGCTCGTCGTCGCTGCAGGGCAACTTCAACGACCTCGCGCACACGTTCGGCGGCCAGGGCGACGTCTTCCACAAGATCGTCGCGGCGGCCCCGGCCACGTCGGGCCATCCCGGGACGTGGGACGCGACGGCTCCGGCCGTGTTCGTGATCATGACCTTCATGATGTGGAACTGGTGGAGCGTGTACCTGGCGGGCGAGCTGAAGAGCGCCGGCAACCGCAACCGCCAGATGGGGATCATGTTCGGCGCGCTCGTCTGGGACGTCGTCTTCCTGATCATCGGCGTCCTCCTCATCTACAAGGTCGCCGGCTACTCGTTCATGGCGGGCGTGAACGCCGGCAGCGCCGACTACACGATTCCGACCGGCCCCTGGTACCACTTCATCGCCTCGCTCGTCTACAACAACGACCTCCTCACGATCCTGATCGTGGGCTCCTTCGCGTTCTGGAGCCTGCCGGCGATGGTGGGCAACACGTTCATGCCCGTGCGCACGGTCTTCGCGTGGGCGTTCGACCGGCTGCTGCCGGAGAAGCTCGCCGAGGTGGACGAGCGCCGGCACGCGCCCCGGCCCGCGATCCTGCTCGTGATGGGCATCGTCACGCTGATGCTGCTCTGGAGCGACGAGAAGACCACGTTCCAGACCTGGCTCGCGCTCGGTGTCCTGGCCGGCGTGGTGTGCGTGTGGATCGTGTGCGTCGCGGCGTTCCTGCTCCCCGACCGGCGCCCGGATCTCTACGAGGCGTCGCCGGCGAACATCAGCGTCGGCGGCGTCCCCCTGCTCAAGATCGTCGCGCCGCTCTCCTTCCTGGCGATGGCGTTCCTGGTGTACGACACGCTCAAGTTCCCGGCGCTGGCGCTCTCGGGCGATTCGAGCCACCGCTGGTACGTCCCGGCGTTCATGCTGGGCACGGCCGCGTTCGGCCTCGTCGTCTACTACGGCGCCAAGGTCTGGCGGCGCGGCGGCGGGGTGGACGTCGACCTGGTCTATCAGGAGCTGCCGCCTGACTGACGCGCGGCCGGCCCGCGAGCTGGCCGCCCGGGTCCGGCGCGGCGATGCCGCCGCGGCGGAGACGGCTGCCGACGCGATCGGGCGCGCCGAGGCCGCCGATGCACGCTTGAACGCGGTCGCCGTCCCTCGCTACGACGAGGCGCTGGCCGAGGCGCGCCGGCTCGACGCCGGCGCCCGCGACCTGCCGCTGGCAGGCGTCCCGGTGACCGTGAAGGAGTCCTTCGACCTCGTGGGGACGCCTTCCAGCGGCGGAGTGGAGGCGCTCGCACACGCCCGGCCGGACAGGAACGCCCGCGCCGTCGATGCCCTCCGCGCCGCCGGCGCGGCCGTGATCGCCAAGGGCAACGTGGCGCAGCTGCTGTGGTTCGCGGAGACCGACAACCCCGTCTACGGCCGCACGTCCAACCCGCACGACCTCGACCGCTCGCCGGGCGGGTCGAGCGGGGGAGACGCGGCGCTCGTCGCCGCCGGCGTCGTGCCGGTGGCGGTCGGCACCGACCTGGGCGGGAGCGTTCGCCAGCCGGCGCACTGCTGCGGCGTCGCGGCGCTCAAGCCGACGGCCGGCCGGCTATCGCTCGCCGGCACCCTGGACGAGCGCCTCTTCGCCCGTTTCCCCTGGATCACGGGCCAGCCCGGCATCTTCGCGGCCGACCCCGCCGACCTCGAGCTCGTCCTCGCCGTCCTCGACGCCGGCGCGCCGGCGGACCCCACGAAGCCCCCGCCGCCGGTCCGTCCGGCATCTCCTCGCGGCCTCCGCATCGGCGTGATCGAGACGAACGGCATCCACGATCCCGATCCGGCCGTGCGCGCCGCCGTCGAGGCGGCCGCCCGGGCAGCGGCCCAGGCCGGCGCACACACCGTCCCCTTCTCCCCGCCCGCCGCCGATGAAGCGCTCGAGCTATTCGACACGGTGGTAGTCTCGGACGGCGGCGTGAGCCTCGAGCGCATTCTCGGCGGGACGACGGCCCACCCCCGCCTCGCCGCCGCCGTCGCCGCAGCCCGCGG
>JAICKX010000095.1 GCA_025927685.1 Thermoleophilia bacterium | reverse complement strand
CCGAGTTGTTGGCGTTCTGATACTGGATCGAGGCCCAGTCGGGCGAGTCGAGGCTCATGTCGTAGCCGGCCGACTGCAGCACGCGGGCCTTCTCCTCCTCGTGCTGCTTGCACCAGATGAACTCCTCGACGTCGGGGTGGTCGACGTTCAGCACGACCATCTTGGCCGCGCGCCGCGTCTTGCCGCCCGACTTGATCGTGCCCGCCGAGGCGTCGGCACCGCGCATGAACGACACCGGCCCGGACGCGTGGCCGCCCTTCGACAGCTGCTCCTTGGACGAGCGCAGCTTGGACAGGTTGATGCCCGAGCCGGACCCGCCCCGGAAGACCAGCCCCTCCTTGCGGATCCAGTCGAGGATCGACTCCATGTTGTCCTCGACCGACAGGATGAAGCAGGCCGAGCACTGCGGGTGCTCCTCGAAGCCGACGTTGAACCACACCGGCGAGTTGAACGCCACCATCTGGTGCAGCAGGAGGTGGGTGAGCTCGGCGCGGAACGTGTCCGCCTCGTCCGTGTCGGCGAAGTAGCCGTCCTTGATGCCCCAGGCGGTGACCGTCTCGGCGACGCGGCCGATCATCTGGCGCACCGAGCGCTCCCGCTCCGGCGAGGCGAGCTTCCCGCGGAAGTACTTCTGGGCGACGATGTTGGTGGCCGTCTGGCTCCAGAACGCCGGGAACTCGACCTCCTTCTGCTCGAAGGACGGGCCGTCCTTGCCGGCGATGACCGCGTCGCGCTGCTCCCACTCGACGAGGTCGAACGGGTGCTGTCCGGCCGTCGTGAAGTAGCGGGGCACGCCGATGCGGACGTCCTCCTTGCCCTCGGCCACCTGCGTCTCCGCTCGCTGCACGTCGGTCGTCGCCATCCCTGCCTCCTCGCTTCCTTGCATCCTTGAAGTTTACCGAACTACCGAACAGATGTTCGCGACGTCGGCTCGTCCAGGCGCTCGAGCTCGCGCTCGAACTCCTCGACATCCTGGAAGTCGCGGTACACGGATGCGAACCGGACGTAGGCCACCAGGTCGAGGTCGCGCAGCACCCGGAGCGTCTCCTCGCCGATCGCCGCCGACTCCACCTCGTCGCCGACCCCGTTTCGCAGCTCGGCCTCGATCCGCACCGCCGCCCGCTCGATGTCGGCCAGCGGCACCGGCCGCTTGACGCACGCCCGTGCCAGCCCCGCCAGGAGCTTCTGCGGATCGAACGGCTGGCGCGCGCCGTCGCGCTTCACCACGTGCAGAGGCGCCTGCTCGACCCGCTCGAACGTCGTCATCCGCTGCCCGCAGAGCAGGCACTCGCGCCGGCGGCGGATGGCGCCCTTGCCCGCGACGCGGCTGTCGACGACCTTCGTCTCGCCATGTTCGCAGTACGGGCAGTTCATGCGGCGTCCCTCAACATGTCGTGGGTCGCCCGTCCACCGAGCCCCCAGATCTTGGGGGTCGGGCGAATCGGGGGAATGGAAGTCTTGCGCAGGGGTCGGACGGACCCCTCGCGGCCGCGCAACTCAGCGGTCGGACGCGAGCGCCGGGACGCGCTCCTCGGCCGCGGCGCGACCCCCGCCAACCCGTCACAGCTCTGTGCCGAGCCGATCACGCCGTCGAGCCGTTCTGAAACACCGGGACCAGGTCCCACTGTTTCACCGATGAAACACCGGGACCAGGTCCCTCTGTTTCACGACACCAGGACCCCCTTGGGCTCCGCCCGACGCCAGACGCTCAGCCGCGCAGCCCGGCCAGCGTGAGCTGGAGTCCCTCGGCGAAGCCGACCTCGGCCCGCCAGCCCAGCTCGCGCTCCGCCCGGGAGCAGTCGAGCGCGCTTCGGGAGAGCTCGCCGAGGCGGGCCGGGCGGTGCTCGGGCGTGGCCGCCGTCCCGGCGGCGTGCTGGCAGGCCTCGAGCAGCTCGAGCACGTTGGTCTCGCGCTCGGTGCCGATGTTGAAGACGTGCTCGGTGCCGGCGTAGTCGAAGGCCGCCAGGTTGGCCCGAACGACGTCGCCCACGTAGACGTAGTCGCGCGTCTGGAAACCGTCGCCGAAGACGAGCGGCGTCTCGCCGGCCGCGAGCTTGCCGAAGAAGATCGCGACCACGCCCGCCTCGCCGTGCGGGTCCTGGCGCGGGCCGTAGACGTTGCCGTAGCGCAGGATGACGTGGCTCGTGCCATAGAGCCGGTTGGAGAGCTCGACGTAGTGCTCGCCGCAGAGCTTCGAGATGCCGTAGGGCGCCATCGCGGCACAGGGCGTCGACTCCGGCGAGGGGATGGTCTCGACCTCGCCGTAGATCGCCCCGCCGGTCGACGAGAACACCACCCGGGCGCCGGTCGCGCGGGCCGCCTCGAGCACCTCGGCCGTGCCGCGCACGTTGACGTCGGCGTCGAAGCCCGGGTCGGTTACCGACACGCGCACGTCGGCCTGGGCGGCGAGGTGGAACCAGGCCTCGGGCTCGACCTCGGCCGCGAGCGCCCTCAGCGCCGCGCCGTCGCGGATGTCGATCTCGCGCAGCTCGGCGTCGGCCGGCACGCGCTCGCGCCGGCCCGACGCGAGGTTGTCGACGACGACCACCGAGTCGCCGCGCTCCAGGAGGCCGTCGGCCACGTGCGAGCCGATGAACCCCGCTCCTCCGGTGACGATCGCGCGGATGGGCACGGCGCCGGAGGATAACCGGCGGGCGGTCTACGCCGCCTGCGTCTCGGCCTCGGTGCCCTCGTCCTCGCGCTGCACCTCGACGGTGTTGTCGGGCGTTAGCACGAGCCGGCCGCGGAACGGGCCCTTGCGATCCTTGAAGTCCATCCAGTCGGAGACGCCCTTCTCGATCACCTGGCGGGCCTCGTCGGCGCTGATCTGGCGGCCCTTCGTCGACTTCCAGATGACGAACCCGCAGCCCGGCTCCTTGCGGCTCTTCCACGACGAGCAGCCGTAGGCGCGGCTGTTCTCGCGGATCTCGCCGTCGCACTTCGGGCAGTCGGCGATCTTCTCGCGCGGTCCGGCGGGCGCGTCGAGGCGGGTGCCGTCCTCGGCGAGGAGCTGCACCTGGTTTCCCTCGGCCAGGACGAGCCGGGCCCGGCTGGGGCGGGTCTTGAACCCGTCGAGGAGCTCGGTCTGTCCCTTCTCGAGGAGCTCGCGGGCCTCAACGGGCGAGATGGAGCGGCCCTTCTGCTGCTTCCAGATGACGAACCCGCACCCGGGCTCCTCGCGGCTCTTCCACGACGAGCACCCGTACGCCAGCCGGTTCTCGCGGATGGTGCCGTCGCAGTTCGGGCACGGGCCGATCTCGGCCCGGAGCGCCCGCACGTCCTCGGAGGAGAGCTCACGGAAGTAGTCCACCACCTCCGACGTGAACTGGCGGATGTCGTGCATGAACGCGTCGCGCGCGCCGGCGCCATGCTCGATGTCGGAGAGGCGCTTCTCCCACCGGCCGGTGAGATCGGCCGAGGTGAGGGCGTGGTCGCCGAGGAGCGCGATCGCCTGCCGCCCCTTCGAGGTCGCCCGCAGCTGCTTCCCGAGCCGCTCGATGTAGCTCACCCGGATCAGCTTCTCGATCGTCTCGGCCCGTGTCGCCGGCGTGCCCAGGCCGGCCTCCTTCATCGCCTCGCGGAGCTCCTCGTCCTCGATCTGCTTCCCGGCCGTCTCCATGTCCTTGAGCAGCGACGCCTCCGAGTAGCGGGGCGGCGGCTTGGTCTGCTTCTCGAGCACCTCGGCCGACTCGCAGATCCCGGTCTCGCCCTCCTCGACCTTGGGCAACGTCTGGCGCGGCTCGTCCTCGTCGCCGCCGGCGGGCGGCTCCTCCGCCGCGGCCTCCTCGCCGAACGCGGCTCCCCGCCAGCCGGCCTCGATCAGCCGCCGGCCGCGGGTGCGGAAGCGATGGCCGCCGGCCTCGGTCACGATCTCGGTGTCCTCGAACCTCGCCTCCGGGTGGAACACCGCCAGGAAGCGGCGGACGACCAGGTCGAAGACGCGGGCGTCGTCGCCGGTGAGCTCCCTCCGGGGCAGCTCGCCGGTCGGGATGATCGCGTGGTGGTCGTCGATCTTGGCGTCGTTCACAACCCGCGCGAGCGGCAGGACGTCGAGCCCGGCGACGTAGGCGGCCGCCTTGCGCACGGCCGGGATGCCGGTGAGGCTGCGGGCGGTCGGCTTGAGCGCCGGGACCATGTCGCCCGGCAGGAACTGCGAGCGCGTGCGCGGGTAGGTGATGACCGCGCCGGCCGCGGAGCCCTCGTAGAGCCGCTGGGCCGCGGCGAGCGTGCGCTGGGCCGAGAGCCCGTAGCGGCTGTTCGCGTCGCGCTGGAGGCTCGTCAGGTCGTAGAGGAGCGGCGGGCGGGTCTTGCGCTCGGTGCGCTTGACGCTCGCGACCTTGGCCGGCGCGCCGCCGGCGGCCTCCGCGACCGCCTCCGCGACCTCGCGCTCGGAGGTGCGGTCCTCCTTGCCCTCGAACCAGCGCCCGACGTACGCGCGCGGTCCCTCGAGCCCGAACCGGGCGTCGACCTGGAAGTAGGTCTCGGGGACGAAGGCGTCGATCTCGAGGTCGCGGCGGACGATCAGCGCGAGTGTCGGCGTCTGCACGCGGCCGAGCGAGACGACGCCGCCCAGCGCGCGCCCCTTCACGGTCGCGGCGCGGGTGGCGTTCATGCCGACGAGCCAGTCGGCCTCGGAGCGGGAGCGGGCGGCCGCCGCGAGCGGCTGCATCTCCTCGCCGGGGCGCAGGTTGTCGAAGCCCTCCCGGATCGCGTCCTTCGTCATCGACGAGACCCACAGGCGCTGGACCGGCTTTCGGGTCTTCGCCACGTCCATGATGTACTGGAAGATCAGTTCGCCCTCACGGCCGGCGTCGCAGCCGTTCACGATGTCGTCGACGTCGTCGCGCTTGATCAGGCGCTTCAGGATGTCGAGCTGCTTCTTGTTGCGGGCGTCCGGGCGCAGCTTGAACTCGTCCGGGATGACCGGCAGGGTCTTGATCGACCACCGCTTCAGGGAGTCGTCGTACTCCTCGGGCTCGGCGAGCTCGACGAGGTGCCCGATGGCCCACGAGACGATCTGCTCGTCGGACTCGAGGTAGCCCTCGTGCTTCTGGAAGCCGCCGCCGAGCGCCCGCGCGTAGTCCTGCCCGACGGACGGTTTTTCGGCGATGACAAGCTGCTTTCCCATTTCCGGGGCGGCAGGGTAGCACGGTGCTTTTCGCGCATCCGACCCGCGACACAATTGTCACACAGGCGCCGGTCGGCCGAGGTGGAACGCCGCCCGCATGCTTGCCGCCGAGGCCGCCCCGCCGAGAAGCGGGAGGCCGAGCAGCTCCTCCTGGGTGCGCAGGAGCGAGTAGTGCGTGAAGGCCTCGCCGGCCCGTGTCCCGGGCGGCACCGACGGGGCGACCACGGCCGTGTAGACGCGATTGCCCTCGTGGTGGTCGTCCTCGTCGTAGGTGATGAAGAGGACGGTGCGGCCGGCGCGGTAGGTGGGTGAGCGAACGATCCGCGGGACCCACCGGGCCAGCCAGCGGTCGCCGTCGGAGAGCTGGCAGTCGTGCTCGTCGGAGCACAGGTTCGGCGTCACGAACGTGTAGGGCGCGAGGTGGCCCGAGCGCAGGTCGGTGATGAGCTGAGGGAGTGGAAGGTCCTGCGCCTGGCACTGCGATGCCACCGCCGTGAAGTAGACGGCCGGGTTGTGGCGGGGCGCGTAGTCGCCGGCGCTTCGGTCGGCGCACGGCCCCGGCATGCTCTCGGCGTAGGCTCGCCAGGCGGTCTGCGAGAAGATGCTCGGCCCGTCGCTCCGGCAGCCCGGGCCGGGCGAGCAGTCCGATCCATCGAGGCCCTGGGTCGACCCGGAGACCATCGCCAGGTAGTTCGGGAGCGACGGGTGCGTGATCGCGCGGTAGTCCGTCGCGAGGCCGCACCGCCCGGCGAGCGCGTTCAGGAACGGCGAGTGGCCCACCACCTGCGAGAACCCGCGGTTCTCCATCACGATCGTGACGACGTGCTCGTACCGGGCGGGCGGCGGCGCGCCCGTGCAGGGATGCCCGGCGGCGGCCGGACGGCCCGGCGGCCCGCCGCCGTGCGTGCAGGCGGCGGCGGTCGCGGCCACGACCGCCACTCCGAACAGCCGGTGCAACAACGGGGTCAGACCCCAATGGTGCACGCGCGGTCTACGCTTTGCCGCGATGCCCGACCCCGACACCGACGCGACCGTCATCGCCCGCTGGGCCGCGGCGCACGGGTTCGCGCCCTCGGAGCGGAAGCTGGAGGGCGAGACGCCGCTCCTGCGCCAGGGTCTCGTGGACGTCGCGACGGATGTCCACGAGGGCCAGCTGGACGGCCGGGCGGCCCGCGTCTTCGATCTCTACGTGGATGCCGCCGGCCTCCCCGTCCCCGGCGACACCGGCCTCACCACCACCGCCTTCACCGTCCTCCTGCTCGAGGTCGACGCCCCCGGCTGGCCGCGGGTCACCATCCACCCGGCGGAGTTCTCCGAGGGCAGCTGGCTCACCCGGCTCCTGCACCACGACGACCACCGCGTGCGCGAGGTCGATCCCGCGTTCGACGCCCGCTACCGGCTGCGCGTGGCCGACTCGACGCCCGACGATGGGGTCGAGCGGCTGCTCGCCGCCGACCTGATCGCCTGGTGCGTCGAGCAGCCGAGCCTGATCTTCGACCTCGAGAACAACGTCGACACCGGTGATTCCCTGGTCGTCGCTGCGCGGGGCGACGACGTGGACGAGGCGGTCATCGACCGGCTCGCCGAGCAGGCGCGCCGGCTGGCGGACTGGTTCGAGGGCTCGTGAAAAATCGGGGTCAGACCCCGTTTTTCCACCCTTACAGCCAGCGCTTGCGCCGGAAGTACACGATCTGCACCGCGGTCGTAACGATGATGACCGCCCACGACCACCAGTAGCCGAACGACCAGTCCAGCTCGGGCATGTCGTGGAAGTTCTGGCCGTAGAGTCCCACGATGAAGGTCGGCAGGAGGAGGACGGACGCGACCGCGGTCAGCCGCTTCATCACCTCGTTCTGCTCCTGGGCGACCATCGCCTGGTAGTAGTCGCGCACGCCGGCGACCAGGTCGCGGCAGAGCTCCAGGGCCTCGGAGGCGCGCAGCAGCTTGTCGTAGGCGTCGGCGAAGTGCAGCTCGATCGGCGGCGTGAAGACCTCGTCGCCGCCCTCCATGTCGATGCGGTTGTCGACGACGCGGCGGACGGCGTCGCGGGTCGGCGCGAGCGTCCGCCGGATGTGGAGCATGTCGTGGCGCAGCGCCGAGAGCCGGTTTCGGATCTTCTCGCCCGGCCACTCCTCGACGTGGTCCTCCAGCTCGTCGATCTCGCCGTTCAGCGCGTCGAGCAGGTCGAGGTAGCTCTCGGCGACGTCGTCGACCAGCTGGTAGGCCACCATCGCGGCCTCCCGGGAGTCGCCGACGGCCTTCTTCACGCCGGCCGGGTCGAACGGCTCGCCGCCCTTCGGGGTCTTGCGGACGGTCAGGAGCGCGTCGCGGGTGAGCGCGAGGTCGACCTCCTGGTAGTAGACGATGTCCTCGTCGGGGACGGCGACGGCCAGGAGCAGGATCCCAAAGACGTAGCCGGTGTGGGCTGCAAGCGTCGCCCGCGGCTCGCGGCCCGGCTCAGCGGGGCGGGCGAGCATCGCCTCGACCGCGCTCGGGTGGAGCGGACACGGCGCTGCCCGCTCCAGATCGGCGCGGTCGGGGTCGAGCAGGTCTGTCCACGTGGCGCCCACGCCGTCCCGGAACGCTACTTCCGCACTCGGCTACCGTCCGGGGCGTGGACGGCGCACACGACCTCGGCGGCAAGCAGGGCTTCGGCCCGATCGTCCGCGAGCAGAACGAGCCGCCGTTCCACGAGCCGTGGGAGGGGCGCGTCCACGGCATGAACCTGGCCTCCGACGTGGGGCCGGCGTTCCGGTGGTCGATCGAGCGGATGGGCGCGATCGAGTACCTGACGACCTCCTACTACGAGCACTGGCTGGCGTCGATGGAGCGAAACGGTGTCGAGTCGGGCGCCTTCACCCAGGAGGAGCTCGATGCGGCTGCCGCGGGGGTCGCCGCCGGCGAGCCGGTCCCGGTCCGCGTCGACGCCGAGACGGTGGCGACAGCGCTGCGCCGGCTCTCGCCCCACGACGAGGCCGGCTTCGAGGCGCCGCCGCCACGGTTCTCCCTCGGCGACCGGGTGACGGTCGCGCGGCGCGCATCCCCCGGCCACTCCCGCTGTCCCGCCTATCTGCGCGGCGCCCCCGGCGTGATCGAGTCGGTGCACGCGCCGCGGCCGATCCTGGACGTCTACGAGACGGAGGGCGGCCGGATCGTCCCGCAGGCCTGGTACACGGTGGGCTTTCGGTCGACCGACCTCTGGGACGACCCCGGCCCGGCGCACGAGGTCTTCGTCGATCTGTGGGAGACTCACCTCGAGGGATGAGCGGCTCGCACCACCACAGGCGCCCCCAGACGCCGCAGGAGCTCCGCACCGCCGCGCTCGAGACCGTGCTGATCGAGCGCGGGCTCGTCTCGACCGACGCGATCGACGCGGTCGTCGACAGGTTCGAGAACGAGATCGGGCCCCGCAACGGCGCTCGGATGGTGGCGCGGGCATGGGTCGATCCGGCCTACCGCGAGCGGCTCCTGGCCGACGGCGCCGCGGCCGCCGCCGAGTTCGGCTACGGCGGGATGGAGGGCGAGCAGATCCGCTGCGTCGAGAACACGCCCGAGATGCACAACGTCGTCGTCTGCACCCTGTGCTCGTGCTACCCGTGGCCGATCCTCGGCATCCCGCCCGTCTGGTACAAGAGCCCGCCCTACCGGTCCCGGGTCGTGCGCGAGCCCCGGGCGGTGCTCGCCGAGTTCGGGCTCGAGCTGCCGGACGGCACGGAGCTCCGCGTCTGGGACTCGAGCGCCGACCTGCGCTACATCGTGCTGCCGATGCGTCCCGAGGGGACGGACGGGATGTCGGAGGACGAGCTGGCCGGCCTCGTCACGCGCGACTGCATGATCGGGGTCGCCGTCCCGCGCGCCGGCGCGGTGGCCGCGTGATCGACCGCGGCGCCGACGAGCCGTTCACGGAGCCCTGGCAGGCGCGCGCGTTCGCGATGGCCGTGGTCGCGGCGGAGCGGATGGGCGTCGACTGGGACGAGTTCCGCGACCGGCTGAAGGCGGCCGTCGCCGCGCGGCCCGACCAGCCCTACTACGAGAGCTGGCTCGACGCGCTCGAGCAGCTCACGGGCGAACCGGCTCCCAGTCCGCGCTGATCCGCAGGTCGATCGCCGCCTGGAGCTCTTCGGTCTCGTCGTTCGCGCGGTGCACCCGCACCCGGTAGGGCACGTCGCCGAGCGGGCTCGCGATCCGGCCGTAGAGCCCGCTCGCGGCTGCCCGCACGACGTCGTCCTTGATCCCCGCCCCGACGGTCACCCACTCGCCGGGCCGGTACAGGTTGAACCGCGCCTGTGCGTAGACGACGTCCTCCATGCCCCGCCGCAGCCTTGCAGATCGGTCCCGGGAGCGAATCCCCCGATCGGGCGGTTCGCAGAATTGGTGTCAGGCACCGACTTGCAGCGCGGAACCGCTTGGTGCGGCGGCCGTTAGCATCACGGGATGTTCATCTCGTTCGAGGGCCTGGACGGCTCGGGCAAGACGACCCAGGCCGCGCTCCTCGCCGAGGCGGCCCGCGCCGCCGGCTGGGAGGTCGTGTCGGTGCGTGAGCCGGGCGGCACCGCGGCGGGCGAGCGGGTGCGGACGCTCCTGCTCGACCCCGAGGCCCGGATCGCCCCGTGGGCCGAGGCCCTGCTCTACGCCGCGGCCCGCGCGCAGCTCGTGGCCGAGGTGATCCGCCCGGCGCTCGACCGCGGCGCGACGGTGATCGCCGACCGCTACGTCGATTCCTCGCTCGCCTATCAGGGCGTCGCCCGCGGCCTCGGCGTGGCCGAGGTGCTGGAGGTGAATCTGGCCGCGACGGGCCGGCTCCTGCCCGACCGCACGATCCTGCTCGAGCTGCCTGCCGGCCGGGCCGCCGAGCGCCGGGACGCCGTCGCCGACCGGATCGAGTCCGAGGCGGAGCACTTCCACGCGTCGGTCGCCGGCGGCTTTGCGGATGTCGCGCGCCGCTTCCCGGACCGCGTCGTCGTGGTCGACGGGTCGGGCCCGCCCGCGGACGTCGCTGCGCGGGTGCAGGCGGCGGTGGGGCTGTGAGCGCCTTCGCCGGGCTCCCCGAGCAGGCCTACGCGGCCCGCCTGCTGGACGCCGCGCTGGAGCGCCCCGCGCACGCGTATCTCCTCTCCGGGCCGGCCGGGAGCGGCAAGCGCCGCTACGCCGACCGGTTCGCGGCCGCGATCCTCGAGACGGACATCGGCCGGGTCGAGCGGCGCACCCATCCCGACCTCTTCGTGCTCGAGCCCGAGGGCCAGGGGATCCTGGTGGAGGGCGCCCGCCGCCTGCGCCGCGACCTCTACCTGCGCCCGTACGAGGCCGCCCGGCGCGTGTATCTGATCCTCGACGCCCACCTGCTCCGCGACGAGTCGGCGAACGCCCTCCTCAAGTCGATGGAGGAGCCGCCGGAGTACGGCGTCTTCGTCCTCGTCTCCGACCACGCCGGGCGCATGCTGCCGACGATCCTCTCGCGCGTCCAGACCGTCCCGTTCCGGCGCTTCCGCGCCGCCGTCCTCGAGCAGACCGTGTCCGACCCGGTCGCCGCCAGGGCCGCGCTCGGGAGCCTGGCCCGGGCCGAGGACCTGGCCGGCGACCCCGCCTCAGCGGGCCGCCGCCGGGCCTACCTCGAACTGGCGCGGGCGTCGGCCACCGACGAGGCGTTCGATCCCGCCGCCGCGGCCGCGGCCGTCCTCGCATCGACCGGCGAGCGGGCCAAGGCCGAGTCGGTCCGCATCGGCAAGGAGGCGGCCGAGCGGCTGGCGTCCGTGGACGATCCCAAGGAGCGGCGCGCGCTCGAGAAGCGGTTCGACGACCGGGCGAAGCGAGCCGCCCGCCGGGCCGAGTGGGACGAGCTGCGGCTGGCCGTCGACACGGTCGGATGGTGGTACCGAGACCTGATGGCGGTTGGTCTGGGAGCCGGTGACTCGGTGGTAAACTCGGATGTCGCCGGCGATTTGTCGCCCGCCCCGGCGGGTGCCCCGGGGCAAGCTGCCCGGGCGCTCGAGGTCGTGGCGGACGTCCGCCGGTCGCTTGAGCTCAACATCCATCCGGGGCTTCGGCTCGAGGCGATGTTCCACCGCCTCCACCAGGCCCGGTAGCACAACACAGAAGGACACCAATGGCCACAGTCGTGGGCGTCGTCTTCCAGCCTGGCGGCAAGGTCTACTCGTTCGACCCCGGCGGCCTCGAGCTGCGCTGGGACGAACGCGTCATCTGCCAGACCGCCCGCGGACGCGAGTACGGGCGCATCGTCGAGACGGAGCGCGAGGTGCCCGACGACTCGCTCACCGGGCCGCTGAAGCGCGTCGTCCGCCGGGCGGTTCCGGCCGACGAGCAGGTGATCGAGCAGAACCGCGTGGAGGCCAAGCGCGGCATGCTCCTCTTCCGGGAGATCACGAAGCGCCACGGGCTCGAGCTGAAGCCCGTCTCGTCGGAGGTGACCTTCGACGGCTCTCGCATCACGTTCGCGTTCTCGGCGGAGGAGCGGCCGGACACGCGCGCCCTCCAGGCGGAGCTCGGCGAGCGCCTGAAGCGGCGCGTCGACGTGCGCCAGGTCGGCCCGCGCGAGCAGGGGCGGCTGTGCGGCGCCGTCGGCCTCTGCGGCACGAACCAGCTCTGCAGTGCCCGCTACCCCTGCCACGACCAGCCGATCACGCTCAAGATGGCGAAGGACCAGCAGCTTCCCATGAACCCAGGACGCATCACCGGCCTCTGTGGGCGGCTACGCTGCTGTTTGGCGTTCGAGCATCCGCTCTACCGGTCGTTCCGTGACCGGGCGCCCGCTGTGGGGCGCACGGTGGCCACCCGGGAGGGGAAAGGTATCGTGCGAAGCTACGAGGTCCTTCGCGACGCGTGTGTCGTGGAGATGGACGGAAGGACGATGATGGAGGTCAAGCTGGACGAGGTCGTCGAGGTGGCGGGATGAGCGACGTCGCCTTCTGGGGACCCGGCAGGGATCCGGCGCTCGAGCCTTTCCGCCAGGCCCTGCGCGCCGAGTGGGAGCGGCGCGGCTACGAGTTCGTCGAGGGGGCCGACCCCGACGCCGCCTGCATCTTCAACTTCGTCGAGCCCGACGACCCCAAGCCGTTCCGGCGCCGCCAGCGCTCGACCTACGTGATCGCGGTCCACCACCGGGCCGACCGCCCCGACGACGTGCTGCGGTTCGAGTACCCGATGCTCGTGCGCGCGCTCGCCAACATCGCGATGCTGGTCGTCCCGGGCGACGCCTGCTACTTCGTGACGCCCGAGCAGGGCTCCTACTCCGTCCCCGACCCCGGGAACGTCGAGGACTGGGTGCGGGCGCTCTTCGACCGGATCGAGCCGCTCGCGACCTCACGGCTCGTCATCGACAACCACTTCGAGGCCGACCTCGAGCCGGAGCTCTGGGACGGTGACGACCAGACCGAGGCGCTCGTCCGCGCCGGCCGCCGGCTCGATGCGTTGGGCCTTCTCCCCGCCCCGTTCCCGCTCGAGGTTCTGGTCGGCCCCGACGACCTGCGCTGGATCAAGCTGGTCTACGGCATCGGCGGCCTCTCCTACGGCAACCTCTCGGCCCGCAAGGACGAGCGCCGCTT
>JAICKX010000134.1 GCA_025927685.1 Thermoleophilia bacterium | reverse complement strand
GCACCTCCAGTCCGGCAATTCGTACGGGATCCAGCTGAAGGCCCAGCACTGCAAGTTCCCGCAGCCGGAGCTGGGGCCGTGGGTGGCGGGCTCACGCACGGTCGGCACCGACTGGAAGCCGCCGGTGCTGGAGGGCTGGGAGCCGCCGGCTCACTGAGCCGCTACGTGCAGTCCGCGCGCGTGGGCGCGGCCATGTTCACCGTCATGTCGCCCAGCGAGACCGTCTGCGTGCCGTGGAACACGCCAAGGGACGTGAAGTGGAGCGTCACCGAGTCCTGGCTGCCGAACCCGGGAGTGCGGCCCGCCGGAGACCGGCACGCACGCGGGTTGGCCGTGAAAATCAGGCTGACCGAGCGCAACCCATCGGCCGGCAGCCTGACCGGGTGAAACGGGGAGTACAGAGCCGGCCGGTGCTCGTCGGGAATCCCCAGCGCCGGGCCGGTGAACTCCCCATCCCATGCCGCCGGCGTGTGATCCGCGCCGGTGATGGTGATCGGCACCGAGGACGTGTTGTGCACGGTGATCGCGACCACGTAGCGGCCCCCGCGCGCCCAGCGGAAGACATCGGGGCCGAGCGGGTTGCCGGCGGCGTGGCCGTACGGCGCGAGGCCGATCGATGCCGCCGACGAGCTTGCGGCGGCGATCGGCTGGAGGCCGGTGGCCCACCGCAGCGATCCGGAGGTCGCGACGGCTGCGGCGATCGCGACGGCGGCGATGACGATCGAGCGCACCCGCACCGTCACGGTGCGAGGCGCGGCTGCCGCCGGGATCGCGCGCTCGGCCATCGTCCAAATCGTAACGAGTCTCACGTTGAACGCCCACCTGCTCGACCTCGTTCACGGGTTTGGATCGGCGCTCGCGCTCCGCGCCGGGAAGATGGTGGTGGCCGGCGGGGGCATGGACCGGTTCGCCGTCGCGCGCCTGAACGGCGACGGCACCCTCGACACGACGTTCGGCACAGGCGGCGTCGCGCGGACGGCGTTCGGCCGTCGCCGGACCGACGGTGAAGCCGTCGGGATCCAGGCCAGCGGCCGGATCGTCGTCGCGGGCTCGACGACCAGCGCACGCGGCGAGTTCGCGCTGGCGCGCTACACGGCCGCGGGCGTCCTCGACCCGACGTTCGGCGGCCGAATTGCGCTCGCGCTACCTTGGGTGAGTGGCGCCGCTCGCGGCACTCCTCTCGACGCTGGCCCTCGCTGCCGGCCACGCCGTCCACCGCACCTCCGTGATCGGCCACTCGGTCGACGGCCGCGCCGTCCACGTGGTCGAGACCGGCACGCGCGGTGCGCCACGGGTCCTCGTCGTCGGCTGCATCCACGGGAACGAGTGCGCGGGCATGGCCGTGATCCGGGCGCTCCGGCGGCGGCCGCCGCCGCGGTACGCCGACCTGTGGCTCGTCCCCAGCCTGAACCCCGACGGGCGCGCCGCGGGCACGCGCCAGAACGCCCGCGGCGTCGACCTGAACCGCAACTTCGTCGCCGGCTGGACGCATCACGGCGCCCCGTGGAGCACGTACTACTCCGGCCCGCAGCCGTTCTCGGAGCCCGAGACGCAGGCCGCCCGCCGGCTCATCGCCGCAATCAGGCCCAGGGTCACCGTCTGGTACCACCAGCACATGCGGCTCGTGTGGACGTCGGGGACGAGCGTCCCGGCCGGCCGCACGTACGCGACGATGGTGGGCCTGCCGCTGTACCGGCACCGCTCGCCGGGCGGGGCGGCGTCGGAGTGGATCCGCGTGCGCTTCCCCCGCCTGCATGCGTTCGCCGTCGAGCTCGCGGCCGGTGCCCTGTCGCGCGGCGGCGTCCGCCGGCACGAGGCCGCCGTGCTGGCGATGGCGAGGCAGTAAGCGCCGGAGGAGCCGCCCGGTAGGGTGCGCGCGTGCCAGCCACGGCCCTCGCGCTCGCCCTCGCCGCCGCGGCCGTGCACGCGAGCTGGAACATCCTGATCGCCCGCGCCGGCGATCCCGAGGCGGCCGGCGCGGCGGCGACCCTGATCGGCGCGGCGGTCTTCGCGCCCGTGGCGGCGCTGGCCTGGCACGTGGAGTCGTCGGCGCTGCCCTACATCGGCGCGTCCGCGCTGGCGGAGCTCACCTACTTCGCGCTGCTCGCGGGCGCCTACCGGCGGTACGACCTCTCGGTCGTCTATCCGATCGCCCGAGGCGCGGCACCCGTGCTCGTGCTGGTCGTCGCGGTGGTCGCCACGTCGGCGCAGCCCTCGGCGCTCGAGGTGGTCGGGGTGGCCGTCGTCGCCGTCGGCATCATGCTGGTGCGCGGCGTCCACGTCGGGGCCGACCGGGCGGCGCCGGCCATGGCGCTCGGCGTCGCCGCCTGCATCGCGACCTACACCGTGATCGACAAGAGCGGCCTCCACCATGCGTCGGCGATCCCCTACCTCGAGCTCACCCTCACGACGTCCGGCGTGCTCTATGCCACGGGCCTGGCGGCGGTCCGCGGGCGCGATGTCGTCCGCAGCGGGTTCACGCGCTGGGCGGCGGGGGCCGGCGTCGGGATGTTCGTTGCGTACGCGCTCGTGCTCGTGGCGCTGCGGCTGGCGCCCGCGGCGTCCGTGGCCGCGGTGCGCGAGACGAGCGTCGTCATGGCCACCGTGCTCGCCGCCGCCTTCCTGCACGAGCCGGTCTCGCGCGGCCGGGCGGCGGGCTCGGTGCTGGTCGCGGCGGGGATCGTCGCCCTCGCCCTGGCATGACCGCGATCGCGACCACCGCGCTCGCATACGCGCTCGGCTGCATCTCGCCGGGCTACTACGTCGTCCGGCGCCTGACCGGAGGCGATCCGCGCCGGTACGCAACCGGCTCCACCGGCGCCCGCAACGTCGGTCGCACGGTCGGCATGCGCGCGGCGGCGGTCACACTCGCTGCGGACGTGGCGACGGGCGCAGCGGCGGCGGTGACCGCCACGGCGGCTGCCGGCGACGGAGCCGGCGCGGCCGCGCTCGTCGCCGTCGTCGCCGGCCATGTGGCGCCGGCCCAGCTTCGGTTCCGAGGAGGTCGGGGCCTGGGGCCGGCGCTCGGAGGGCTTCTGATCCTCGACTGGCGGGTCGCGATCGTGGCGCTCGCCGTCGCCGCGGCCTGCGCAGCCGTGACCCGGGAGCTCACGGCCGCCGGCCTCGCCGGTGCCGCCGCGGCGCCCGTCTCGGCCGTCGCGCTCGGCGAGATGCGAATCGCGGTCGCCGCCGCCGTCGCGGCCGCGATCGTCGCGGCGGCCCACATGCGACGCGGCGCGGCGGCCTGACTCACGTGCCTCCCGCGGAGACCTCCGTCCCATCCCACACGAGTGTGCGGCCTTCAACGCGGGCCGTGACGAAGACTCCGGCTCCGAACACCGCCTCGTCGAAGAGCTTCGCCCGGCGCGCCGCGAACCGGTAGAAGCGGTAGGCGCCGAGGGCGCCGCGGTGGTAGGCCGAAAACCGCCGGGCGTAGACCTCCTCGGCATCCAGTGCCTCGCGGCCGGCCAGCTCGCGCGCGCGGCCGAACAGCTGGATGCCCCGATCCGGGTGGCCCCACCGCTGCGCGGGGCCGTAGACCGCGACGGCGGTGGTCGGGCGGGCGCGAATGTTCCTCGAATGTCCCGCATCGGCGTCGGACATCCAGACCAGGCGCAGCCGCTCGTCCCACGCGAAGTACGCCGTGCTCACGTGGGCGATGGAGCGCGGTGACACCGTCGAGATCGCGCACAGCAGCGACGCATCCAGGAGCCGGCGCGCCGCCTCGTCGAGTCGCGCAGCGGCGACCGGCCGCCTCGACCGCCGGATTCCCATCCCTCGAGTCTAGGTCTAGGCCGCGGCGCGAGCGGCGGCTGCGGCCGCCCCGAACGCCTCGACGACGCCCTGGAGGCGCGGCTCGATCCGCCATTCCTCATGCAGCTCGCATTGCATCCCGAGCACGAACCGGCCGGGGATCTCGAGCGCCTCGATGACGCCGTCCCGGGCGCGCGCCGAGACGACCAGCCCAGCTCCGACCCGGTCGACCGCCTGGTGATGGAAGCTGTCGACCTCGATCCGGGCGCCGATCAAACGATGCAGGAGCGTGCCCGGCGCCACGTCGATCTCGTGGCGGGGATGCGGGGGCGGCGGCGCGTCGGTCATCGCCGCCGCCTGGAACGCGCTCCAGAGCCGGCCGGTCGGATCGGACGGATGCCCCCGCCACTCGTCGACCAGGCTCAGGTCCTGGACCAGCGAGCCGCCCAGCGCGACGTTCAGCATCTGCATTCCGCGGCAGGCGGCGAGGAGCGGCAGGCCCCGGGCGAGTGCGCGCTCCACGAGGACGAGCTCGAACGCGTCGCGTGCAGGATCGACGGGGCCGAGGAGGGGGTGCGGCTCGCCGCGGTAGCGGGCGGGATCGATGTCGTGCCCGGCCGCCAGCATCACGCCGTCGAGCCGGTCGAGCTGGTCGTCGAGGCCGTCCGGGACACGCGACAGGATGACCGGCACCGCGCCCGCCATGACCAGCGGGCGCTGATACCCCACCGCGGCGTAGTCACCGAATCCGTGGAAGCCCGCCGAGACGCCGATCAGCGGCTTCACGTCAGCTCCAGGGATAGGGGCTGTTCGAGACCGGGTGCAGGTCGCCGGTGGCGAAGCGCTCGTACCGGAACGGCTGAAGCAGCCCCGACTCGCCGCCCGACAGCACCCGCGCCACCTCGCGACCCACGCCGATCATCTTGTAGCCGTGGTTCGAATCGGCGATCACGTAGACGTTCGGGCGCATGTAGTCGAAGACCGGGAAGCTGTCGGCGGTGAAGCAGCCGACGCCGCCGGAGCGAACGTTCTTGTACGTCGCCCGCTTGCCCTCGAAGCGCTTCATGCAGTGCGAGAGCGACGCGCACCACATGTCGGCGAAGTCCGCCTGGACGCTCGCCGTGGGATACGGGTCGACCTCGAACTCGTGCCCGACCACGACGGGCGCTGCTCCGCCCTGCACGCCGTGCAGGTCCTGCTTGAAGTAGTTGCCCCACAGCTCGTCGGTGACGAAGTTGCCCTCGTCGTCGTAGAGCGGCGCGTCGGAGTCGACATGGAGCACCGGCGGCATCGAGCCGTCCGGAAGCGAGAGCAGGGCCGGGTCGACGTCGATCTCGCCCTCCTGGAGGTACCAGTACGTCCACATCTCCTGGTCGGCGTGGACGGTGCCGTCGGGGGTCCTCACGTCGAGCGTGTTCGGGAGGCCGAGCATCGTCCAGATGGACTTCACCCACGGGCCGGCGGCGACCACGACCTGCTCGACGGCGACGGTGCCCCGGTCGGTCTCGACGGCCGTCACGGCGCCCGAGTCGTCCATCTCGAACCCGGTCACGCGCACGCCGTCGACCAGCCTGGCCCCGGCCTCCTCGGCCTTCGCGGCCAGGCCGTGCATCGAGGCCATGTTGTTGGCGAACCCGCCCTTCTCCTCGTGCAGGCACACCTCGACGCCCTGCGCCCGCCAGTCGGGGAACATCTCGCGCATGTGACGGGCCACCTCGGCGGCGCCGACGATCAGCTCGGACGGGTAGTCGATCCGCGCCTGGCGCTCGTGCACCGCGGTCAGGTCCGAGACCTGCGAGGCGGCGCCCAGCGCGAGGTAGCCGACGGGGTGGTAGGAGAACGCCTCGGGATCCTGCTCCCACACCTCGACGTTCGCGGCCATGAGCTCGGACATGGCCGGCTGGAAGTAGTTGTTGCGGACGACGCCGCAGGCGATGCCGGACGCGCCGGCGCCGACGCCGGTCTTGTCGACGATGAGGACGTCCGGCTCCTCGCCACGGGTGCGCTGCTCCTTTGCCAGGTGCCAGGCCGTCGAGAGGCCGTGCACCCCAGCGCCGATCACGAGGTACTTCGCGGAAGCGGGCAGCGTCATCGTCGTCTCCTCTTTTATTGCCCCAGCGGCAATGCTATTGCCATTTCATGAGCCATGATACCCGAGCTCCGCCGAGAGCGCGAGCGCGTGCGAGCCGAGCAGCGGGACGGCAGCGTCCTGCGCCCGGACGCGGAAGCGCGACTGCGGGCCCTGGACGCCGAGGATCGCGATCAGCCGCCCGGGCTCGCCGAACACGGGGACGGCGACCGCGTTCAGGTCCGGCTCCCGCTCCCCCGAGGCATGCGCGTGCCCGTCGCGCCGCACGGCGGCCACCTCGTCCGCCAGCCGGGCCGGGTCCGTGATCGTGCGGTCGGTGAAGCGGTGGAGCGGCCCGGGCGGGATGCCGTGGCCCGCGAACGCCAGCATCACCTTCCCGGTGGCGGTGGCGTGCGCGATGCTCGGCCGGCCGACCCGGGCCACCGACGCGACGCTTGCGCGGCTCAGGACGAAGTCGATCGTGACCGCGTCGGGCTCCCCCGGCACGGAGAGCGTGGCCGTCTCGCCCGTCCCCTCGGCCAGGGCGTCCAGGTGCGGGCGGGCCGCCGCCCGCAGGTCGAGGCCGCCGAGCGCGTGACTCGAGAGCCTGAGCACCTGCGGGCCGATCCGGTAACGGCCGGTGCCGGGCTCGTGCTGAACGTATCCGGACGCCACGAGCGTGGCCAGGATCCGCGACACCGTGGACGGGTTGATGCCGGTGGCGCGCGCCAGCTCGTTGGTGCCCGCGTCGCCTCCGGCGTCCGCGAAGGCGTCGAGCACGCGCAGCGCGCGCTCCACCGCGGCCAGCCGCCGCGTGGCCGGTCGTCCGGTCGGTGGCACGCTGGGATGTCTACCACCCTTCACGGGCCGGTGTTAGGCTCGACCCATGCTGGAGGACCCGGGCCGGCGGCTCGACTTCCGTGACGTCGTCGGAGCGTTCGCGACCGGCGTCACCGTGGTGACGACACGGATCGGGACCACGTACGCGGGGATGACGCTGAACTCGTTCACCTCCGTGTCGCTCGACCCGCTGCTCGTGCTCATCTCGCTCGCCCACGGCACGCGGACGCTCGAGATGGTGCGGAGGTGCGACCGGTTCGCCGTGAACGTGCTGCACCGCCGCCAGCGCGACGTCGCGTTGGCCTTCGCGCGCCCGGGGGCGGCCTTTCCCGAGGGCCACACCGTCGTCGACCCGGCCGGCTACCTGGTCGTCATGCACTCCCTCGCGATCCTGCGCTGCCAGGTCTTCTCGATTCACGCCGCGGGCGACCACGACCTGGTCGTGGGCGAGGTCGTCGACTTCGAGGGCTCCGGCGGGGAACCGCTCATCTTCCACCGCGGCGCGTTCGGCGGGCTGGACGCCGACGCGCTCGTCCCGCGCGGGCGCGTGATCGGCCTGGGCGGCGCCGGCTGGTAGCGCGGTTTTCCTAACGAACGCACCCATTTGCGCCGATTCTCTTAGGAGATCCCGTCGTTGGCGCCTTGACGTTCTCGCTCGCCCATCTCCGCCCCCGGGTCGGCCTCCTGGGGAAGTTCGCCGTTGCAAGCGCGGTGCCCGTCGTCGTGCTCGGGCTCGTGCTCGCGAACTACCTCGGAAACCAGATCCACGACCGCACGCTGCGCTCGAGCATCGAGGTCGCCGACCTGACGGTCAGGCTCGGGATCGAGCCGCACCTGACGCGCTCCGCGCTCGTGCACGGGCTGCCGCCGGCCCAGGCCACGGCGCTCGACGACGCGGTGCGCGCGCTCTCGCCGGGCGAGGTGCACGTGGCGCGGATCCAGATCTGGAACGAGCACCGCACGATCGTCTACTCGACCGACGCGGCGCTCATCGGCCACGGCGCCGAGGGCGAGCCGTCCGATGAGCTGGGCGAGGCGCTCGAGGGCCAGACGGCGTCCGAGGTGATCTCGGACCGCGGCAACATCGAGCGGCAGAACCTGCCGCTCGTCCGGCGGTACGGGCCCCTGCTCGAGGTCTACACGCCGATCCGCTCGAAGGGCGCGCGCACGCCGGTCGGAGCGTTCGAGCTCTACATGCCGTATGCGCCCGTGGCGGCGGCGATCGCGCACGACACGCACCGGCTCTACCTCGTGCTCGTGATCGGCCTCACGGTGCTGTATGCCGTGCTCTTCCGGCTGGCGGCGAGCACGTCGCGCGAGCTGCGGCGCAGGGCCGCCGAGCTGCACGCGCACGCCGAGCGCTCGGCGCACGACGCCGCGCACGATGCGCTCACCTCCCTTCCCAACCGCAGCCTCTTCCGCGACCGCGCCCACCAGGCGATCCTGGCGAGCGCCCGCCACGGCCACAACACCGCGCTCCTCCTGATCGACCTCGACCGGTTCAAGGAGATCAACGACACGCTCGGCCACCACTCCGGCGACCTCCTGCTGCGCGAGGTGGGGCCGCGCCTCCGGCGGGTGCTGCGCGAGTCGGACACGGTCGCCCGCTTCGGCGGCGACGAGTTCGGCATCCTGCTCACGCACGTCTCGGGCCCGGCCGCGGCCGAGGAGGTGGCCCGCGCGGTGCACCGCACGCTCGAGGAGCCGTTCGCGGTCCAGGGGCTCACCCTCGACGTCGAAGCGTCGATCGGGATCGCGCTCCATCCGCTGCACGCTTCCGTCTTCGAGG
>JAICKX010000046.1 GCA_025927685.1 Thermoleophilia bacterium | reverse complement strand
GGATCTCGTGTACGACCAGCTGCTCGGCGCCGGCTGCGCGCGGAAGCTCGTCTTCTCGTGGGGCGGGAACCCCGGCGTGGGGTCGCTGCACCGCCTGCGCGACGCGGTCGAGAACGGCTGGCCCGTGCCCCTCGAGCTCGAGGAGCACTCGCACGCCGGGATGGCGGCCGCGTACTCGGCGGGCGCCGCCAACCTGCCCTTCGGAGTGCTGCGCGGCTACGCCGGCACCGACCTGCCCGCGCACACTCCATCGGCGGCGTGGATCGACTGCCCCTTCACCGGCGAGCGGGTGGCGGCGGTGCGCGCGCTCCGGCCCGACGTCGGCATCGTGCACGCCCAGCGGGCCGACCGCGAGGGGAACGTGCAGCTGTGGGGCATCAGCGGCGTCCAGAAGGAGGCGGTGCTCGCCTCGGCGCGGTCGCTCGTGACCGTCGAGGAGCTCGTGGACGAGCTGACCCCGAAGCCGGGGGCGACGATCCTGCCGGGGTGGGTCGTGACGGCGGTGGCCGCGGCGCCGGGCGGGGCGCACCCGTCCTACGCCCACGGCTACTACGACCGCGACAACGACTTCTATCGCCGCTGGGATGCGATCAGCCGCGACCGCGACCGCTTCCAGGAGTGGATGCGCCGGCACGTGCTCGAGACCCGCGACGTGGACGGGTACCGCACGAGCCTCGAAGAGGCGGCGACCGCGTGAGCGGGAACGGCTACACGGCGGCAGAGATGATGGCGGTGGCCGCGGCCCGCCGGCTCGAGGACGGGGCGGTCTGCTTCGTCGGGATCGGCCTCCCCAGCCGGGCCGCCAACCTGGCGCGCGCCACCCACGCGCCCCGATGCGTCCTCATCTACGAGAGCGGCACGATCGGCGCCAAGCCGCGTCACCTGCCGCTCTCGATCGGCGACGGCGAGCTCGCCGAGACGGCCGACGCCGTGGTGTCGGTGCCCGAGATCTTCGGGTACTGGCTCCAGGGCGGCCGGATCGACGTCGGCTTCCTGAGCGCCGCCCAGATCGACCGCTTCGGCAACCTGAACAGCACCGTGATCGGCGAGTACGAGCATCCCAGGGTGCGGCTTCCCGGGGGCGGCGGCGCGCCCGAGATCGCGGGCTCGTGCCGCGAGACGCTGGTCATGCTCGAGCACACGCCCCGCGCCTTCGTCGAGCGGCTGGATTTCGTGACGACGGTCGGCCACGGCGACGGGACCGGCGCACGCGAGCGGTACGGCCTCACCGGCCGCGGTGTTACGGCGGTCATCACCGACCTGGGCGTGCTCGAGCCCGATCCGGCCACCTGCGAGCTCGCCCTCACCCTGCTTCACCCCGGCGTGACTGTCGAGCGCGTGCGCGACGCGACGGGCTGGCCGCTGCGCGTCGCCGAACAGGTCGAGGTAGGGGATCCACCCACCGACAGGGAGCTGGACGTCCTTCGCTCGCTGCGGACGGTCGAGGAGCGGAGGCAGGCGTGAGCGACCGGCGGCTGGTGCGGGTGGAGGACTCGGACCGCGGCGGCCGCGAGCCGCGCTACCTGCACCCGGAGTACCGCTCGAGCGTGAAGCGCGCGCCGGCGGCCCCGCTCGTCCTGCTCCCGGAGGCGCTCGCCGACCGCACGGGGCCGGTCTTCGGCACCGGCGACGTGGCGGCGGCCGACGCCGACCTGACCGCGCAGCACGACGGCGACCCGCTGGGGGAGCGGATCGTGGTGAGCGGCCGCGTCCTCGGCTCCGACGGGCGGGGAGTTCCTGGGACGCTGCTCGAGATCTGGCAGGCGAACGCGGCCGGCCGCTACCGGCACGGCAGCGACCGGCACCCCGCGCCGCTCGACCCCAACTTCACCGGCGCCGGGCGCTGTCTGACGGACGCCGACGGCCGCTACCGGTTCGTGACCGTGAAGCCGGGCGCGTACCCATGGCGCAACCATCCGAACGCCTGGCGTCCCGCGCACATCCATCTCTCGGTCTTCGGCCGCGCCTTCATCGACCGGCTCGTCACGCAGATGTACTTCCCGGGCGACCCGCTCTTCGAGTTCGACCCCATCTTCCAGTCCGTGCGCGACCCCGCCGCCCGGCAGCGGCTGGTGAGCGCCTTCGACTGGGAGACGACGGCGCCGGAGTGGGCGCTCGGCTACCGGTTCGACATCGTCCTCGGCTCGACGCCGATCGAGGAGTCACCGTGACCGAGCCGACGCCGTCGCAGACCGTCGGGCCGTTCTTCACGATCGGCCTGTGCGCCCGGCCGCAGCAGGAGCTCGTCCCCGAGGGCGCCGACGGTGCCGTCGCGATCTCGGGACGCGTGATCGACGGCGACGGCGAGCCGGTCCCGGACGCCGTGGTCGAGGCCTGGGACCGCGCCGGCGGTCACTGGGGCAGATGCGGCACGGACGCCGGCGGCGCCTTCCACCTCGTCACGGCCCGGCCCGCCGGGGCCGGCGGCGAGGCGCCGCACCTGGCGCTCCTGGTGTTCGCGCGCGGGCTCCTGAAGCCGCTCCTGACCCGCATGTACCTCCCCGACGAGAAGGAGGCCAACACCGCCGACCCCGTGCTCTCCGCCCTCGAGCCGGACGAGCGCGCGACGCTCGTCGCCCGGCCCGCGGACGGCGGTCTCACCTTCGACATCCGGCTCCAGGGCGAGGGGCAGACGACCTTCTTCGTGCTGTGAGCGGGTTCGCCGCCATCCTCGTGCCCGACGACCTGCTCGACGCCGTATCGGACCGGGCCTGGCTCGGCGCGCTGGTCGAGGCCGAGCGAGCCCTCGCGAGCGCGGAGGCTGCCACCGGGGCGATCCCCGCCGACGCAGCGGCCGCGATCGCGGACCGGTGCCGGCCCGAGCTCTTCGACGCGGCGCGGCTGGCGGAGGCGGGCCGGTCGGCGGGGAACCCCGTGGAGCCGCTCGTGCGCGAGCTGGCCGATGCGGTGGGCGGGGAGGCGAGCGCGTTCGTGCACTGGGGCGCGACCAGCCAGGACATCATGGACTCGGCCGCGATGCTCGTCGCGCGCCGCGCGCTCGGCATTGCGCTCGTCCGGCTCGACGAGGCCGCCGGGCGGTGCGCGGAGCTGGCGGCGGAGCACCGCTCGACCCCGATGGCCGCCCGCACGCTCCTGATGCAGGCCGTGCCGACCACGTTCGGGCTCAAGTGCGCCGGCTGGCTGGTCGCCCTCCTGGATGCGCGCGCCGCGCTCGAGCGCATCCGCCATGAGCGGCTCGCCGCACAGCTCGGCGGGGCCGCCGGGACGCTCGCCGCGCTCGGCGAGACCGGCCCGGAGGTGGTGCGGCGCTTCGCCGGCGAGCTCGACCTGCCCGAGCCGGACATTCCGTGGCACGCCGACCGGCTACGGATCGCCGAGCTCGGTTCCGCGCTTGCCGCGGCGGCCGGCGCCGCCGCCAAGATCGCGGGCGACCTCGTGCTCCTGTCCCAGACCGAGGTGGCCGAGGTGCGCGAGGCCGCGGGCGGGGCGTCCTCGACCATGCCGCAGAAGCAGAACCCGGCGGCGTCGGTGCGGGCGATCGCCTGCGCCCGCCAGGCCCGGGGCCATGCGACGGTGCTGCTCGCCGCGGTCGAGGCGGAGCACGAGCGGGCCGCCGGTGCGTGGCAGTCGGAGTGGGCGGCCCTCTCCGGCGCGCTCGCGTGCGGCGGCGGGGCGCTCGCGAACACGGCCGAGGCGCTGGCCGGCCTCGAGATCGACCCCGAGCGCATGCGCCAGAACCTCGACCTCACCGGCGGGGTCGTGGTCGCAGAGCGGGTGTCGCACCTGCTCGCGCCACGCCTCGGCCGGAGCGCGGCCCGCGAGGTCGTGGCGACCGCCGCCGCGACCGGCTCGTTCCGGTGGGCGCTCGTGGCCGACGAGCGGGTCGGCCTCTCCGCCGAGGAGGTGGACGCGCTGCTCGACCCGGAGGAGTATCTCGGCTCGGCCGCCGCGCTGGTCGACCGCGCGCTGGCCCGGCACGCGCAGGCGAACGGAGGCGACCCGTGAGGGTGCACCATCGCATCGACGGGGCCGGCGCGCCGCTTCTGCTCGTGAACTCGCTGGGCACCGCGCTCGAGCTCTGGGAGCCGCAGGTGGTCCCGCTCGGATTCCGCCACCGCCTGGTGCGTTACGACCAGCGCGGCCACGGGGGCACCCCCGCGCCGAACGGGCCCTACACGATCGAGGCGCTCGCCGGCGACGCGATCGAGCTGCTCGACCGCCTCGGGCTGGAGCGCGTCGGCGTGTGCGGCCTCTCGATCGGCGGCGCGGTCGCCGTCTGGATCGCCGCCAACGCGGCCGACCGGGTCGACAGGCTGGTGGTCGCGTCGGCCGGTCCCCGGTTCGCGACCCCCGAGACGTGGATCGAGCGAGCGGCGATCGTACGCGCCGAAGGCACGGAGGCCGTCGTGGACGGCATCATCGAGCGCTGGTTCACCCCCGCGTTCGCGGCGGAGCACCGCGACGTCGTGGCCCGGTTTCGAACCGCGTTCTGCGCCGTCAGCCGCGAGGGCTACGCCGCCTGTTGCGATGCCCTCGTGGAGTGGGACGCGACGCCGCACCTGCGCCGGGTGCTCGCGCCCACGCTGATCCTGTCCGGCTCCGAGGACACGGTCGCTCCGCCCGGCCGAGGCCGGGAGCTGGCGGACGGGGTCGGCGATGCGCGTCACGTCGTCCTCGAGGACTGCGCCCACCTCGCGAGCGCCAACCAGCCGGCCGCGTTCGCCGACGCGGTGCTCGTGCATCTCGCCGGAGACGCGGCATGAGCGACGAGCGCTACGAGCGCGGCATGCGGGTGCGCCGGGAGGTGCACGGCGACGAGCACGTGGACGCCGCCACGGCCCGCGCGAGCGATCTCACGCGCGAGTTCCAGGAGCTCCTGACGAGGTACGCCTGGGGCGAGATCTGGACGCGGCCGGGTCTCGACCGGCGCACGCGCAGCCTCATCACGCTCTCCACGCTGGTGGCGCTCGGCCGCGAGCGCGAGCTGGAGCTGCACCTGCGCTCGGCCCGCCGGATCGGCGTCGAATGGGACGACATCAAGGAGGTGCTCCTCCAGAGCGCCGTCTACTGCGGCGTCCCGGCGGCGAACTCGGCGTTCGCGATCGCCCAGGCGGTGCAGGACGCGGAGGGGAGCTGAGGCGCGGTGCGCACCCAGGTCGGGATCGTCGGCGCCGGGCCCGCCGGTCTGACGCTCGCCCAGCTGCTTCGCGCCGAGGGCATCGAGTCGGTCGTCCTGGAGGCGCGTAGCCGCGAGCACGTCGAGCACCGCATCCGGGCGGGCGTGCTCGAGCAGGGCACGGTCGACACGCTGGTCGGGGCCGGTGCGGGCGAGCGGCTCCGGCGCGAGGGGATCGTCCACCACGGGATCCGGCTCCAGTTCGGCGGCGAGCGTCATCGGGTTCCGTTGAGCGAGCTGACCGGCGGCGCGGCCATCGTCATCTACGGCCAGACCGAGATCGTGAAGGATCTGATCGCGATCCGGCTTGCTGCCGGCGAGCCGCTCCTCTTCGAGGTCGAGGACGTGGCCGTGCACGATCTCGAGAGCGATCTCCCCCGGATCACCTACCTCCACGACGGCCGGGCGCACGAGCTCGAGTGCGACCTCATCGCCGGCTGCGACGGCTTCCACGGCGCCTGCCGCGCGGCGATCCCGGCCGGCGTCCTGACCGAGTTCTCGCGCGAGTACCCGTACGGCTGGCTCGGCATCCTGGCCCACGCCGCCCCCGCGCACGACGAGGTCGTCTACTGCCACACCGACCGCGGCTTCGCGCTGCTCAGCCTGCGATCGCCCGAGGTCAGCCGCCTCTACCTCCAGTGCCGCCCCGACGAGGACGTGGCCGGGTGGCCCGACGAGCGGATCTGGGAGGAGCTCGAGGCCCGGGCCGGGATCCCGGGCCACTCGCTGAACCGCGGCCCGATCGCCGAGAAGAGCATCACCGGCATGCGGAGCTACGTCGCGGAGCCGATGCGCCACGGCCGCCTCTTCCTGGCCGGCGACTCGGCGCACATCGTGCCGCCGACCGGGGCCAAGGGACTCAACCTCGCGATCTCCGACGTGACGCTCCTGGCCGAGGCGATCGCCGGCCGGCACCGAAGCGGCGGCACGGCGCTGCTGGACGCCTACTCGGACGCGTGCCTGCGGCGGGTGTGGCGGGCCGAGCACTTCTCGTGGTGGATGACCTCGATGCTCCACCGGCCGCCCGACGCCGACCCGTTCGACCTCCGGCTCCAGCAGTCGCAGCTGCGGTACGTCGTGCAGTCCGAGGCGATGGCGCGCTCGCTGGCCGAGAACTACGTGGGGCTGGCGGGGGCGGCGGCGCTCACCGTCCCCGGCGCTCCAGCTCCAGCATGACCTTGCGCAGCAGGCCGTTCAGCTGCTTCTGCTCGCGCGGGCTCAGGGCGGCCCCCATGAGCGCCTCCTTCTGAGCCTGCACGCCGACGGCCTTCTTGATCGTCTCGTGGCCGTGGTCGGTGAGCTCGACGACGACGCTGCGGCGATCCGCGGGGTCGGGCAGGCGGCGGATGAGGTCGGCCTCCTCGAGCCGGTCGAGCCGGTTCGTCATCGCGCCGCTCGAGAGGTCCATCCGCTTCGCCAGCCGGCCGGGCGTGCTGCGGAAGGGCGGGCCGGCCTGCGACAGCGCCGAGAGCACCCGGTACTCGGCAGTGTCGAGCCCGACCTCGGCGAGCGTCTCGTCGAGCATCCGCTTGATGCGGCGGTTGATGCCGCCGATGCGGTCGACGATGCCCTCGATCTCGAGGTCCAGGTCGGGGAACAGGAGCTCGATCCGGTCCAGGAAGGCGTCGACGTGGTCGCGGGCGTCCGGGTGCGGAGCCATCTCGAGAGAAGTGTGCCACACTTTTCCTTGACGTCAAGAGATTTGAGCGATAGTATCTCGATTTCAAGATAGTTCAGATCGAGAGAGGAGAGGTGCTCATGCTCCAACCGACCGACACGCAGGCCCGACAGCTCATCGCCGCAGAGCGGATCGAGCGGCTCCGGCACGACACCCGCCCGCGCGTTCCGGGCACCCTGCGGCGGCGCGCGGGCGCGTTCCTCGTCGCCTCGGGGCTCCGGCTCGCGGGGGCGTATCCTTCGCTCCTCCGGGATGGCGCCGCGGATCACACCACCGTTTCGGGCTGACCACGTCGGCAGCCTGCTGCGCCCGCCCGAGCTGCACGAGGCTCGGGACGCACACGCCGCGGGCCGGATCGACGCGGACCAGCTGCGGGCGGTCGAGGACGAGGCGATCCGCGGGGCCGTGCAGCTCCAGGCCGACGCCGGCCTGCGCTCGGCGACCGACGGCGAGTTCCGCCGCGCCTCCTGGCACATGGACTTCATCTACTCCCTGGGCGGGATCGAGAAGGTCATGGACTCGAAGCTCAAGGTCGAGTTCCGAAATGCGGACGGCACGATGGCGTTCACGCCGCCGTCGCTTCGGGTCTCCTCGCCGATCCACCTCGACGAGACCATCTTCGCCGACGCGTTCGGGTTCCTCGCCGGCCAGGTCGGCGCCGGGATCACGCCCAAGCTCACCATCCCCTCGCCGAGCATGGTGCACTACCGCGGCGGCCGGGCGTCGATCGACGAGGCGGTCTACCCGGACATGGAGGAGTTCTGGGCCGATCTGACGGCGGCCTATCGCGAGCAGATCGGGCGGCTCGGCGAGCTCGGCTGCCGCTACCTCCAGCTCGACGACACGAGCCTGGCGTACCTGAACGACCCGCGCCAGCGCGAGCACGCTGCGGCGATCGGCGGCGACCGCGAGCACCAGCACGAGGCCTACATCCGGCACCTGAACGAGGCGCTCGCGGGCCGCCCGGAGGGGATGGCCTTGACGACGCACATGTGCCGTGGCAACTTCCGCTCGGCGTGGGCCGCGGAGGGCGGCTACGACTTCGTCGCGGAGGCGCTCTTCCCACACCTCGACGTGGACGGCTTCTTCCTCGAGTACGACGACGAGCGCTCCGGCAGCTTCTCGCCGCTGCGGTTCGTTCCGCCCGGAAAGATGGTCGTGCTCGGCCTGGTGACGACGAAGCGCGGTGAGCTCGAGTCGAAGGACGACCTGAAGCGGCGGATCGAGGAGGCGAGCCGGCACGTCGACGTCGAGCAGCTGTGCCTCTCGCCCCAGTGCGGCTTCGCCTCGACGGTCGAGGGCAACGCGCTCACCGTCGAGGAGGAGATGGCCAAGCTGCGGCTGGTCGTCGAGACCGCCGCGGAGGTCTGGGGGTAGACAAGAGCCCGCTGGTCTACAGCACGAGCCGCCTGGACATGCGCCAGATCGCGACGCGCCAGGTGGCGATGCCGAAGATGAGGAGCGCCGCGACGTGCACGACGTCGGCCGGCGGGTCGAAGCCGAAGGCGGCGTGGCGCACGAGCTGGACCGTGTGGTAGAGCGGGTTCAGCTGCGCGAGGTCCTGCGCCCACTGCGGGAGGCCGTCGATCGGGAAGAACGTGCCTGCGACCAGGAAGAGCGGCGTGACGACCGCGCTGATCACGTAGCTGAAGTTGTCGATCGACTTCATCGTGGCCGCCACGATGATGCCGAACGCCGCCCAGCCGAAGCCGGCCACGAAGCCGATCGCCGGCACGACGATCATCTGCGGGCGCGGGTCGAGGCCGAACGCGATCGCGACGAAGAGCGGCGCGCACCCGTACGTGCCGGCCCGCAGCGCGATCCACAGCGCCTCGGCCGTCACCAGCTCCTCGGTGTCGACCGGCGCGGCCAGGATCGCGTCGTACGTCCGCTGGAACCGGTGCTTCACGAACGTCGAGAACATCCCCGGGAAGACGCTCGAGAAGAGGACGGCCGTCGCGACCGTGCCGGTGCCGACGAACTCGACGTAGTCGTAGCCGCCGACCCGCGACACCAGCGACCCGAACCCGAACCCGAAGGCCAGCAGGTAGATCGTCGGCTCGACGGTCGACGAGAACGTGGCAGAGCGCCAGTACGAGGAGAAGTTCACCATCTCGCGGTAGAGCACGCCGGCGAGCGCCGGCCGCTCGAGCCGGTGCAGGCGCCGCCCCACGGTCCTGATCGTCACTCGATGTCCTCCCCGGTCAGGAGCACGAACACGTCCTCGAGGTTGGCCGGGCGGCGGGCGCCCTCGTGGTCGAACCCGTTCGCGCTCTCGATTCCGACGACGGCGACGCTCGTCCCGGTGCGGCGCGTCCGCAGGCCGCCCGCGAGCGCGGTCCGTTCGACCTCGGCCAGCCGGTCCGGCGGCCCGTACACCTCCAGCACCTCGCGGCCGGCGTGCTCGGCCACCAGATCGGCCGGCCGGCCCGTGACGATCGCCTTCCCCTCCGACATGATCGTGACGGAGTCGGCGAGCCGCTCGGCCTCCTCGATGTAGTGGGTCGACATGAGGATCGAGACGCCCTCGCTCCGCAGGCCGTCGATCAGCGCCCACAGCTCCTGGCGCACCTGCGGGTCGAGGCCGACCGTCGGCTCGTCGAGCAGCACGAGCCGGGGCCGGTGGACGAGCGCCCGGGCGATCAGGAGCCTGCGGCGCATCCCGCCCGAGAGCTCGTCGACGCGCGTCGAGCGGCGATGCACGAGGTTCGCGATCTCGAGGGCGCGCTCCACCGCGGGGCCGCGCTCGTTCCGGCCGAGCCGGTAGAGCCACGCGAACACGCGCAGGTTCTGCTCGACGGTGAGCGTCACGTCGAGGTTGTCGAGCTGGGGGACCACGCCGCACTCGGCTCGGGCCTGCTTCGACTCGCCCGGAAGCCGGTAGCCCAGCACCTCGAGCTCGCCCTCGTCGGCGATGGCCTGGGCCGTCAGCATCTTCATCGTCGTCGACTTGCCCGCGCCGTTCGGGCCGAGCAGGCCGACGCACGTCCCGGCCGGGACGTCGAGCTCGAGGCCGTCGACCGCCGTGATCGGGCCGAAGCGCTTCGTGACGCTCCGCATCCGAAGCGCGATGTCGGCCTGCCGTGCCATGCGCGCACCGTATCGCGGCGATGGCGGGGATCGTCGACCCCGGAAGGCCGCGTGTCGCTGCACCGCGCCCCGCCCCGACGGAGGGTTGCGACTCTTCGGGAGGACGCGTACCAGGCGTCTGGGGCGAGACGCGGCTCGCTCGGGAAGCGGGGCAATTGCTTCGACCGAGCACCACGCAGATTAGCGAAGGCCGTTTCGCGTGTCTAGTCCACGGCGAACGGGTTCGACCAGGCGGTCGCGCCCTCGACCGAGACGACCTCGACCCGGCCCCACCTCCAGTACTCCGGCGGCTCGAACCGGGCCCGCGTGATGGCGCCGTCGTGGCGGCGGTCGAGCACCCGTCCGCGCCAGTTCATCGCATACGGGCCGGCGTCCACCCGGCAGCCGTCCCACGGCCCGGACCGCACCGTGATCGAGCGGGCCGGCCCGCAGCGCACCTCCACACCGCCGCCGCCCACGTCGATCCCGAGGATCGCCGCACCCGTCGTGGCGTAGAAGTCGCCGTTCCGCAGCGCCTCGAGCACCGCCTCGCGCGAGCGCTCCGGAGCCGCCACCACGGTCCACGCAAGCCGGCTGTCCTGGCCGGGGTAGTGGGAGTCGTCGGTCGCGATCCCCAGGCATGCCCCGCCGAGGTGGAGGATGTCGTCCCAGTGGACGGCCGAGAGCCCGTTCCCCTGGAGCAGCTCCGAGCCGGCGTTCATCACCTCGATGCCGGACAGGGCCGGCGCGGCCAGGTAGTCCTCGGCCCGAAGGCCGCTCCAGTACGGATGCGCCAGGTACGCGACGCCGCCCTGCGCGACGATCCACTCGGCCGCGGCGGCGATCGAGGGGAACTCCTCGCGCGGCTCCGGCAGGACGTCGATGCCGTACGCGAGCACGTCGGCGTCGAAGTCGCCGCGCCCCTCCAGCTTGGCCGAGAGCTCGCTCGAGGGCAGGAGCACGAGCTCGTCGTGCGCGGCCGTCGTGATATGCCAGTGGTCGGTGATCGCGAGGACGTCGAAGCCGGCTCGGACGTAGTGCTCGATCAGGCCGTCGGCGGTCGCCTCACCGTCGGAGTTGGTCGTATGCGAGTGAAGCTGGCATCGCAGCCACTCGCCGTCACGGTTGAACGGGGCGATCACGGTCGCCCATGCTACCCGCGCACCCGCCTGTGGACGCGATCCCCGGGACGTCGCCCGCCGGTCGCCGCCTGCGCGACCGGCCGCGGGCCGCCGAGGGGATCGCCTCGGCGGCGTCACCGGCTGTCCGCACTCGACCCGCTGCCCGCTCGCGACGGATATCGGCCGGGCCGAGAAGCCGCCTCTCGAGGGGGCCGAGCACCGGGTGGCGTGCCATCACGCCGATGCCGCGGTCGCGTAGGTAGTCTCCGCCGCGTGCTCGAGCCCGGCGATCGCGTCCCCGACGTCACCGTCTTCGACACCGACGTCCACCCGGTCCGGCTCACCGAGCTCGCTGCGCAGGGGCCGCTCCTGCTCGCGTTCTACCTCTACGACTGGACCGGCACCTGACGAAACGAGCTTCGGCTCCTGCGTGACAGGAGCGCGGTCTTCGGGGTGGCCGGCGTCCGCATCGCCGCGATCTCGCGCGACAGCCCCTACTCGCACAAGAGGTACGCCGAGCAGCAGTGGCTCGACTACCCGCTCCTGTCCGACTGGGCCGGCGAGGCCGTGCGCGCGTTCGGCGTCGCCCAGGACCTCGACGGCCTCGTCGACTCGCCCGTCCGCAGCTGCTTTCTGATCGACGCGGACGGCGTCATCCGGCAGGCGTGGCGCTACGACGACGACGAGGTGCCCGACGTCGAGGAGCTGGCGCGGGCCGCCGTCTCGCTCGGAAAGGGCTAGGCTCGGGCCGGGGATGTCGGGCGCAACCGGGAAAGCCACGCGCGTGCCGCGGAAGGTGTACGAGAAGGAGCTCGACCGGCTCCAGGTCGAGCTGGCGCGCATGCAGTCCTGGGTGCGTGAGGAGGGCGTCCGCGTGGTGGTGGTGTTCGAGGGTCGCGACGCCGCCGGCAAGGGCGGCGTCATCAAGCGGATCATGGAGCCGCTCAACCCCCGCTCCGCCCGCATCGCGGCGCTGCCCGCGCCGACGGACCGCGAGCAGTCGCAGTGGTACTTCCAGCGCTACATCGCCCACCTGCCGTCGGCGGGCGAGATCGTGCTCTTCGACCGCAGCTGGTACAACCGGGCCGGCGTCGAGCGGGTGCTCGGGTTCTGCACCCCGGCCGAGTACCAGCTCTTCGTGCGCCAGTGCCCTGCGTTCGAGCGGATGCTGATCGAGGACGGCATCCTGCTCACGAAGTACTGGTTCTCGGTGTCCGACGAAGAGCAGCTGAAGCGCTTCCGCGACCGGATCAGGGACGAGACGAAGCGCTGGAAGCTGTCCCCGATGGACCTCGAGTCGAGAAGCCACTACATCGACTACTCGCGCGCGAAGGACGAGATGTTCGTGCACACCGACCGGCCGGAGTCGCCCTGGTTCGTCGTGGAGGCCGACGACAAGCGGCGCGCCCGCCTGAACTGCATCGCACACCTGCTGAGCCGGATCCCGTACGAGGACCGCACACCGGAGCCGGTCGAGCTTCCGCCCCGCCAGTCCGACCACGGCTACCGCCGGCCTGATCGCGAGACGCAGACCTACGTGCCCGACCACGCCGCGGTGCTCTAGCACGAGCCAGGGTGTCTGATGGTGAGCGGAACCATCGGGACCTCCTGGATGTGCGTGATGGCTCCCTGGGTATAGGCCACCTCGACGGTGCGGTCGTAGATCCCCTGCGCCCAGTGGACGCAGGGGTTTCGGACCCGGAAGTCGAGCTGCACGCCGACCCAGGCGTTCGGCCGTAGGACGTAGTCCAGCCGCTCGGGCGTGGCGTCGTACGGTCGGTGCGCGATGAGCGGGGTGGCGGAGCCCGTCGGCGGCGTGTACGGGCGGAGGTGGACGCCGACCAGGCGGATGAACCCGTTGATCGCGTTCACGCCGGTGATCGTGAGCGGCGTGCCGGTGACGTTCTTCAGGGCGAACGCCGATGGCGAACGTGGCTCCGCCCTTCGCAGCGACGTGGATGCCCCTGGCGCCGTTCCAGGCGCCCAGCACTGCACCGCCCGCCTCGTAGCCGCGCACCCCGAAGGCGCCGTGCGCCACCGGCAGCGTCCGGGCGGCGGCGATCAGCCCCGGCTGCGTATGAGCGCCGTACTGATAGAGCGTGATGTTGTAGCCGTCGCGGATCGTCTCGACGCTGGCCGGCACCCCGTAGGCCACCTCTGCGCGTGCGATCAGACCACCCGCCCCGCGTGTTCGAGGTGCGGACGGACCCGTAATTGCCGGCGCTCCCTGCAGCATCAGGAAGCGAAACGGCTTTCGGTGCCCCATGTCCTGCAAGCTGGCGGAGGCTTCACAGTTGCAGCGCCAGCGGTCCACCGTCTCCACGACGCCGGAGTTCCACAGCAGCACGATGTGCGTGTTTCGCCACAGGCCGGCGTTGCTGACCCAGACCGAGTCCAGCGACCGGTCGGAGGCCAGCGCTGCATCGGGCCGCACCAGGGCGATCGGGAGCCGTTGGGAAACCGTCGCGATGGACGAGGCGCGGTGATACCAGCGTGGTTCCGCGAACGACTCGCGCAGGACGCCGAGCTTCGCCGCCGAGGCAACCGGTCCGGAGGGCCCACTGCTGCTCCCGCCCAGGCTGCACCCCGCCAGCACCTGGCAGAGCACGATCACGACAGCCGCCCGTTGCCACATGACTCTGAGACTCTCGCACCTTGGGAGAAGTTCCACCCAGCAGCCACCGACCGGTCGCATGAAAGCTTGGGGTCTGACGTCGGCGGCTGGAGGCCCATCAGTACCCGCCCAGCGTCGATTTCCCGCAGCCCGACTCGCCGACGATTCCGAGCACCTCGCCGCGGCGCCAATGTCCCGTCAAGTATCACGTGTTCCTGTTCCCAGAAACGGGAATACCTGGTACCAGCGAACCGTTAGACAGTGTGGATGGAGCCGTGGGGCCTCCGAAGCCCCGACGCCCGGCTCCATCCGGGTCTGAACCGAAATACCCCCAGCGTCCGGGAACCCGGTCGGGTTGCGCGGGCGCCATGCACCAAGAGGATGATGAGAATGAATGTGATGGACCACACACCGCTGCGAGACCTCCTGGAGGTTGCGGAGGCCCGTGGCACCGTGGACGCCGACGAGGTGGAGGCGGCCATCGCCGGTCTGGACCTCACCGAGGAGGACGAGGCGGACCTGCGGCGCCAGCTCGACGAGCTGGACGTCGAGGTCGTGGCCGTGCGCGAGGTCGAGCCCGAGCCCGACGTCGTCCAGGCCCAGCCGCGCTGGTACCACACGCCGGCGACCACGAACAGCCTCGACCTGTACCTGGCGGAGATCGGCCGGACGCCGCTTCTGACCAAGGCCGAGGAGCAGCGGCTCGCGCGCCTGATCGAGCAGGGCGACGAGGCGGCGAAGCGCCACATGGTCGAGGCCAACCTGCGCCTCGTCGTGTCGATCGCCAAGAAGTACCGCGGTCACGGCGTGCCGTTCACCGACCTGATCCAGGAGGGCACGCTGGGCCTCGTGCGCGCGGTCGAGAAGTTCGAGTGGCAGCGCGACCTGAAGTTCTCCACGTACGCCACGTGGTGGATCCGTCAGGCCGTGCAGCGCGCGGTGGCGAACCAGAGCCGCACGATCCGGCTGCCCGTCCACATCCACGACCGGATGCGCAAGGTCGATCGCGCTCGCCGCGAGGCGGAGGTGCGGCTGGGCCGCTCCGCGACGGTCGAGGAGGTGGCGAAGCAGGCTCAGGTGTCGGTCGAGGACGTCGACGCGCTCGACGACGTGCGCACGAGCACGGTCTCGATGCACCAGCCGGCGGCCGTCGACGGCGAGACGGAGCTCGGCGACCTGCTGCCCGACACGGAGGCCGAGCCGGTCGACGACGTCGTGGCGGTGGGCCTGCGGGCCGACGCCCTGCGGTCGGCGCTCGCCCGGCTCTCGCCGCGCACCCGCCGCGTGCTCGAGCTTCGCTACGGCCTCGCCGGCGAGGAGCCGATGAACCTCGACGTGATCGGCCGCGAGGTAGGCCTCACCCGCGAGCGGGTGCGGCAGCTCGAGGTCGAGGGTCTCGCCGAGCTGGCGCGGATGCCGGACGTGGCGAGCCTGCACGAGGCCGCGTAGCACATCGACCCAACGGGGCCGGGCACCTTCGGCGCCTGGCCCCTGCGACCACGGGTACGATGGCGGGCCGATGGCGAAGGTTCGCTTCGGCGTCGTGAGCGCCGCCAACATCGGCCGCAAGGTCGTCATCCCGTCGATCCTCCGGGCCGAGAACGCCGAGCTGGTCGCGATCGGGTCGTCGAGCGACGCCGGCGCGGCGTTCCTGCGCGAGTCCGGCCTCGACGTCCGGCTGCACGGCTCCTACGAGGAGCTGCTCGCCGATGCCGGCGTCGACGCCGTCTACATCCCGCTTCCGAACCACCTCCACAACGAGTGGTCGAAGCGCGCGGCGGACGCCGGCAAGCACGTGCTGTGCGAGAAGCCCGCGGCGCTCGACGCGGCCGAGGCGGCCGACATGATCGAGCACTGCGTCGCGCGCGGCGTGGTGTGGATGGAGGCGTTCATGTACCGCTACCACCCGCAGTGGGCGCAGGTCAGGAAGCTGCTCGACGACGGCGCGATCGGCGAGCTTCGCACGGTGCGGTCGGTCTTCACGTTCACCGTTCGCGACCCGGCCAACATCCGCCGCCGGCCCGAGCTCGGCGGCGGCTCGCTCTATGACGTCGGCTCCTACTGCGTGAACGTCGCGCGGTGGATGTTCCGCCGGCCGCCGGTCGCGGTCACCGGCATCTCCCAGCCCAGCCCCGAGGGCGTCGACGAGGACTTCCTCGGTGTGCTCGACTTCGGCTCCGGCCAGTCGGCCCAGTTCGTGAGCAGCCTGTCGCAGCCGTACCGCCATCACGTGCAGCTGCTCGGCACGCAGGGCACGATCACCGTGCCGCAGGCCTTCGTGCTGCGAAGCGACGACGTGGCGATCGAGGTGACCGACGCCGACGGCCGGACGCGCTCGGTCACGGTGGGCGGCGATGACGAGTACCGGCTGGAGGTCGAGGACTTCGCCCGGTGCGTGCTCGAGGATCGCCGGCCGGAGGTCGTCTCGCACGACGACACGCTCTGGAACATGCGGACGATCGACGCGCTCTACGCCTCGGCCCGCGAGGGCCGCGCCGTCCGGCTCTAACCGTCACGGACCTGCGCCGGATCGATCACACCGCCGAGCCATTCTGAAACACCGGGACCAGGTCCCTCTGTTTCAGGCAGCCCAGCCCCGAGGGCGTCGACGAGGACACGCTCTGGAACATGCGGACGATTGACGCGATCGACGCGCTCTAGGCCTCGGCCCGCGAGGGCCGCGCCGTCCGGCTCTAACCGTCACGGACCTGCGCCGGATCGATCACACCGCCGAGCCATTCTGAAACACCGGGACCAGATCCCTCTGTTTCACGGATGAAACACCGGGACCAGGTCACCCTGTTTCACCGACTTCGGTGGTTCGTCACGCCTCGAGCGGCAGGCTCACCCAGCCGCGCTCGTGGTGGGAGCGCTCGACGGCGTTGATGACCTCCTGCACCCAGGCCGCGTCCGCGAAGCCGCCTTCGTTCTCCTTGCCGGCCAGGATCTCGTCGACGAAGTTGGCGGTCAGGTTCGAGTAGTAGAGAGTCGGCCACGGCTCGTGCACCGAGCCTCCCGGCGGGTAGAGCCGTTGCGGCACGTCGACGGGCTCGAACTCCACCGCGTCGGGCGTCGCCGACCTGAGGGTCTCGGCGACCCCGTGCTCCTCCACCAGGCGAGCGATCAGCGCGCCCTTGCTGCCGTAGACGCGCGCCTCGATCCCGGGGTAGTTGCCGACCGTAACGAAGCTCGACTGCACCGAGCAGATGGCGCCCGTGGCGAACTCGCCGATGAAGATGTCGCCGTCGTCGATGTTGGCCCGCTGCATGCGGCCGGTCTCGCGGATCATGCGCTCGGGGACGAAGTTGCGAAGGACGCCCACCACCGACGTCAGGTCGGATGCCATGAACCAGTGGCCGAGGTCGATCACCGGCGCGCCGTAGCCCTCGAGGGACGACACCATGATCCGGTCGGAGTCGGCCGCCGGCGGCACCTGCCGAAGGGGCGTCTGCGGGTCGATCCACTGCGAGTTCTGCTCGTAGGCGTTGTAGATGTAGGGCTCGCCCACGAACCCCTCGTTGATGAGCTCCTTCATGTACCGGATGGCCGGGCTGTAGCGGAACGTGAAGCCGACCTTCGTCCCGAGGCCCTTCGAGGCGGCCAGGTCGCGGGCCCGGAGCGTGTCGCGATAGTCGTGGGCGACGGGCTTCTCGCAGAGCACGTGCTTCCCCGCCTCGAGCGCGGCCATCGTGAGCGTGAAGTGCTCCTCGTCGCCGGTGACGACGTCGATCACGTCGATGTCGTCGCGCTCGATGAGCCGGCGGTGGTCGGTGGCAGCCTCGGGGACGCCGAACTTGTCCGCCGCGGCCTGCACCAGGCCCTCGTCGCGGTCGCAGACCGCCACCACGCTACAGCGCTCGTCGCGCGTCCACCCCGGCAGGTGGGCCCATCCGGCCCACCGGCCGCACCCGATCACGCCGACTCGTAGCTCGGCTCCGGCCATGCGTCCTCCCTTCGCGTCTCCTCGTGTCGCCAGCACCTGGCGGTGTGCCCGCCCGCGCCCGCCTCCAAGAGCTCCGTGTCCCACTCCCGGCACCTGTCGAGCGCCAGCGGGCAGCGCGGTGCGAACCGGCAGCCGCCCGGCAGGTCGACCAGCGCCGGCGGCGCGCCGCCGATGGAGCGCAGGTAGCGGCTCTGCGACGTCACGTCCGGGAGCGAGCGGAGCAGCGAGATCGTGTACGGATGGCGCGGGCCGCCGAGCAGCGTTGCCGTATCGGACAGCTCGACGATCTCGCCGGCATACATGACCGCCACCCGGTCGCACATCTCGCCGATCACGCCCAGGTCGTGGCTCACCAGGATCATGCTCATCCCGAAGTCGCGCTGGAGCTCGAGCAGGAGGCTCAGGATCTGGTCCTGGATCAGGACGTCGAGCGCCGTCGTGGGCTCGTCGGCGAGGAGCAGCTTCGGCCGCCCGGCGATCGCCATCGCGATCAGGACCCGCTGGCGCATGCCCCCCGAGAACTGGTGCGGGTAGTCGCGCATGCGCCGTTCCGGCACCGGGATCCCGACCCGCTCCATCAGCTCGATCGCACGCGTCCGCCGCGCGCGGCCGGAGAGCTTCTCGTGGGCGGCGACCGCCTCCTCGATCTGAGCGCCGACACGCATCACCGGGTTGAGCGCGCTCATCGGATCCTGGAAGACCATCGACAGGTGCTCGCCGCGCAGCCGCTGGAGCTCGGACGTGGACAGGTCGAGCAGGTTGCGCTCGCCGTAGCCGGCCAGGCGCACGCTCCCGGTCGATCGGGCCGGCGGCGACGGCATGAGGCCGGCGATCGTCCGGCAGGTGACGCTCTTGCCGCAGCCGCTCTCTCCGACGAGGCCGAGGATCTCGCGCTCGCCGACGGTGAACGAGACGCCGTCGACGGCCCGCACGACGCCCGCGTCGGTGGCGATGTACGTGCGCAGGTCCTCGACCTCGAGCACGGCGGGCGCGGCGGAGTCAGTCACCAGGCCTGAGGATGTCCGCGAGTCCGTCGCCGATCAGGCTGAACCCGACCCCGACGAGGATGATGGCGATGCCCGGGAACGTCGACAGCCACCAGGCGGTCAGCAGGTAGTTCTGGCCGTCCGAGATCATGACGCCCCACTCGGGCGACGGTGGCTGTGCCCCCAGGCCGAGGAACCCGAGCGATGAGCCCAGCACGATGTTCCCCACCGCATCCACCATCGCGAAGATGATGACGTACGACACGACATTCGGCAGGATGTGGCGCAGCATCACGCGGCGGTTCTTGTACCCCAGCGCCCGGGCGGCGAGCGTGTACTCCTGGCGCTTGGCGACGAGCGTGTGGCCGCGCGTGATCCGCGCGTAGCTGATCCAGCTGGTGAGCCAGATCGCGACGAACATGTTGAAGATGCTCGGGCCGAGCATCGCGACGATCGCGATCACCAGCACGAAGAACGGAAACGCGAAGAAGAGGTCGACGATGCGCATGATGATCGAGTCGACCCAGCCCCCGAAGTAGCCGGACGCGAGCCCGATCGCGGTGCCGATGACCGCGGTCACGGAGGTCGCCCCGAACCCGATCAGGAGGTCGATGCGGCCGCCGTAGAGGATCCTCGAGAGGATGTCGCGGCCGAACGAGTCGGTGCCGAGCAGGTGGCCCGGCGAGAGCGGGTGCAGCAGCGGGTGCAGCGGGTCGATGGCGTCGGGCTTCGCGCTCGTGATGAGCGGCGCCGCCAGGGAGGCCACGATCATCGTCCCGAGGATGAGGATGCCGATCGCCAGGGTGATCCGGCCCGACCCGATCCGGCTCGTCCGCGAGCGCCGTTCGAGCGACTCGAGGAGCGTTCCGGATGTTCCGAGCATCGTGCTCACTCGTAGCTCACTCGTGGGTCGAGAGCGGCGTGCACGACGTCGGTCAGCAGGTTTACGAGGACGACGAAGAAGGCCAGCACCAGGGTCGTCCCCTGCACCACCGGGTAGTCGCGCGACTCCACCGCCGCGACCAGGAGCTGGCCGAGGCCGGGGATCGAGAAGACGCTTTCGACGATCACCGTGCTCCCGACCAGGAACGCCAGGTTGATGCCGAACACCACGACGATCGAGACGATCGCGTTTCGGACGACGTGGCGCATGAGCACGGTCGTGCGCGAGATGCCCTTGATCCGGGCGGTGTCGACGAAGTCCATGCGCATCGTCGAGAGCATGCTGGCGCGGAGCGTGCGGGTGAGGATCGTCGAGAACGCGAGCGCGATGGTGAGCGCGGGCAGGAAGAGGTGCCAGAGGTGGTCGGAGAAGCCGTGCCCGTAGCCCGAGACCGGGAACAGCTGGAGCTTGAGCGCGAAGAAGAGGATGAGGATGATGCCGAACCAGAACGGCGGCATCGCGAACGTGATCAGCGTGCCGATGCGCGTCGCCTGGTCGAAGATGCCTCCCCGCCTGAGCGCGGCGATGATGCCCATCGGGATCGACACCAGGGCCGCGAGGACGCCGGCGTAGGCGATCAGCAAGAGCGTCGCCGGCAGCCGCTCGGCGATGAGCGACCCCGCCGACTGGTTGTAGTACACCGAGTCGCCCAGCTCGCCGTGGACAAGCCGGTCCATGAAGATCCGGTACTGCGTCCACAGCGGCTGGTCCAGCCCGAGCTTGTGGTGGATCTCCGCAGCCGCCTTGGGCGTGTAATGCTGGCCCAGGATCTGGCGCGCCGGGTCACCGGGGACCAGGTGGAGCAGAAAGAACACGAGGATGGTGATCCCGACGACCACAGGGATGAGCTGGAGCACCCTGCGGCCGAGGAACCCGAACCGCCCGGTCACGTCCCTCTCCCTTCCTGCCGACCCTCAGTGCTGGTCGACGGTGAGCGTCTCCAGCGACAGATTGTAATTCCCGAGGGGCGTGGCATGGAAGCCGTGCACCCACTTGCCCGCGGCGTACCGGTACGGGCTGTAGTCGAGGATCAGGTACGGCGACTGGTCGTAGACGATCTGCTGGATCTGCTCGTACATCTGCTGGCGCTTGGTCGTATCGAGCTCCCCGCGCGCCTGGTGCACGAGCTTCGTCGCGGTCGGATCGCCCCAGTAGGAGCTGAAGGCGTTCGCGCCGCCCTGCGGGTCGACGCCGAAGGTGGTCACCTCGTCGGGGTCGATGATGTCGTTCGTCCAGTAGCGCTGGCCCATCTGCGAGTTGCCGCCGTCCTCCTTGTCGTAGGCGGTGAGCAGCTCGTACGTCCTGATGTCGACGTCGATCCCGATCTTCGCGAGGTCGGACTTGATGACGACGGCAGTTGCGTTACCGGCAACGTCATTTGCGACCTCGATGAGGAACGTCTTGAAACCGTTCGGGTAGCTCGACTGCGACAGCAGCTCCTTCGCCTTGTCCGGGTCGTACGGATATGGCTTCAGCGAGTCGTTCCAGTACTGCATCTTGTAGGGCATGAACGACGACCCGACCGTCGCGTGGCCGGAGTACGCGAGCTTCACGATGGCGTTTCGGTCGATCGCGTAATTGAGCGCCTCGCGCACCTTCGGATCCTTGAAGGGCGGGAAGTGCTGGTCGAGCTGGATGAAGTCGACGCGTGTCGACGGGAAGAGATACGTCTGGAGGTCGGGGTTCGCGCTCAGCTCGTTGATCAGGTTGCCCGGCGGGTTCTCGATGATGTCGGCGTTCTTGTTCTGGAGCAGGAGGACGCGCGAGTTGTCATTGGGCACGATCATGATCTTGAGCGTCGAGAAGTTCGGCTTCTCGCCGGACCAGTACGGGTTCACCTTGAACGTCAGGTCGCTGCCCTTGTTCCACTGCGTGAGCGCCCACTCGCCGCTCCCGATCGGCTTCTGGAAGAAGGTCTTCGCTCCCTGCGCCTTCAGGAGCTTCTCGGGGACGACCGCGTAGGCGTACATGGCGAGGTCGGCCAGAAGCGGGGCGTGGGGCCGCGACAGCGTGATCACGACCGTCTTGGGGTCGGGGGCCTCGACCGACTTCACGGCCTCGAGCAGGAAGCCCCAGCCGCCCTCGTAGTGGATCGAGCGCTCGATCGAGTAGCGGACGTCCTCGGCCGTCACCGGCGTCCCGTCGGAGAACTTGTGGTCGCCCAGGTGGAAGGTGTAGGTCAGCCCGTCGTCGGAGATGTCCCACGACTTGGCGAGCTGCGGGACGACATCCGTGCCGTTGGCGTTCGGCTGGAGCAGCCGCTCGTAGATGTTCTGCGTCATCCAGATGCTCTCGTTGACCGAGTTCGCGGCCGGGTCGAGCGTGTCGACGTTCACCGCGTTGGCGATGACCAGCGTGTCGGCCTTCGCGCCGCCGCCGCCGGCACCGGTCGAGCCGCCGCCGCCTCCGCAGCCGGCGGCGATCGCGCCCGCCGCCAGGGCGAGCAGGAGAGCCAGGGCCCGGGCGCGCCGCGCCCGGCGGGAGCTCGTCGTGGGCGTGTCCGGGAGGTCGGGCATGGCTCGTCCTTTCATCCGTGCAGCCAGAGATACGCTTCGCGGGAAAAGATGTACGAATGCTCCGGAAGTGTCCTTACGCTGCGGAGATGTAACCCGCCGTTCGGAGCAGAGGCGTACGAATCCGATCCGCGCCGCGGCCGAGTGTATGAGGGCCGGGTCGGGAGTGTCAAGGGTGTGGGCCCCCGTTATGCTTGCGCACCGCACGAGTGCAACGGCGAGCGAGAGGACGGTGGGGAAGGCCGGGTGCCGGCACGTTTCGACGGGATGACTGCGGCCGTGACCGGCGGCGCGAACGGGATCGGCCGGGCCGTCGCGGCGGGGTTCCTGGCGGAGGGCGCCAACGTGGTCGTGGTCGACCTCGTGGAGCCGCCGGAGACCCTGCGGGGCCCGCGCTTCGAGTCCGTCGTCGGCGCCGGCGCCGGCGGGCGCCGGGGCGGGCGCGGGGTCGGGACCGGCCGCGGGCGGTTCGGCGAGCGCGTCCAG
>JAICKX010000196.1 GCA_025927685.1 Thermoleophilia bacterium | reverse complement strand
AGCTCGCGCTGCATGAGGTCGAACCCGGGGTCCGACGTCTCGACGATCGTCGGCGACACGAACCACCCGGTCGAGTCGTCGCAGTCGCCGCCCACCACGACCTGGGAGTCGTCCGAGCCGGACGCCATCTCGACCGCGTCCTTCTGCGTCTTGAAGGACGACCTGTCGATCACGGCGCCCATGAAGTTGCGGAAGTCGCGCACGTCGCCCATCCGGAGCTCCGAGACCTGCTCGGCCAGCGCGTCGCGCATCTCGGGCCACAGGTTGGACGGGGCGTACACGCGCGAGGCCGCGGAGCACTTCTGCCCCTGGTACTCGAACCCGCCGCGCACCACCGCCGTGACGACCGCGGCCGGGTCGGCGGACGGGTCGGCGAAGATGAAGTCCTTCCCGCCGGTCTCGCCGACGAGCCGGGGATAGCCGTGGTAGCGGTCGATGTTCGAGCCGACCGTCCGCCACATCCCCTGGAAGACCTCGGTCGACCCGGTGAAGTGGACGCCGGCCAGATCGGGATGCGCCAGCACGGGGTCGCCGATCTCGCGGCCGGAGCCGAGCACCATGTTGATGACGCCCGGCGGCATCCCCGCCTCCTCGTAGAGCTTCATCAGGAAGTGGGCCGAGTAGACGGCCGTCGAGGCCGGCTTGAAGACGACGGTGTTGCCCATGATCGCCGGCGCCGTCGGGAGGTTGCCCGCGATCGCGGTGAAGTTGAACGGCGAGACGGCGAACACGAAGCCCTCGAGCGGGCGATACTCGATCCGGTTCCAGATGCCCCTGGACGACGTCGGCTGCTCGCTCATCAGCCGGTGCATGTAGGCGACGTTGAAGCGCCAGAAGTCGGCCAGCTCGCAGGCCGCGTCGATCTCGGCCTGGAAGGCGGTCTTCGACTGCCCCAGCATCGTGGCGGCGTTCAGGGTGTCGCGCCACGGGCCGGTGAGGAGCTCGGCCGCGCGCAGGAAGACCGAGGCCCGCGCCTCCCAGGAGAGCGCTGCCCACTCGCGCCGGGCCTCGGCGGCCGCGGCGATCGCCCGCGTCACCTCCTCCTCCCCGCCCTGGTGGAACTGGCCGAGGACGTGCTGGTGGTCGTGCGGCATGACGACGTCGGCGGTGCGGCCCGTGCGCACCTCCTCGCCGCCGATCACCATCGGGATCTCGATCTGGCGGCCCGACATCTCGGCGAGCGTCACCTTCAGGCTGGCGCGCTCGGGCGACCCGGGCGAGTAGTCGCGCACCGGCTCGTTGACCGGCTGGGGAAGGGTGAAGACTCCTGTGCTCATGCCGAGCAGCCTAGCTGGGGGACGGAGGCTCGGCGGACGGGAACCTATCCGCCGTCGAGGCAGAGGCCGGCGATGTCCGGACCGGGGTACACCGGGCTGAACCGGATGCATCCGAGCCGGCCCGAGAAGAACGCCGGCGTGCCCATGGTCGCGTAGGCCGCCCAGGGCGCGGCGCGCCGCACGAGCCCGAGCTCCACGTCGGAGAGGGCGGCGAACCTCCTCGGCGGCGGAAGCGCCGCCGCAGCGTCAAACCGCCGGCGCCAGGTTGGATCGTCGAAGGTGCCGTACGGGCTCTGGCCGCTCGCGAAGGCGGCGTCCAGCATGTTGGCCGGGTCGAACTCGTCGACGATCCAGCCGCCGTCCACGATGTCGTACCCGGGCGGAGCGCTCCCCTGCACGCTGTTGAACGTGCGGACGCGTAGGCGGATGCCGATCCGCGCCAGGTCCTGTCTCAGAATCCGGGCCCGGGTCCTGCAGTCGGTCTCCTGGCACGTCTCCAGGAGCGCGCTCGCGGTGGCGTTCCCGACCAGGGCTCGCGCCTTTGCGATGTCGCCCGCCGTCGGCGTGCCCACGGGATAGACGTGCGTGTCCCGGTCGACGCCCTGCATCGGCGGCAGGTAGCGATCGGTGGGCCGGGCCCCGCTCGCGGCCGCCAGCGCCGGGCGGTCGATGGCCAGGTTGACGGCGCTTCGCCACCGCGTATCGCGGAAGACGCCGTGCGCGGTGTTGAACGCAAGGAACGCCGTCCCCGGGGCGGGGACGAACGCGTACCAGGGGCGGCCGGCCCGTTTCGCCGGCGTGCCGTAGGCGCGGCTCACCGGCAGGCCGGCCGCGAAGACCCCCTCGTCCGGGTAGTCCTCGGAGGCGTAGTCGAGCGTCCCGCGCTCGATCCGGCGGGCGGCCGGGCCGGTGTTGATGCCCATCTCGTAGACGACGGCGTCGAGCCGGTGGGGCCGGTCGCCGCGGTAGTTGGGGTTGGCGCGGAGCACCGCCTGCCAGCCCCGGTTGTCGTAGCTCAGGTAGTAGGGGCCGGCGGACGCGATGGGGTGTACTCCGACGTCGAACCCGCTCGCCGGCGTGCCGTCCGGGACGACGGAGAAGAACGGCATGGCGAGGATCTCCGCCAGGTCGGGCTTCGGCGTCGTGAAGCGCATGGTGAGCCGGTCGCCGCGGACGCTGAGCCCCTGGATATGGGACGTCCTGCCGCTCTCGAAGTCGTCCTCGCCCACGAGGTCCGTGAGGAAGAAGGAGGCCGGCCGGAAGTCGCCCAGCTCGGGCGAGAGCGCCCGCTCCAGCGAGTACCGCACGGTCTGGGCGGTGACAGGCCGGCCGGACGGCGGGGAGAACCGGAACCCGGGACGCACGGTGATCGTGTACGTGCGCCGGTCGGCCGAGGCCTGCGGGAGGCCCGTGGCGAGCTCCGGGACGAGCTCCGTGCCGGAGTGCGCGGCGTCGGGGTCGTGGTAGTTGAAGAGCTTGGCCTCCGTCGCGTATTCGAGCTCCCACTT
>JAICKX010000122.1 GCA_025927685.1 Thermoleophilia bacterium | reverse complement strand
GACGCGCTCGTGATCCTGCCCGGCGGTCGTGCCGGGCTTCGTGCGCGTGAGGATGCTCGGCGGCGGCAGCCTGTACGGGGCCCGCGGCGCGGCCGGCACGGGCGCCGGGACGATCATCGGCGTGGCCTCGTCGTCGACCTCCTCCTCGATGGGGTCCTCCGCCGCCGCAGCCGGCTCGGGCTCGGCCCGCGGAACGGGCGGCGGGTCCGACAGCTCGGGGATGTCGCCGTAGAGGTCGGCGAACTCGCGGCTTCCGTCGAGCGGGGGCTCGCTCGCGGACGGGGCCGGCAGCGCGCGAAGCGACGGCCGGCCCGCGGGCCGCTCGCGCACCCGGCGGGTCATCTCGCCCGAGAAGCGGGCGCCCGCCTCGGCGGCCCGCGCCACCCGGCGGCCGGATGTCCGCATGAGAAGGCCAACCGAGGCTCCCGTCACGAGCACGAGGGCCACCAGCGCGCCCAGCACGACGACGATGCTCACGCCCACGGAGCCGACGAGGTCGGTGAGCACGATGCGGGCGTACGCACCGGCGAGGCCGCCGTGGCGCTCGGCGTCGGCGGTGGCGGTCGTCGAGAGGGCCAGGACGAGGGTCGCGAGCCCGACGACCGTCCCTGTGCGGAGGGGACGCAGCCGCCAGAGCCCGGTCTGGAGGAACACCGCCCCCCCGACGGCGACGAGCAGGATCGGCGCGATGCCCGTGGCGCGCCCGACCACGAGGCGCAGCCCGGTGTCGAGCTTCAGCCCGACGACGCCGCCGTTCCAGCCGAGGTACTCGACGAAGCCGAGGAAGACCCCGAGCGCGAGCAGCGACCCGCCGAGCAGGTCGGCGCGCTGCTCAGCGGTCGAACGGCTCGGCGCTCGGTTCCGCCGGGGGGTCTGTGAGCGGAGGGGGGTCTTGCGCGAGCGCCGAGCCGATCGCCGTGAGCCAGCGCCGCGATGTGAACGTCGCGTCGTCGCTCTGGCCATTGGGGGCGGGTTTCGGCGCAGGCCGACGGGTTCCTGCAAGGCTAGTGGCGGGCGGCGCGGCAGAGCAGGCACCCGCCCCACTCCAGCCGCTGGGCCCGGCCGTCGACGACCTCCGAGAAGTGCATGCGCTCGGGGAGGCGGACCTCGCCGGCCGTCCATGCGAATCCGCCGCTCGGGTGCGGCGTGAGCGGCTTGTGGCCGTGGCCGGACGGCTCGGCGCCGAGCGAGCCCCGGCTGAGCGTCACGCGCACGGCCGCGAGCCACGGGTTGTGCGAGCGGTAGACGCCGGGGTAGCCCTCCCACTCCGGCGGGTGCGGGAACTCCCTCGGACCCGTGGAGGAGTCCGCCGGGTACCAGGAATCGGCCAGGATGACATGGTCGACCCGGCCGTCCCCGCCGCGGCCGAAACGCACGAACGACTCCGTCAGGTCGGGGTGGTCGGTCGTGTACTCGTCGGTTGCATGCTCGGCCAGGCCGCCGGACCGGCCGTTTGCCTCGATCCCGGCGGCGGTGACCGTCACCGGCCCGTACGTCCCGTGGTAGGGCGTGAGATCGGCCGCGCCGTCCGCGGGCGGATCGGGCAGGTCCGCGCCCTCGTGCTCCGCCCGGGCCAGGTCGAGCGCATACTCGGCGACCGTCCGCGCGCCGCCGGGGCCGTTCGCGAGCGAGATGACTCCGAGCCCGGCGTCCATGTCGCAGAGCATCTGGGCGACGTAGCCGACCATGCCTCCGGAGTGACCGACGATGCGATGGCCCTTCCGCTCGGTGATCCAGACGCCCAGCCCGTACGGGGAGCCCTCGTCGTCCGGCAGGCCGGCGATCATTCGATCGAATCCGACCGGCCCGCTCCCGAGGAGGTGGCGGACGTAGCGCGCCATGTCCGATGCGGTCGAGACGATGCTGCCGGACGCTCCCTCGCTGACGGTGAACGGCGCGGTCGCAAGCGGCGAGCCCGGGTGCCGGGGACGGTCGGGGTGCAGCGGCTCGAACCCGTCGGCCAGGCGCTCGCGGTGCTGCGGTGCGATGTGCGCCGCCGAGGCGGCCATCCCGAGCGGATCGAGCACGCGGCGGCGGATGATCTGGGGAAACCCCTCTCCGGTCACCGCCTCGAGCGCCATCCCGACGGCGTCGTAGCCGACGTTCGAGTACCAGAAGCGCTCGCCCGGCGCCCACTCCGTCTCGGCGCGGGCCATCTCGCCGATGAGCGCCGCCGAGGACGGCGCCGGATCCGAGCCGGTGGGGAGCCCGGAGCGGTGCATGAGGAGGTGGCGCAGCGTGATCGGACCACGCCCCTTCCCCACCCGGAACCACGGCAGGTGCCGAACGAGCTCGTCGTCGAGCGAGAGCGCGCCTTCCGCCTCGAGCTGGAGCGCGCAGATCGCCGCGAACGACTTCGAGATCGACCCGATCTGAAGCAGATGGCCCGGGCGAAGCGGGCTCCCGGCCGCGTCGGCGCACCCGGCGGTGATGACCGTCTCCGCGCCGGCGACGTCGGTCACTGCCGCGGCCACGCCCATCATGTCGCCGGCGCCGATGCGGGCCTCGGCATGGGCCCGGAGGCGGTCGGCGGCGTCGGGGCTCAGGAGCTCGGCCATCGGTCGGGCGAGGATACCCGGGTGGTTCGGCGAGACTAGACCTCGACGACCACCGGCAGCACCATCGGCCGCTTGCCGGTGACGTGCGAGACGAGCTCGGCGAGGGCGTCGTGCAGCTCCTGTTGCACCAGGTGCACCTCGGTCGTCCGGTGGGCCTGGCACTCGGCCAGCACGCGCTCCACCGCCTCCCGGGCCTGCTCGAGCAGCTCGTTCCCGTCGTCGGACGGCTCGATGAAGCCGCGGGCGATCACCTCGGGCTCGGCGATCGGCTCGGCGGAGTCGGCCGCGATGGTGGCGACGACGATGAGGACGCCGTCTGAGGCCAGGTGGCGGCGGTCGCGCAGGACGACGTCGCGCACGGAGCCCACGTTCATGCCGTCGACGAGCGTCGTCCCGGCCTCGACCTGGCCAACCACGGAGAGGCCGTCGCCGTCGAGCTCGAGCACGGTGCCGTTCTCGGCGATCCGCACGGCATGCGCCGGCACACCCGCCTGCTCGGCGATCCGCGCGTGGGCCTGGAGCATCCGGAACTCGCCGTGGATGGGCATGAACGCCCGCGGCCGCACGGTCTCGAGCATCCGGCTGAGATCCTCGGCGGCGGCGTGCCCGGAGGCGTTCACGTAGGTCGTGTCCTCCGTCAGCACCGTCGCCCCCAGCCGGCAGAGCCGGTTCACCGTCTCGTGCACCTTCACCTCGTTGCCGGGGATGGCGCGGGCCGAGACCACGACGGTGTCCATCGAGTTGATCTGAACGGCCGGATGGTCGCCGAACGCGATCCGGGTGAGGGCCGATCGCGGCTCGCCCTGGCTGCCGGTGCAGATGACGAGCGTCTCGTGCGGCATGAACTCCTCGAGCCGCCGCGGCTTCACGAGCAGGTCGTCCGGGACGGTGGCATAGCCGAGGTTGCGCGCGATGTTGAGGTTGCGGTTCATCGAGCGGCCGATCACCGACACGATCCGGCCGCACGCGGCGGCGGCGTCGATCACCTGCTGGATCCGGTGGATGTGCGAGGCGAACGACGTCACGATCACCCGTCCCGGCGCCTGGCGCACGATGTCGCGCAGCGCCGAGCCGACCGTGCGCTCGGACGGCGTCCGCCCCGGCCGCTCGGCATTCGTCGAATCTGCCAGCAGGAGCGCGACGCCGGCGTCGCCGAGCTGGCCGAGGCGGCCGAGATCGGTCGTGCGCCCGTCGATCGGCGTCTCGTCGAGCTTGAAGTCGCCCGTGTGCACGATCGCGCCGTGCTCCGTGTGCAGCACCACCGCGACCGCGTCGGGCACGGAGTGGGTGACGCGCACGAACTCCGCCTCGAACGGGCCCACCCGTGTACGTCCGCCCTCGGGCGCGATCTCCACGAGCTCCGTGTCCACGAGCAGGCCGTGCTCGTCGAGCTTCGACTTCACGAGCCCCAGCGTCAGCCGCGTCCCCCACACCTGGGCATCCGTGCCGATCTCGCGGAGGAGGTACGGCAGCGCCCCGATGTGATCCTCGTGGCCGTGCGTCAGGATGACGGCGTCGAGGACGTCCGCGTGCTCGGCGACGTAGGAGAAGTCGGGCAGCACGAGGTCGATCCCGAGCAGCTCAGAGCGCGGGAACGAGAGCCCGGCGTCGATCAGGATCATCCGCCCGCGGTGCTCGAAGGCGGTCATGTTCTTGCCCACCTCGCCCAGCCCGCCCAGCGGGATGATCCGTACCGGCTCCGACACGTCCTAGGCCTTTGCGAGGATGCCGGAGGCCTCCAGCGCGGCGGCCACGGTTTGCGTCTGGTCGGGATCGGCCTCGACGAGCGGCAGCCGCAGGCCGCCCACGTCGTGCCCGAGGAGGTTCAGCGCCGCCTTCACGGGGATCGGGTTGGTCGTGACGGCGAGCGCGGCCAGCAGGTCGCGGAGCGACTCGTCGACGGCGCGCGCGCCGGCGATGTCGCCCTGGCCGGCGAGGTCGATCAGCTGCCGGAGCTCACGGCCGGCGACATGCGACGCCACGCAGATCCCGCCCGCGCCGCCAAGCTCGAGGAACGGCATCACGAGGTCGTCGTTCCCGGCGTAGAGGACGAGCCCGGACTCCTCGACGACGCGCCGCGCCTGGTCGAGGTCGGCCGTTGCCTGCTTGACCGCGACGACGTTCGGGATCTCCCCGAGCTCGGCGAGCACGTCCGGCTCGAGGTTCACCACCACCCGCTGCGGGATGTTGTAGACGATCACCGGCCGGCCCTCGGCGGCCTCGGCGATCGCACGGAAGTGGGCCACGATGCCGGCCCGGGGCGGCTTCGAGTAGTACGGCGTCACGACGAGGAATCCGTCCACCCCGGTCGCCAGGGCCGAGCGCGTGAGCGCGACCGAGTGGTGGGTGTCGTAGGTGCCGGTGTTCGCGATGACCGTCGCCGCGGCGCCGACCTCGGTGACGACGGCCTCGAACAGGTCGAGCTTCTCGCGGTCGGTGACGGTCGGCCCCTCGCCGGTCGTCCCGCAGACCACGACGCCGTCGGAGCCGGTGTCCACCAGGTGGCGGGCCAGCCGCCGCGCCGAGTCGAGGTTCACGGATCCGTCGGCCGCAAACGGCGTGACCATCGCCGTGAGCAGGGATCCGAGGCCCGTTCGCACAGCCGGAGTGTACCGGAGCCGGCGCCTTCCTCAGCTGTGCGCGGCCGCGAGCGCGCTTCCCAGCGTCACCGTCGCCTCGACCAGGGCGTCCACCACGTCCGCCTCGGTGCGGTGGTTCACGAAGCAGGCGCGCAGGCTGTAGCGGCCGCGCAGCACCGCGTTCGACGGGCACGTGCGGCCGTCGCGGCGGATCTCGATCATGAGCCGCTCGTTCAGCGCGTCGAGCGTCGCGTCGTCGATCCCCGCGGGCGCGTACCGGAAGCAGGCGATGGAGAGCGTGACGGGACACGTCGGCTCGAGGTCGGCGTGCTCGCGGACGCGCTCGTCGAGGTAGCGGGCCAGCTCGACGTCGTGCGCGATCCGGCGCGCGTACGCGTCGGTGCCGTGAGCGGCGAGCGACATCCACACCTTGAGCGCGATGAAGGCCCGCGACCATTGCGGGCCGAGCTCGCCGATGTTGATCCCGCGGCCGGACAGCTCGGCGTCCTCGCGCACGTAGGCGGCGTCGATCGAGAACGCGGCCCTGAGCCGGCCCGGGTCGCGAGCCAGGAGGCAGGCGCTCGACTGCGGCGTGTAGAGCCACTTGTGCGGGTCGAACGAGATCGTGTCGGCTCGCTCGATGCCGTCGAGCAGGTGGCGCAGGTCCGGCGCGAACGCCGCCGCGCCGCCATACGCGGCGTCGATGTGGAGCCACAGGTTGTGGCGGGCGCAGGTGTCGGCGACCGCCGGGAGCGGGTCGATCGCGCCCGTTGCCGTCGTCCCGGCCGTCGCGACCACGCAGAACGGGCGCATGCCGGCGGCGAGGTCGTCGGCGAGGGCGCGCTCGAGCTCGTCCACCCGCATGCGGAAGCCGTCGTCGGTGGGGATCGACCGCACCGCCCGCTCCCCCAGTCCCAGCATGTCCGCAGCCTCGGCGATGGTCGCGTGGGCTTCCTCGGAGGCGTAGAGGACGAGCAGCATGCCGTCGACGCCGTCGGCGCGGACGTTGCCGGGGGCGTGGGCGTCCCGTGCCGCTTTGAGCGCGGTGAAGTTCGACGTCGCGCCGCCGCTCGTCATCAGCCCGCTCGCACCCTCGGGCAGGCCGAACCTGGCGGCGATCCAGCGCATGAGATGGAGCTCCAGCTCCGTGGCGCCGCCGGAGAGGCTCCAACCTCCGACGTTCGGATTGAGCCCCGCGGCGAGCAGATCGGCCGCGGCGCCCGGGATGGTCCCGGACCCCGAGATGTAGGCCAGGAAGCCGGGATGCCCGCAGAGCGTCGACTGGTCGAAGACGAGCGGTCGCAGGAGGCGTCCGATCTCGGCGGGGGGCAGCGGCTGCGCCGGGATCGGGAGGTCCATCTCGGCGGCCATCTCGGCGGCTCCGGCGGCCGGCGCCACCGGGAGCTCGGGCATCCGCTGCATGAGCTCGGCCCAGAGGTCGAGCATCTCGCCGGTCAGCTCGCGCGCCTCGGCCGGGCCCCAGTCGAGGTCGCGGACCGGTCCGGGCGGCCTCACAGGAGCGCCTCCAGCCCGACCGTCAGGCCGGGCGGGAGGCTCCGGATGCGGCGGACCGCGAGCAGGATGCCGGGGACGAATGCCTCGCGGGAGGTGGTGTCGTGGCGAATGGTGAGCGTCTGGCCCTGCGCGCCGAAGATCACCTCCTGATGGGCGACCAGGCCGGGCAGGCGGACGGAGTGGATCGGCGGGTCGCCGCCGACGCGCTCCGCGGTCGCGCGTGACGTCCCGGACGGTGCGTCGCGCTTCGTGTCCGCGTGGAGCTCGATGATCTCGCAGCCGTCCATCCGGGCGGCCGCTTGCTCGGCGAACCGCATCATGAGCACGGCGCCGATGGCGAAGTTGGCGGCGTGGAGGAGCTGGATCCCGCGGCCGGCGAAGTGGTCGCCGTGGCGGGCGAGCTCGTCCGGGGCAAGGCCGGTCGTGCCAAGCACCAGCGGGACTCCGGCGTCGATCGCGGTCTCGCAGGCCGCGCCGGCCGCGTCGGGCACCGTGAAGTCGACCGCGACGTCGGCGCCGTTCTGGAGGAGCTCGATCAGGCTCACGCCGAGCGACGGCGCCGCCCGTCCGACGAGCTCGAGATCCTCGGATGCCTCGACGGCCGCTGCGAGCGCCCTGCCGACGTTGCCCGTTGCACCGGAGAGCGCGACCCTGATCACGGTCGGCGATGCTAGATCATCGACTGGAGGCGCGACGGCAGCGCCCCCGGTTTTTCATGTCTGGGGCGGAGGCACACTCGACGCCCGCTGCACCAGCTCGGGTGGGGTGCGGATGAAGACGTCCCCGCGCGTCGGCCGGCCCTGGACGACGTCGAACAGCCGGGCGACGGCGCGGCCGGTGACCTCGGCAAGCGGCATCCGCACCACGGTCAGCGCGGGAATGAGATACGAGGCCAACGGCGCGTCGTTGATCGCCACGAGCGAGACGTCGCGCGGGGCCATGAGTCCGCGCTCGCGCACTCCGTGCAGGGCGCCGGCCGCGTCCCCGACCGTCCACAGCACGACCGCCGTGGGCCGAGGGTTCAGCGAGAGCACCTGGAGCATGGCTCGTGCCGGCCCGGCAAGGGGATCCGCGCTCGACACGGCGATGGAGTCGGCGGGCAGGTGGAGCCCGGCGTTCGCCACCGCGAGCCGGAACGCGGTCTCGCGCCGGTGGACGGTGTCCGAGTCGCCCGGGCCGGTGATGTACGCGATGCGGGTGTGGCCGAGGTCGACGAGGTGGCGCACGGCCACGTAGAGCGCGGACTCGTCGTCGAACGCGACGGCCGGTGCCAGCCCGGGGATCCGCCGGTTCACGAGCACGAGGGGGAGATTCTGCCTGGCGATCTCCGCGATCGCATCGGTCGTCGGCATGAGCGTGCCCATCAGGAGGCCGTCCATGCGGCGCTCGCGCAGGAGATCCTCATACGCCCTGCGTCGGTCCACGAAATCGTTGGCGTCCGCGATGAGAATCGCGCAACCGGATCTCGCTCCGCGCCGCCGTGCCTCCGCGATCACCTCGAGGTTCTCGGGGTAGCGGAGGTTGACGACCAGGCCCAGGAGCCGGAACCGGGACCGCCGCCCGTGCCGTGACGTGTGCTGCGGGAGGTGCGCCTCCGCGGCGCGAAACGCGGGCGTACGAGTCGGCCGGTGGGGGCGCAGCACGGTCATGGACGCGCCGGCGGCGGTGCCGTCGATCCGCGGACGACCATCTCCGGCGGGGTGCTTGCGACGGCTTCCTCCTCCGTCGGCTCCCCGCGGATGTGCCCGACGAGCTCAGCGACCGCGGACTCGGCCATCTCCCGCATCGGCATCCGCACGACGGTGAGCGGGGGGTCGAGGTACGCCGCCAGCGGAGCGTCCTGCAGGGCGACGAGGGACGCCTGCGCCGGGACCGTCAGGCCGTGGGCGCGGAGCGCTGCCATTGCGCCGACGGCCTGAGCGATGGTTCCGACGACGATCGCGGTGGGACGCTCGGGGCGGCTCATCAGCTCCTGGACCGCTTCGAAGCCCGCCTCCTCCGTTACACCGGCGTCGAGCAGCTCCCCGCTCGAGCGCAACCCGTGACGGGAAAGCGCTGCCGTGTACGCCGCGCGCCGCCGCGCCGCCGCATCGCCCTTCGGCGCGCTCGCGACATAGCCGAGCGCCGTGTGGCCGAGCGCTGCGAGGTGCTCGACCGCCAGGGCGACGCCCGCGGCGTCGTCCTTGATGAGGATGAACGGCATCCCGCGGTCTGTCAGCTCGGCGACGAGCCGGGGGTCGGCATCGTCGGCGGAGATCACGAGGCCATCCACACGGCGCTCGAGCACGAGCCGGCGGTGCGCCGAGCCGTCGGGCTGGAGGTCGTCGCCGTCGGCGAGCAACACGACGTAGCCGTCCTTGGCCGCTTGCCGCTCGGCACCCTGGATCATCTCCGACCCGACCGCTCCGCTCACGTCCGAGAGGACGAGCCCGAGCGTCGTCGTGCTGCGAAGCTTGAGGCCGCGGGCGAAGGCGTTCGGCGTGTAGCCCAGAGCCCGCGCCGCTTCACGAACCCGATCGCGGGTCTCCGCGCGCGCCGAAAGCGTCGGGTCGTCGTTCAGGATCCGGGACGCGATCGACGGGTTCACCCCGGCCGCGGCGGCCACGTCCCGCAGGCGGACGGGCCGCGCGGCGCCGGCGCTCGCCGCGTTCCCGCGCTGCTTGCCGCGCTTCGGGTTGGGGTCGGTGCCCGCCGTTCCGTCGCTTTGCTTGCTCACGTCGCTCGACCCGGATCGTCCCGTGGGCCGACGGGGAAGTCAAGCTCAGCCGTGAGGAGCGGGTGGCGCCGTGGACTCGCGCACGATCACCGTGGGCCGGGTCCGCACCACCTGGCTCACGACGTCCTTCCCGTCGATCCGCTCGAGGAGAGCCTTCACGCCGAGCGCCGCCATCTCCGCCAGCGCCATGCGCACTGTGGTCAGCGGCGGCTGGACGTACGCCGCGAGCGGTGCGTCGTGGAACGCCACCACGGACATGTCCTGCGGTACCCGGATGCCCGCGCTCGCCAGCGCCGCGAGGACGCCGATCGCCGCGCCGACGCTCCAGACGGTCACTGCGGTAGGAGGCGCCGGCCAGCGTGCGAGCAGCTCTGTGCACGCAGCG
>JAICKX010000085.1 GCA_025927685.1 Thermoleophilia bacterium | reverse complement strand
CTTCGTCGCCGTCGGCGTGGTCGCGCTCGCGGTGTTCCCGCGTGCGCGTAAGGACGCTGCCGCCGTGGCCGCGCTGGGCGCCGCAGCGGTCGTCGGCCTCCAGATCACCGCCAGCTACTGGTTCTACCCATACGTGTGCTGGTGGCTGCCGCTCGTGCTGGCCGGGCTGCTGCTGCCGCGGGCCGCCGTGGAGCCGGACGCCGCGCCACGAGTAGATCCGGCGTAGGGGCCCGCGGGTACCCCGTACGGGGAGTCTTGGCGCCCAATTCGCTGTAGCCGGATTGACATGACGCCTGTTGCCTTCTTACGTGAGATCGGGTCTGCGGTGCGGGATCGTGCCGCGGGAAGATCGAAGGGGGCATGTTGGGCAGACGCTGCCGGTCGACCAGGCGCCGAACCAGCCACTCGTCCAGACCTACGCCTACGACGCGGCCGGAAACCAGACCGTCGAGACGAAGTCGGTGGGCAGCACCAGCTTCTCGTGGACGACGGCCTACGACGCCCAAAGCCGCGTCACCTCGACCACGGTACCGGGGGTCTCGAATCCCACCACCTACGAGTACGACCAGGTGGTCGGATACCTGTCGAGCGATGCCGGGTTCCTGTCCAGCTCGGTGACCGACCCGGCCGGCGTGAAGACGACCACCGGCCTCGACCTCCTCGGCCGAACCAAGGATGTGAAGGTGGGCACGCAGACCGGGGGCGGCCCGGATCCGACCGTGACGCACTACACCTCCCAGGGCACGCTGGACACGGTCACCGACCCGACCGGGGTCGTCACGCAGTACACCTTCGACGACTATGGCGAGCAACTCTCCTCGAGCATGGTGACCGACCCCGACGGCACCACGTTCAGAGCAACGAGCCAGACCTACGACGATGCCGGCCGGGTCGCGACGATGACCGATCAGCGTGGCTATGTGACGACGTTCGGCTACGACGGCGACGGCCGTGTGACCAGCGTGCAGCCCAGCGGCGTGGCGCAGGCGAACGAATGGAAGTTCATCTTCGACGCCGCCGGCGACCGCGTCCAGACGATCGATCCCGCCGGTCGCACCCGCGACTGGGCCTACGACGCGATGGGCCGCGTCGTGAACGCGTACGAGTACCCGCAGACGGGCACCACGCTACAGACCAGCTACCACTACGACGCCGACTCCCAACTTGTGAGCGTGGACGATCCGCGCGGCTTCGTGCTCTGCTACACGTACGACGGCCTCGGAAACCGGCTCAACCGCTACAAGACGGCATCGGATTGCAGCGGCTCCCAATCCGACGTCGAGACATGGTCATACTCGCCGCTTTCGGGCATGACGGGCGCTGTGGAGTCGGGCGGCGCCTCGGTCTCGATCGGTTACGACGCGGCCAACCCGGAGCGACTCGCCACCGTCACCGAAGGCTCAGCCTCCACGACGTATGCCTACTCCGCGGCGAACGGCCGGCTCTCCTCGGTAACCGATCCGGCCGGCCAGACCAGCTACGGGTACGACTCGGCCACCGGGCGCGTGTCGACGATTACCGACCCATTCACCGGGCTCGCGAAGACGGCGTACACCTACGACGATGCCGGCCGCGTCCTGACCCGGACCGACACGGCTGGATTGACGCTGACGAACACCTACGACGCAGCCGGTCGGCTCTCGAGCGCGGTGACGCGGACGCCGGGAAGCGTGGTCGTATCGAGCTACGCGTACTCCTATGACTCGGCCTCCAACGTGACGGGCTACACCCAGACGCTGCCGACCGTGTCCGGCCAAGCCAACCCGGATTCGGGCTCGTGGGCCTACACCTATAACCAGCGCGAGGAGCTCGAGACCGCCACGCTGGGCTCGAGCCCGACCCTGACGTACGGCTACGACGACTCGGGCGACCGCACGTCCGTCCAAGTCGGAACCGGCACGCCCACCAGCACGACGTACGACGGCGCCGATCGCGTCCTAGCGGTCGGATCGACCAGCTACACCTGGGACGCCGCCGACCAGCTGACCGCGGTCGGCTCCGACCGCTCGTACTCCTACGACGCGTGGGGCCGCACCACCTCCGCCACCGTCGGCGCGACGAGCGTCTCGTATGCGTACGACGCTCTCGACCGCACCATGAGCCGCACCCCATCCTCAGGGTCGGCGACGGCGTATGCCTACATCGGGCTGGACCAGTCGATCGCCTCGGCCACCACCGGCACAGACGCCCCGATCCTGCTCGCCTACCGCCAGGAAAGCCCGATGGCCCAACAGCAGGGCACGACCATCCGCACCTACGAACAGAATCCCCACGGCGACCTCTCCGTCATCACCGACACCACCGGCACCCCCACCGGCACGATCAGCTACGACCCCTGGGGAACCGTGGACGCCGCCATCGGCACAGACGCCCAACAGAGCCTGCTTGGCTACCAAAGCCAGCCCACCGACCCGACCACCGGCCTCACCGACATGGGCACCCGCCTCTACGACCCCACGATGGGCCGCTTCACCGAGCGCGACGTCATCTTCGGCACTCCGACGAATCCGCTCACGCTCAACCAGTACGCCTACGCCAACGACTCACCGCTCGTCTACACCGACCCGACCGGGAACTATGCTGATCCATCGGGTTGCACGACGGCGAAATGCTATAACGACATCATGAAGGGGTCCGCGAGCGGCATCGTATCCAGCCAGGGCGGCGACCCGTCATCATGTGCGGTCTGCCAGACCGGCAATACATCGCCGACGCTCAAGCCGCTGCCAGCCCCCGCCGCGCCGACGGTCCAGTTAAAGCCGCCGCTTCCACCCGGATGGTTCAAGCCGCGCACGCCCCCAATCGGCGCTCGGGGCTGGCGCGCCGGGTCCTACTGTTTCATCGCCGGCCGCGGCGGCGCATCGTGTTTCGACCAGCCCGACATCCCGGCGGGTGACGCGCTCACCGGCCTCACTGCAGCGATCGGCGGCATGGCGTGCCCCGGTGGTCCCCCGCAGTGCGGGGCCTTCCAGCACGGCACAGTGTCATTGGTGGCATGCGTCGGCTCGTGTGCAGCACTCGCGATTTCGAACGGCCATCTCTACGTTGGGGGAGGTTTGGGTTCCCCCGGGCTCGCGCTAAGCGTCTCGCCTGTGGCGTCGATCCGGGACCATCGGTCGTCGCTCTCCGCATCGAGCTGTGACGGCGTTTGCGTGGGTGCGACACAGCCGAACCACCCCGCGTTCGGGAAGGTGCCTTTCGTTCCCACTGTCGGTATCGGGTTCCGCGGGCCATCGGCGGATGACATAAGCTGGAACAAGGAGTTTTGAGCATGTCTGCTCCCTCATCGCATAAGAGCGCATTCGGCTACTTCCGCCGACGTTGGTGGATCGGAGTGCTAATGGGATTCTTCCTTGGGGGCGGCTCATATTTTTTTGATATGCACGGCCGCTCTCCCTACTTCGTTGTAGATGTAGGAGTTGGAGTCTTCGCAGGGCTGGGAATCGTCCTGTTCCAGTCAGTAATGCAAGCGTCCGACTAGCACGGAGGCACCAGATGCTGCGCGTGTTCCGCGAGAACCTAGGCTATCTTCTCGCCAGCGCAACTGTAGCGACGTTCCTGCTGTCGGTCTACTCGGGCGGTGCAGCAATTCGCAACCACGAGCTTACGCGTTCCCACGGCTTGGCATTCTTGACGTTTGGAGCTGCGATCGTCGCCGACTCGGCGTACGTGCGGCGTCGCCGGGGGTCGACTGGCTGCAGTAAGGCGTTCCCCGATACGCTTCTCGACTTGTCAGGGCCGGTTGGGCGGCCAATTCCGCGGGGACGACGGGAGGACGTCGTACTTATGCACCGCGTCCAGTCGGCGATAGGCGTGGTACTAGTGGCTGCCGGTGTGCTTATCACTTTGAGGTGACACGCGATTGCATGAGCTTCGATATACGGTGCGCGGCGTGACCACGAACATATGCCCCACGGGACCACATTCAGCTGTCGAGCCCTAACGCTGTCTACGCCAACGAGCTCGCGCTTGCGCCATCCAGCGTGTGTGGCCCGGCGCGACCAGTTTCGGCAGCCACCCAGCGCCGCTACGCCGAGGCGGCCCGGCCAGCACAAACACGTCGGCATCAGCACGTGAGCCGCTTTTCACTCCGGTCTGGCGCGTGTCTACCGAGTCCGGAGCTTCTGGGGTGGACACGAGGACTGGCGCAGACGCCTTGGTAGCATCGTAGCGCGGTTGTTTGCGCCTTGCAGGGCAAGCATCCTTCGGTCGACTGCGCGATACCGACGGTTGCCATAGGCAGTCTTTCTCGACCAGTTTCGGACGGTGGCGCTGGTTCGTCGTTGAGCGATCGTGCGCTCGTCCCGATGATCTCCTGCTCGCGGCAGACGGCCGGGTCATGGCCTCGTAGCTGCTGAAACTGCGAACGACGTCGGCATCGCCGTGCCTATCAGTGCGTACGACCGCGATGTGGCCGGTGCTGCGTGCCGTGGCCGTGACCGCAGCGATGCCAGGGCCGTGTCGTGAAGGGCGCCGTCCAACGAGTGGTAGCGCGCTCCGTGCAGTTATGCGCATGGGCAGTACATTACTGTGACCGAGACCTATCACTAGGCGCGAGTCAACACGGTGGTTACGGGAGGCGTCGGACCTTGATGCGGCGGACGCCGTACTAGCGATTGTCCAGCAGCCTGAACGACTCCATCGCGGTCGCCCGTCCGTCGCCGTCGCACTCGAAGATCGCGCCCTCGATCCTGACATCGCCCTCGGCCGGCTCGAAGCGGATCGGAAGCTGGGTCGCGAAGCGGCGCAGGACGAGGTCGGTGCGCACGCCGATCACGGAGTCGTGCGGGCCGGTCATGCCGGCGTCCGTGATGTAGGCCGTGCCGCCCGGGAGCACGGTCGCGTCGTTGGTCTGGATGTGGGTGTGGGTGCCGAGGACGGCCGTCGCCTTCCCCGCCAGCAGCCGCCCCATCGCCACCTTCTCGCTGGTCGCCTCGGCGTGGAAGTCGACGACGACGACGGGCGCCTGGGCCCTCGCGGCGTCGACCATCCGCTCGGCCACCGCGAACGGGCTCACCGCCGCGTCGAGGAAGAGGCTCCCGATCAGATTGATGACGGCCACCCGCGTCCCGTCCGCGGCCTCGGCGACGCACGTGCCGTGCCCGGGCGCCGAGTCGGGGTAGTTGGCGGGCCGCAGGATGCGCTCCTCCTCGTCGAGGTACGGGTACACCTCGCGCTGGCGGTAGGCGTGGTTCCCGAGCGTGATCACGTCGACGCCGGCGGCGAACAGCTTGCGCGCGATCCGGCTCGTGATCCCGACGCCGTCGGCCACGTTCTCGGCGTTCGCGATCACGAAATCGATCCCGCGCTCGCGCCGCACCGCCGGCACGCGCTCCTCGATGATCCTGCGACCGGCCGCCGCGAAGGCGTCGGCGATGAAGAGGATCCGCACCCGCCGGGCCTAGAGCAGGAGCGAAGCGGCGGGGGCCGGCCCCACCTCGAGGTGGACGTGGTTGCCAGCGTCTGACGTGTACTTCGCGAGCTCCTGGGTGATCACGCGGCTCAGGTCGATCACCGTCCCGAGCCGCGTCCGCGCCGCGATCACCTGGTCGCCGACGGCGATCTCGGGCGCCGGTCTGAGGTTCGTGAGCGTCACGATGTCGGCGGGCGTCGAGGTGGGCTGGATCTGGAGCACGCTCCCGTGCGGCGAGCCGTCGAGCACGTACGGCCGGATGCCGACGACCGTGCCGTCGACCGGCGAATAGATGCGCGTCCCGGCCACCGCCCCGACGTCGACCGAGCCCGTCTCGGTCCCCCCGCCGGCGCCGTCGACGTAGTACCCCGGGCCGGCGCCGTTCGAGGCGCCGGTGATGAGGTTCGAGACCTTCGTGAGCAGGCCGGCGTTCTTCTGGTGGCCCACCGGGGCGAGCGGGATGATGCGCGCGTCGCCGACACCGTGGTAGACGATCGCCGTCACCCGGGCCTGGGCGATCGGCACGTCGAGCTCGAGGCCGTTCGGCCCGCTCGCCATGAGCGTCGGCAGCGGCGGCCCGTCCGGGGCCAGCGCGTGCTTGGGCGGGGACACGGCGACCGCGGCCTGGATGCGCGGCGCCGACCCGCCTCGCAGAGCGGTCGCAACGAGCACGACCATTGCGAGGAGGCCGATCGCGAGCCCGATCCGTCGGGCCCGCGTCCGTGGCGGCCGGCGGCGCGGCCGCCGGCGTGGAGGCCGCCTTCCTGGAGCGATCACGAGGGCCAGCCTAGCATGGGGGCGCTGGTAGGATGGCCGCGATGCCGCCCGACGCGCCCGGGAAGATCCTGGTCCCGCGGTGGGTTCAGCTCGTGGGCCTCCCGCTCGCGATCGTGGGCGTGTGGTTGCTGGTCTCCGCGGTCAACCACGCCGTCTTCGTGTTCGTCGTGGCGGCCCTGATCGCAATCCTCCTGAACCCCATCGTGCGGGCGTTCTGCGCCCTTCGCATCCCGCGCGGGGTTGCGGTGCTCCTCGTCTACCTGTTCTTCGCGTTCGTCGTGAGCGGGATGAGCGTGATCGTGGGCACGGTCATCGCCCGCGAGGTGCAGGACGTCGCAAACCAGGTCGAGGACCAGTTCACGGAGAACAGCGCGGGCGTCACCCCGGCCGACCGGCGCCTGGCCGACCTCCAGCGCTGGATCGACCGGTCGAGCCCGGTCAAGGTCGACGTGAAGACGCCCGGCGAGCGGCTCCTGAACTCGATCGACGTCGCCCACCTCCAGCGCTACTCCGGCCGGGCGGTCGAGGTGGCGCGGACGCTCGTCATCACGCTGTTCGAGAGCCTCTTCAACCTGGTGCTGGTGATCGTCATCTCGGTGTACATGCTGCTCGATGCGCCGCGGCTCTCGCGGTTCCTGCGGCGCGTGTTCCGCGGCGGCGAGCTCGACGAGGACCTCCTGACGCGCATCGAGCGGGCGCTCCTGGCCTACGTGCGCGGCCAGACGCTGGTGTCGCTCGTCATCGGCGCGACCGCCGGCATCGGCCTCTGGATCCTGGGCATCACCGGCGTCTTCCCAGGCGGCTCGACGTACGCGCTCGGGTTCGGCGCCTGGGCGGCGGCGGTCGAGATCATCCCGTACGTCGGCCCCTGGCTGGGGGCGCTCGCGCCGGCCGCCGTCGCCGCGACCGAGTCGGCCACGGCCCTGATCGCGGTCGGGCTCCTCTTCCTCTTCATCCACCAGATCGAGGGCCACGTCGTCATCCCGAAGCTGATGGGAAGCGCCGTCAAGGTGCATCCGCTCGTCGTCATCTTCGCCCTGCTCGCCGCCGGCGAGCTCTACGGCCTGGCGGGCGTCCTGATCGCGATGCCGCTCGTGGCGGTCGGGCGCGAGATCGGCACGTTCCTGGGCGAGCGGATCGGGCTCGAGCGCTGGCCGGGCGGCGCGATCTCCCTGAACGTGCCGATCGCCATCAACGACCCTCCGCCGCCGCCCGAGGGCGAGCCCGCAACATTGGGGTCTGACCCCGATGTTGCGCCGGAGCGTTAAAGGTCGGGGAGCTCGAGGACGGCGAGGTTGGAGGGGGCGAGGTCGGCGGCGCGCTCGAACGCCTCCATCGCCGCCTCCGCCCTCCCCGCCCGGCGCAGGAACTTGCCGTACCAGCGGTAGGCGCGGCCCAGCTCGCAGTGCCAGCCGTTCTGCTTCCGCAGGGCGTCGATCGCCGCGGCATAGGCCGACTCGGCCCGGTCGGCGCGTCCCAGCTCGTCGTAGCCGCGCGCGAGCACCAGGTAGGCGTCGCCCAGCTCGCCCGGCGCCGACTGTGTGCCGAGGAGCTCGATCGCCTGCCTGGCGCGGTCGACGGCCCCCTCGGGATCGCCGCTCTGGAGCGCGAGCCGAGCCTCCTCGACCACGACCCAGCCCTCGTCGAGCCCGCTCATCCGCTCGCCGTAGAAGCGCCGGGACGTCGCCAGCGCCTCGCGGGCCGCCTCGGTCTGCGCGTCGTCGAGCAGGATGTGCGCCCGCACCAGGTGGGCGCCCGCCGCGTACCAGTCGCTGCCGCTGGCCTCGGTCAGCGCCACCTGCTTGTCGGCATAGACGAGCGCCTGGGTCGTGTGCCCCGTCGTGCAGTAGAGCCGCGCCAGGGCGTGGTAGGCGAACGCCCGCACGCGCCGGTCGATCTCCTCGACGTCCCGCCGTAGCGCATCCGCCAGCGCCGCTGCGGCCCGGCCGTAGTCGCCGGCGTCGCCGTAGGCATGGGAGAGGTAGATGGAGTAGAGGACGACGGTCGCCGGGTCGGCGTCGGGGCGCGCCTCCACCTGGGCCTTGCACTCCTCCAGGAGCGCGATCGCCGGGCCGCTGCGGCCGCTCTCGGAATAGGCCTGGGCCAGGTTCCGGTAGAGCTCGATCCGCTCGGCCGGGTCGGGCCGGGCGCCCGTCCCGAGCGATCGCTCCAGCCAGTCGATCGCCGCGGCGGTGTTGCCGCGCCGCACGGCGATCGACCCGAGCTCCTCCTTCGCCCGCGCCGCCGTCGCCGGGTCGCCGGCCGCGTCCGCGCCGCGCAGGGCGACGCGCAGTTCCTCCTCGGCCTCGTCCAGGCGCTCCAGCCCGATCTGGACCATCGCGTTGGCGACGCGGTCGGCCGGAGTGGGCGGGTCGAGCGGCGCGCTGTCGGGGTCGAGCACCTCCAGAGCGTAGCCCTGCCTGGCGACAGGGCGGCCGCTCAGGCGGTCGTGTCGGCGCGCGCCTCGATGGGCGCGAGTGCGTCCTGGTTGGATGGGGCCAGGTCGGCGGCGAGCTCGAACGCCTCGAGCGCCGCCTCGGCCCGGCCGATGCGCTTCAGGAACTTGCCGTACCAGCGGTAGGCCCGCGCCAGGTCGCGCGCCGAGCTCTCCTGGCCGCGGATGGCCTCGATCGCGGCGCTGTAGGCCGCGTCCGCCCGCTCCACCTCGCCCAGCTCGTCCTGGACGCGGGCCAGCACCAGGTGCGCGTCGCCGAGATGGGCGCCATCGCCCTCGCCGAGCGCGCGCACCGCCTGCGCGGCCCGCTGGGCTGCGGCGGAGGCGTCGCCGACGAGGAGGGCCTGGCGGGCGTCCTCCACGAGGATCCTGCCGTGGTCGGTGGGGCTGGGATGGGCGCCGAGCAGGTTGCGGGCGGCCGCCAGGTGCCGGCCCGCCTCCGCGTCTCCGAGATCGAGGAGCCGCTGCGCGTAGGCCAGGTGCGCCTCGCTGAGCGCGCGGTTGTCCTCGTCGAGCTCGTAGAGCGACACCGCCCGGTCGGCACAGCGGAGCGCGTGCTCGACCTCGCCGGCCGCCGCCAGCTGCCGCGACAGCTCGTACTGGGCCGTGGCGCGGCTCCGCAGGTCGACCTGGTCCCCGCCGTCGGCGAGCGCGGCGCCGAGGACGTCGGCGGCCCGGGCCGGGTCGCCCGCCTCGGTGTAGGCGCGCGAGAGCCAGACGGCGTAGCGCACGACCTTCGTGGGGTCGACGACCGGCGTCCGGCGTAGCTGGGCGAGGCACTCCTGGAGGAGCGCGAGCGCCCGGGCGACGTCGCCCGAGCCGCGATAGAGCTGGAAGAGGCGGCCGAAGAGCTCGACGCGCTCGGCCGGGTCGGGCGCCGCGCCGGCGTCCCGGGCGTGCTCGAGGAGGCCGATGGCGGCGGCGTGGTCGCCGCGCTCGTCGGCGACGGCGCCGAGGCCCTCGTACGCCTCGCTCATGCGCTGGGTGTCGCCGTTCACCTCGGCCTCGCGCAGCACGCCGCGCAGGAGCTCCTCGGCGTCGGCGAGGTCGCCGCGGCGGATCATCATCGAGGCGTCGAGCAGCTCCAGCGACCGCGACCGCTGCTCGGTCGAGGTCTCGCCGGAGAGCTCCTCGGCGCTCACGCCCAGGCGGCGGGCGATCTCCATGAGGACGCGCGGGCTGGGACGGCGGTCGCCGGCCTCGATGCGGGCCAGGTAGCTGTAGGAGCACCCGTCGAACGAGAGCTCCCGCTGCGTCAATCCCTTCTTGCGGCGCAGATGGCGGACGCGCGCGCCCAGCTTGCGCAGGGCTTCGTTCGAGTACTCGTCGTCGTGCACGGCCTGCTCGTCCACGACCGGCGCCCCCTCGCGTTGGTCAAAATCGCTCCGCTGCCCGTCCACTCTTGGCAAAGACTACACCTTTGCCGTGGCGCGGACAAGGCCGGCGGTACACTGATCGCATGGCGTTCCCGGTCACCCGCATGCGCCGTCTGCGTCGCACGGCCGGGGTGCGCGACCTCGTCCGCGAGACGCGCGTCGCGGCCGCCGACCTGATCCAGCCGTACTTCGTCCGGCACGGCTCGGGCGAGGAGGAGATCCCGTCCATGCCCGGTCAGTACCACCTGTCGGTGGACGCGCTCGTCGAACGGGCCGCCGCGGCGCACGCCGCCGGCGTGCCGGCCGTGATCGTGTTCGGGCTTCCGGCGCGCAAGGACGAGGCCGCGAGCGAGGCGTTCGACGACGAGGGCATCGTCCAGATGGCGGTGCGGGCCCTGCGCGCCCACGTGCCCGAGCTGGTCGTGATGACCGACGTGTGCCTGTGCCAGTACACCTCGCACGGCCACTGCGGGATCATCCAGGACGGCGACGTGGCAAACGACGTCACGCTCGAGGTGCTGGCCGACACCGCGCTCTCGCACGCCCGGGCCGGCGCGGACGTGGTCGCTCCGTCGGACATGATGGACGGCCGCGTGGCCGCGATCCGCGCGGCGCTGGACGGCGAGGGCTTCGAGCGGACGTCGATCCTGGCGTACAGCGCGAAGTTCGCATCGGCCTTCTACGGCCCGTTCCGCGACGCGGCCCACTCCGCGCCCAGCATGGGCGACCGGCGCGGCTACCAGATGGATCCCGCCAACGGCCGCGAGGCCGTCCGCGAGGCGCTGCTCGACATCGAGGAGGGCGCCGATATGGTGATGGTGAAGCCGGCGCTGCCGTACCTCGACGTGCTGCGGAGCCTGCGCGACCAGACGCGGGTGCCGCTCGCCGCCTATCAGGTGAGCGGGGAGTACGCGATGATCGCGGCGGCGGCCGCGCAGGGGCTCATGGACGAGCGGGCGGCGGTGCTCGAGGCGCTGACGGCGATCCGCAGGGCAGGTGCCGACATGGTCATCACCTACCACGCGGCCCGCGCAGCGCGATGGCTGTCGTAGGGCCGCGGACAGAGGAGCGCTCGGCCGCGCTCTTCGAGCAGGCAAGGAGGCTGATCCCGGGAGGCGTGTCGAGCCCGGTGCGGGCGATGCGCTCGGTCGGCCGCGACCACCCGCTCTTCCTCGCCCGCGGCGAGGGCGGCTGGGTCTGGGATGCGGACGGCAACCGCTACGTCGACTGGGTGCTGTCCTGGGGGCCGCTGATCGCCGGCCACGCTCATCCGGCGGTCGTCGAGGCGGTGCGCGAGGCGGCCGGGCGGGGGACGTCGTTCGGCGCGCCGACCGAGATCGAGCTCGAGCTGGCCCGGGAGGTTGTCGCCGCGGTGCCGTCGGTCGAGCAGGTGCGGTTCGTGTCGTCGGGTACCGAGGCGGCGATGAGCGCCATCCGGCTGGCGCGCGCCTTCACGGGCCGCGACCGCATCGTCAAGTTCGCCGGCGGCTACCACGGCCACGCCGACGCCCTGCTCGCGCGGGCCGGATCCGGGCTCGCCACCCTCGGGATCCCGTCGAGCCCCGGCGTGCCCGACGCCGTCGCGGCGGACACGCTCGTGGCCGAGTACAACGACCTCGAGGCCGTCCGCGCCCTGGCCGAGCACCACGGCGACCAGCTGGCGGCGATCATCGTCGAGCCCGTCGCCGGCAACATGGGCGTCGTCGCCCCCGCGCCGGGCTTCCTCGAGGGCCTGCGCACCGTCTGCAACGGCACGGGCGCCCTCCTCATCGCCGACGAGGTCATCACCGGGTTCCGGGTCGCCTACGGCGGCGGCCAGGAGCGGTTCGCGTTCCGCCCCGACCTGACGTGCCTGGGCAAGATCGTGGGCGGCGGGCTGCCGGCGGCGGCGTTCGGCGGCCGCTCCGACATCATGGCCCTGCTCGCCCCCGACGGCGACGTCTACCAGGCCGGCACCCTGTCCGGGAATCCGCTCGCAATGGCCGCGGGCCTGGCGACGCTGCGGCTGCTCCGCGAGCCGGGGGCGTACGAGCGGCTCGAACGGACGGGCGCCGCGCTCGAGGCAGCGCTGGGCGGGCCCGGCGTCACGGTGAACCGGGTGGGGGCCATGCTGACGGCCTTCCACCATCCCGGGCCGGTGCGGAGCTACGCCGACGCCTCGGCGGCGGACACGAGCCGCTTCGCGGCGTTCCACGCGCACATGCTCGAACGCGGCGTCGCGCTTGCGCCGTCCCAGTTCGAGGCCGCGATGCCGTCGCTCGCCCACACCGGCGACCAGCTCGAGCTGACGGCCGCCGCCGCGGCGGAGTTCGCCGGGTGAGCGTGCTCGCGACCGTGGCCGAGCGGGCCGCCGGCGCGAGCCCGCTCTGGGCATCGGCGCTCCTGCCCGAGCCGCGCGCCGGCCTGCGCTTCTCCGGCCGCTGCCCGGAGCGCCACCTGCTCGGCGTCGAGACCATCTACGAGGGCTACCTGCTCCACCACGGCACGTCCCGCCTCTTCGACCAGGACGACCGCGACCTGGCCGTCCTCACCGGCGACTACCTGTACGCCGCCGGCCTGCGCGAGATCTGCGCGACCGGCGACCTGGCGGCCGTCGACGCGCTCGCCGAGCTGATTGCCGCCTGCGCCGCCCGCCGCGGCGACGGCGAGCCCGACGCCGACGACGCGCTCTGGGACGAGACGGTCGCGGCGCTGCGCAGCGAGGGAGTCGCGTCTAGGGAGTCCAGCGGTCGCCGACCGGCGTGACGACGAGCTCGTGCGTCCATGCGCTTCGGCCCTGCTCGTGCAGGAACTGCACCGCCTTCGCCAGCTCGAGGGTGTCGATCCGCTCGCCGCCGGCGTCGTCGCCGGGCCCGCCGAAGGAGCCGTCGCAGATGAGGAGCGCCGCGTGGACGCCGTGCGGCTTCAGCTCGTTGGCCGCCGCCTGCGAGAGCGCCCGCTGGCCGGCGGCCCCGGCCCCCCACGGCGCCCGCCCGGGAAGGGCCCGCCGTGACGAGCCGCCCGTGACCTGGATGATCGTCCCGGCGCCGCGCTCGATCAGGGCGGCGCCGCAGATCCGGAAGAACGCGAACGACGCCGGCAGCACCTGCTCGAGGTAGGGCGCCATCGCGTCGTCGTCGGTCGTGACGAGGTCGCCGCCGCCGAAGCGGCCCTTGGGCGAGACCGCGTTCACCGCCAGGTCGAACGGCTTGGCCCGCTCGACGACCGATGCCATGCTCGCGGCCGAGGTGGCGTCCGCGACGATCCCGGTGCCGGGGAAGGCGGCCGCGGTCTCCTCGGTGCGCGAGACGCCGGTCGCGTCCCAGCCCTGGGCGATCAGGTGCTCGGCGACGACCCGGCCCAGGTTGCGGGCGCCGAAGACGAGGAGGTGCGGCACGGGGCGGATGTTACGCCCGCCGCGCCACCGCGCGGATCACCGCCACGGCGGTCACGGCCGCTGCCACGCCCGCACCGGTGACGAGCGATCCCGAGAGCTCAGGGCCGGCGCCGGGGGCGATCAGGATCAAGCCGACGGTGGCCGCCCCGCCCCCCGTCGCAAGGAGCAGTCCGGCCCGGGCGCGCACGACCGCCGGGTCGAGCCGGATCGGCGTCT
>JAICKX010000146.1 GCA_025927685.1 Thermoleophilia bacterium | reverse complement strand
CGCAACAACGTCGTCCTCTCGCGCCGCGCCGTGCTCGAGGAGGAGCGCAAGGAGGCCCGCCAGCAGATCCTCGACCGGCTCAGCCCCGGCGTGGAGGTCGAGGGCCAGATCTCGAACATCGTCGACTTCGGGGCGTTCGTCGACCTCGACGGCATCGACGGCCTGATCCACATCTCCGAGCTGTCGTGGAGCCACGTGAACCATCCGTCCGAGGTGCTCGAGATCGGCCAGCGCGTACGCGTGAAGGTGCTCGACGTCGACCGCGACCGCCAGCGGATCTCGCTCGGCCTGAAGCAGACGCAGACCGACCCGTGGCAGCGGCTGATGGACGAGTGCCGCCAGGGTGACGTCGTCGCCGGCCGCATCACCAAGGTGGTCACGTTCGGCGCGTTCGCCGAGATCGTCTCGGGCGTCGAGGGCCTGATCCACATCTCTGAGCTCGCCGAGCACCACGTCGAGAACCCGCGCGAGGTCGTGCAGCAGGGCCAGGACGTGAACGTGAAGATCGTGGAGATCGATCCCGAGCGGCGGCGGCTCTCGCTGTCGCTTCGGCGGGTCGAGCCGGACGAGCCCGTGAAACGCGTCGAGATGGGCACCCCCGGCCCGGCTGCGGAGCCCGAGGTGCCCGACCTGGGGCTCTCGGAGGAGGTCTTCGCCGACACGCCGGCCGAGGCCGAGCCCGAGGCCGCCGACGAGGCTGAGGCTGAGGTTGAGGTTGAGAGTGGGCCCGAGCCCGAGGCCGAGGCTGCGGTGGAGCCCGAAGCCGCGGCGGATTCCGAGGCCGGCGAGGCCGCCAAGCCGGAAGCCGACCCCGAGGCCGCTGCGGACGCGGAGGCAGAGCCTGACCCCGATCCCGAGCCCGAGGCGGCTGCCGAGGCCGACGCGGCGGAGGGCGAGGGCGAGCAGGCCAAGTAGCACGGTCGTCGGGCTGACCGGCGGCATCGGCGCCGGCAAGTCCGAGGCGCTGCGGGCGTTCGAGCGCCACGGGGCGGCGGTCCTCTCGAGCGACGACATCGTGCGCGGCCTGTACGCGCGGCCCGAGGTGCGCGACGCGGTCGTGCGCCGGTTCGGCCGCCGTGTCCTCGCGGACGACGGGACGGTCGACCGGCGATCGCTCGGCCGGATCGTCTTTGCGGATGCAACCGAGCTCCGCTGGCTCGAGGGCCTGGTCCTGCCGCTGGTCTCGGAGGAGTTCGTCCGCTGGCGGGCCGAACATGAGCGCATGGGGACGCCGCTTCTCGTCCACGAGGCGCCGACGCTCTTCGAGGCGGGCGTCGAGGACCGGTACCACACCATCGTCGCGATCACCGCGCCGGAGGACGTGCGCGAGGGCCGTCGCCCCGGGGCGTCCGAGCGGATGAGCCACCAGCTCCCGGAGGCCGAGAAGGCGGCTCGGGCGGATGTCGTCTACGAGAACTCGGGATCGCTCGAGGACCTCGACGCGTTCGTCGCCCGGCTCGTCGAGAGGCTCGGCCGCGGATGAGGCGGGCGCTGATCGCGCTGGTCGCGCTCGCGGCGATCGGCGGGGCCGGCTTCGCCTGGGTCGACCACGCCCAGCCGGGGTGGTGGGTGCGGCTGCGCTACCCGCTCTACTACCGCGACAGCATCGTCGGCTACGGGCACAAGTACCACCTGGATCCGGCGCTGATCGCGGCGGTCGTCTACGAGGAGTCGCACTTCCGTGCCAACTCCCGGTCGAGCGCCGGCGCGATCGGCCTCATGCAGCTTCTGCCCTCGACCGCCCGCGGGATCGCCGCCCACACGGGCGGGACGAAGTTCGACCCCCGCCATGACCTCTACGACGCCGACCTCAACCTGCGCTACGGGAGCTGGTACCTCGCCCACCTGCGCCAGAAGTACGCCGCCCGCCCTGACGCCGGCGACCTCGCACTGGCCGCCTACAACGCCGGCCAGGCCAACGTCGACGACTGGATTGCGCAGACGCCGCCCGGGCAGCCGGTGCGCGTCCGGTTTCCGGCCACGCGCGACTACGTGACGGATGTCCACCGGCTGGAATCGCTCTACCGCAAGGCGTACGGCGACCAGCTGGATTCGAGTTGATGGGTGGCGGTCCCGGGACAACCTTGTAGCAGGAGTTACATTTTGGTAGGATCGCCCTTCGGACACGGCCATCCTTCGCTTGGGCGCGATGGACAAGCTGAAAGATCATTGGGTGCTGTCATTCGTCGGGCTCCTCAGCGCGCTGGTGGGCATGTATCCGGTGATCCAGAACCTGGCTCCAGACGAGGTGGATCGGCCCACCGCCGGCGCCTACCTCCATGCATGGTTCGACACTGCGACCGGAGATGAGCCGTCGAAGGCCTACGAGGCGCTCGATCACCCGAGCGGAACCCGCTCGCAGTTCATCGCGAGCTACAGCAAGATCGACACGGTCAGATTGACCGGCGTCCGATCTGACTCGAAGGGCGGTTTCGCCGCTGTCGTCACCTACTGCTGGAAGAACGGCGACATCTGGATTCGACACCAGACATTCACGCTGGCCTGCTCCAAGTGGTCGGAGTTGCCGTTGGTCGGTTGCGGAGACATCAGGATCCACGATGTCACGACCAACGACCGGTACCCGGGCGACTCCTGCTAGGTCCGGAGGTGCGGCTGACCGCCGCTACGCGAACCGCATCTCGATGCCGCGCGCCGAGTCGCGGAGCGCACGGTCGAGGCGGCCGCGCACGGTGAACCGGTCGAGGAGCGCGAGCACGCCGCGCGCGCGGTACTCGACGCGCAGGGTCACCGTCGCTCCGCCCTTCGCAGGCGCGATCTGGATCGTCTGGCGGTAGTCCGAGAACGGCATCCCGACGCCCTCGACGAGCCGCAGCACGGACCGCGTCGGGCGGACGACCTCGACGTACTCGCCGACCCAGGATGGCGCCTTGCGGCGCCCGCGCAGGTGCAGCCGGCTGCCGGGAGCGACGCCTTCGCCCTCCAGCCGGCACAGGTCGACGGACGTGTCCCAGACCGGCCGCTGCTCCGGCGCGTGCAGGAAATCGAAGACGGCGGCCGCCGTGGCCTTCACCGTCGCCTGCCGTTCGAGGACGGGCACCGGGCGACGATACACCGGTCCGCCACGGCGGGATCCTATGCGCCCAGGTCGCCGGGAAGCAGCGACCACATGACGAGGTCGACGCGCTCGCCGCGCTGGTCGGTCCACGACCGCAGGACGCCCTCGCGGGTGAAGCCGGCCTTCTCGGCCACGCGCTGCGAGGCGGGATTGTCGAGGTGGGTCGTGAGCTGGAGCCGGGCGACGGGCAGCTCGGCGAATGTCCAGCCGCCGATCAGGCGCAGCGCGGCCGTGGCGAGTCCGCGGCCGCGGCGGGCCTCGACGACGTGGTAGCCGGTCTCCGCGACGCCCTGGTCGTGGAGCACGCGTACGCCGATGGAGCCGACCGGGAGCTCGTCGCCGCCCTCGGTGATCGCGAACGCCGCGCCGTCCCCGGCGGCGAGCCGGGCGGGGTGCAGGTCGAGCCACAGACGGGCGTCGTCGGCGTCGTACGGCACCGGCACGCTCGTGAACCGGATGACGTCCGGCTCGCGGCACATCGCGACGATCCGGGGCACGTCCGCGGGCCGCCAGGCGCGGAGCGTCACCCGGCCGTCCGAGAGCGGCGGGTCCGGCAGGACGATCGGGCGCGACACCGAGGCATCGTACACACGTTCGGCTAGACTCAAGCCTCGATGCCCGACCTGCACGTTTCCGCCGCCTACCAGCCCACGGGCGACCAGCCGCGGGCCATCCGGGAGCTGGCCGAGACGATCTCGCGCGGCGACCAGTACCAGACGCTGCTCGGCGCCACGGGCACCGGCAAGACCCACACGATGGCGCGGGTCATCGAGCAGGTACAGAAGCCGACGCTCGTGATCGCCCACAACAAGACGCTCGCCGCCCAGCTCTGCAACGAGTTCCGCGAGTACTTCCCGGCGAACGCGGTCGAGTACTTCGTGAGCTACTACGACTACTACCAGCCCGAGGCGTACCTGCCGTCGTCCGACACCTACATCGAGAAGGACTCGTCGATCAACGACGACATCGACCGCCTCCGGCACGCGGCCACCGCGGCGCTCTTCGCCCGTCGCGACGTCGTGATCGTCGCCTCCGTCTCGTGCATCTACGGCATCGGCTCGCCGGAGAGCTACTCCGACATGGTCTGCTTCGTCTCGGTCGGCGACGAAAAGCCGCGCGAGGCGATCCTGACCAAGCTGGTGGACATCCACTACCAGCGGAACGACACCATCATGGGCCGCGGCCGCTTCCGCGTGCGCGGCGACGTGATCGAGGTGCAGCCGGCCGACACGGAATCCGCCTACCGGATCAGCCTGTTCGGCGACGAGGTGGAGTCGATCACGCACTTCGACCCGCTGACGGGCGAGATCCACGCCCGGCTCGACCACCTCGCGGTCTATCCCGCCACGCACTACGCGATGGAGCGAAGCGCGCTCGAGGCCGCCGTCAGGTCGATCGAGGCGGAGCTGCGGGAGCGGCTGCCCCAGCTGGAGGCCGAGGGCAAGATGCTCGAGGCCCACCGGCTGCGCTCGCGCACCGAGTACGACATGGAGATGCTGCGCGAGATGGGCTTCTGCAACGGCATCGAGAACTACTCGCGCCACCTCGACGGGCGCGCGCCCGGGACGCCGCCGCACACGCTGCTCGACTACTTCCCCGACGACTACCTGATCGTCATCGACGAGTCGCACCAGACCGTTCCGCAGATCGGCGGCATGTACGAGGGCGACCGGTCGCGCAAGCAGACCCTCGTCGAGTACGGGTTCCGGCTGCCGTCGGCGCTCGACAACCGGCCGCTCCGCTTCGACGAGTTCCTGGAGCGGGCCCGGCAGGTCATGTTCGTGTCGGCCACGCCGGCCCCGTTCGAGCTGCGCCACTCCACGCACGTCGCCGAGCAGATCATCCGCCCGACCGGGCTCGTCGACCCCGAGGTCGAGGTGCGCCCGACCCGCCACCAGATCGACGACCTGATCGCCGAGATCAAGGCCCGGGCCGAGGCCGGCGAGCGCGTCCTCGTCACCACCCTCACCAAGAAGATGGCCGAGGACCTGACCGACTACCTGCTCGAGTCGGGGATCCGCACGCGCTACCTGCACTCCGAGGTCGACACGCTCGAGCGCATCAAGGTCATCCGCGAGCTGCGCCTGGGTGACTTTGACGTCCTCGTCGGAGTCAACCTCCTGCGGGAGGGCCTCGACCTGCCCGAGGTGTCGCTGGTCGCGATCCTCGACGCCGACAAGGAGGGCTTCCTGCGAGGGCAGACGGCGCTCATCCAGACGATCGGGCGGGCGGCCCGGAACGTCAACGGCCGCGTGATCATGTACGCCGACAAGATCACCGAGGCGATCCGGGTGGCGATGGACGAGACCACCCGCCGGCGCGAGATCCAGATGGCCTACAACGAGGAGCACGGCATCACGCCGGAGTCGATCCGAAAGGGCGTGTCCGACATCGCCGAGTTCCTGTCGCTCGAGTCGCAGCCGCACGTCCCCGGGCGACGGCGCCGGGGCCGAAGCGACGAGGGCATGACGCCCGACGAGATCGAGAAGCTCGTCGTCGAGCTCGAGGAGGAGATGTTCGCGGCCGCGGAGGAGCTGCGGTTCGAGTACGCGGCCAAGCTCCGCGACGAGATCAAGGAGCTGCGCCGCGACATCGACGCCGCCCGCGTGCAGTGATCGCACGCCAGGAGTTCGGCGAGCGGATGGCGCGCGTACGCGAGCGGATGGCCGAGGCCGGGCTCGACGCACTCGCCTGCTACGGCGCCCACGTCGACTACGCGCCCGGCGACCTGCGCTACCTGGCCGACTGGTTCTGCATCGAGGAGGAGCAGGCGCTGCTCCTCGTCCTCGCGGATCGGCCGGTCGTGCTCATCACCGACTCGGCCGCCGACGTCGACCGGGCCAGGGAGCAGGCCGTCTGCGACGAGGTTGCGCTTGCGGCCGACCTGGGTGCGGCGGCCGCGGAGCGCCTGCGCGGGCGGCGCGCGGTGGGGCTGACGGGAGCGCGGGTCGTACCAGCTGCCCTGATGGAGGCGCTCCGCGCGGTGGCGCCGGTGACCGACGCGTCCGCGATCACGACGGAGCTTCGGATGGTGAAGAGCCCGGCCGAGCTGGCGCTGCTCGCCGAGGCGGCGCGGATCTCCGACCTCGGGATGGCCGCCGGCCTCGAGGCCGTAGGGGACGGGGCGCGCGAGGTGGAGGTGGCCGCGGCGGCCGAGCACGCCATCCGCCGGGCCGGCGCCGAGCTCAGCTTCACGACGGTCGCCGGGGCCGGGCCGCGGACGGCGCTCGGCACCTTCCTGCCGGGCGACCGGCCGATGCGGCCGGGCGAGGCGGTGGTGCTCGACTGCGGCGCCCGCGTGCACGGCTACCACGGCGACATGTGCCGGACGGTCGCGGTCGGCGAGCCGCCGCCGGAGCTCGAGCGGGCGCTCGAGGCGGTCGCGGCGGCGGTGGAGGCGGCGATCGACGCAGCCCGCCCGGGCGCGACGGTTGCGGAGCTGCGCGAGGCGGCCCGCGGCGCGGTCGCCGAGGCCGGGCTGGGGGAGGCGTGGTGGGGTGAGTTCATGCCGCACGGCGCCGGCACCGGGCAGCACGAGCCGCCGTACGGCGATCGCGATCCGGCCCGCGCGCTGCGCGAGGGCATGGTGCTGTGCATTGAGCCGGGCGTGCTTCTCCCCGGCCGCGCAGGCGTCGTGCACGAGCAGATGATCGCCGTCACGCCCGACGGTGCGCAGGTGCTGAACCGGCTGCCGGTTCGCATGTGGGGTCAGACCCCGCCTCGGCGGCCGCCGCTCATCGCTCGATGCAGCGCGTAGCTCCCTGCAACAGCTGATTCGACGCTAATCCAGAGGACGATCGCCTCGCTGCGCGATCGGCCCGGCGAAACGGCGGACGAGAGCTCGGATCGCAGCTCCGAGGGCGAAGCGGGCAGCCGGGCCGACGTGAAACACCGGGACCTGGTCCATCTGTTTCACGGATGAAACACCGGGACCTGGTCCACCTGTTTCAGAATGGCTCAACGCTGTTACTCCAGCGTGACGCTCTTGATCCGGGATCTGTCCCCGTCTAGAGGAAGACGGGGTCGTGAGG
>JAICKX010000042.1 GCA_025927685.1 Thermoleophilia bacterium | reverse complement strand
GAGGAGGACGGGGCGCGCAAGCTGCTCAGGCTGATCGACGGCCTCGAGGATCTCGACGACGTCCAGGACGTCTACGCGAACTTCGACATCCCGGACGCCGTGCTCGAAGCCGTCGCGGGCTAGATCCCGTGGAGGGCGACAATGCCGAGCGAGAGCGGCGGCGCGAGGCCGGCGGCGCCCGCGACGAGCCCCGCGGCGAGGGCGCGCGGCAGGGAGATCGTGAAGCCGGTCAGCGCGCCGACGACGAGCTTCACGAGCGCCGCCTCGACGAGCGCCGCCAGGAGCACGTACTCGTCACGTCGCGTGTGCCGGGCCCTCACGGGGCGGTCAACGGGTGGGATTTCCCCCCGAACACCCGTTCGACCGGCGTCCGCCGCCACGGCTAGACTGGCCGCATGATCGTGCTCGGCATCGACCCCGGCATGGCCGAGACGGGCTTCGGCGTGATCGCGGTCGACGGCAGCCGGATGCGCGCGCTCGACCACGGCGTCGTGACGACGGCGGCGGACGTGCCGGCCGCTGCGCGGCTCGCGGCGCTGCACGAGCGGACGACCGAGCTCATCTCCCGCCACGCACCCGGCGCGGCCGCGTTGGAGGATCTGTTCGTCGGCGCCAACCCGCGGACGATCCTCTCGGTCGGGCAGGCCCGCGGGGCCGTCCTCGCGGCGCTCGGCGCCGCTGGGCTTGTCGCGGCAGGGTATCCGCCGGCCGAGGTGAAGAAGGCGGTATGCGGGTTCGGACGCGCCGACAAGGGCCAGATGACGAGGATGGTGGGCGCGATCCTGGGGCTTGACGCGCCGCCCGCCAGCGACCACGCGGCCGATGCGCTCGCGGTGGCCGTCTGTCACGCCACCCGGTCGCGGTCCTCGGCCCGGCTGGCGGTGGCGCGATGATCGCCTCGCTGCGGGGCCGCGTCGCCTCGACCCGGCCCGGCGCGATCGTGCTCGACGTGGGCGGCGTCGGCTACCTCGTGGCCGCCACCGTCTCCGCCGTGCGGCGGGCGGGCGACGCCGACGGCGGCGAGATCACGATCCAGACGCACCTGCACGTGCGCGAGGACACGCTCCAGCTCTACGGCTTCGCGTCCACGGCCGAGCGCTCGCTCTTCGAGCTCCTGCTCGGCGTCTCCGGCGTCGGCCCGAAGGCTGCGCTCGCGATCGTCTCGGGGTTCGCGCCGGACCAGATCCGCCGCGCCGTGGCGACGGCCGACCACGCCCTCTTCACGTCCATCCCGGGCATCGGCCGGCGCACCGCCGAGCGGGTGGTGGTCGACCTCAAGGACAAGGTGGGCGCGGTCGAGGCAGCCGCGGTCTCGGTCGACGGCGCGGGCGGCGACGACCACGCGGCGGCGCGCGACGCGCTCGTCGGGCTCGGGATGTCGGTGGCCGAGGCCGAGGCTGCCCTGCGCGAGGTCGACGAGGACGCCCCGATCGAGGAGCGCGTCCGACTCGCGCTGTCCTCCTCCCTGACCGGAGCGGCATGAGCGCGGCGCCCGAGGCGCGGCTGCCCGACGCCCTGGTCGCGCCGGGCGAGGAGGAGTTCGACCGCTCGCTGCGCCCGCGCACGCTGGCCGAGTTCGTGGGGCAGGCGCAGGTCAAGGAGCAGCTCGGCATCTTCCTCGAGGCCGCCCGGCGGCGCGGCGAGCCCTGCGAGCACGTCCTCCTGGCGGGGCCCCCGGGCCTGGGAAAGACGTCGCTGGCCGGCATCATCGCGGCCGAGATGGGCTCGACCATGCGCGTCATGTCGGGCCCGGCCGTCGACCGCAAGGCCGACATGGCGGCGATCCTGACGGCGCTCGAGCCGCAGGACGTCCTCTTCATCGACGAGATCCACCGCCTGAACCGGGCGATCGAGGAGCTGCTCTACCCGGCGATGGAGGACGGCTGCATCGACATCGTGATCGGGCAGGGGCCGGGCGCGCACTCGCTGCGGCTCGAGCTGAAGCCGTTCACGCTCGTCGGCGCCACCACCCGCACCGGCCTGCTCACGACGCCGCTTCGCGACCGGTTCGGGATCACGCACCGGCTCGACTACTACGCCCCCGACGAGATCGAGCACATCGTGCACCGCTCGGCCCGGCTGCTCGCCGTCCACGTCGACGACCGCGGCTGCACCGAGATCGCGCGCCGCTCGCGCGGCACGCCCCGGGTGGCGAACCGCATCCTGCGCCGCGTCCGCGACTTCGCCCAGGTTCGCCACTCGGGCGACATCACCCACGCCGTGGCGATGGAGGCGCTCGGCCTGTTCGAGGTCGACGGCGCCGGCCTGGAGCGGATCGACCGGGCCATCCTCGAGGCCATCGCCGCCCGCTTCTCGGGCGGTCCGGTGGGGCTCTCGACACTCGCCGTGGCGATCGGCGAGGAGCCCGACACGATCGAGGACGTCTACGAGCCGTACCTCCTCCAGCTCGGGCTGCTTCAGCGCACCCCGCGCGGGCGGGTCGTGACGCCGGCGGGCTACGCCCACCTAGGCCTCCCGGCGCCGGACCGCGACCCGCGCCTCTTCTGACCCGGCGGTGGTTGAATCCCGCGCATGCTGCGCAGGGCACGACCGTGGATCCCGCTCGTCCTCGGCGCGGCCGTGCTCCTGGCAGCCGCCTCGGCGGCGGGCCTGACCGCGATCGAGACGGCCTCGAAGGGGCCCGCGTTCCGGCTCGCGGCGACCTGTCTGCGCGTGAACGGGCCGGCGCGGCGGATCCTGGGCGTCATCACGGGCTCGGGCTTCACGGTGGAGGGGTCGGTGATCGAGAACGCCGACGGCACCGGCTCGGCCAACATCGACTTCCACGTGAACGGGTCGTGGCGAGGCGGCCACATCCGCATGCGCGCCGTCGAGCACCGGCGGGTCTGGCGCCTGCTCGGCCCCGCCGTCCTGCGCGTCGGCAGCACGACCTACCACATCGACATGGGGCAGGTGCGCGCGCTCGACGGCGGGCGATACTCCCGCCTGTGCGCACCGCCGAGCTCGACTACGACCTCCCCGCCGACCTGATCGCCCAGCAGCCGGCCGAGCCCCGCTCGAGCGCCCGGCTCCTGGTCTACGACCGCTCCACGCGCGAGATCCGGCACAGGGTCTTCACGGATCTGCTGGACGAGCTCGGCCCGGACGACCTCGTGGTGGTGAACGACACCCGCGTCCTGCACTCGCGCGTCCACGCCCGCCGCGCGACCGGCGGAGCGGTCGAATTGCTGTTCCTGGAGCCGAACGGCGAGGGCGGCTGGGACGCCCTGGCCCGCCCCGCCCGCCGCCTGCGGGCCGGCGAGACACTCGACGCCTCGGGCACGCCGATCCGCATCGACGAGGTGCTGCAGGAGGGTCACGTGACCGTCACGATCGAGGGGGTGTTACCTGGTAACGCGCTCCTCGAGCGGATCGGCGAGATGCCGGTGCCGCCGTACATCCACCGGCGGCTCGAGCGGCCCGAGGACTACCAGACGGTCTACGCGTGGGCGCCGGGGTCGGCCGCGGCCCCCACCGCCGGCCTGCACTTCACCGCCGAGCTGTGGGAGGAGCTGCGGCGGCGGTTCGAGGTGGTCGAGGTGACGCTCACGGTCGGGCTCGACACGTTCCGGCCCGTGACCGCCGACGACCTGGCCGGCCACCCGCTTCATACGGAGGCCTACGCGGTGGGAGCGGCGACCGCGCAGGCGATCGACGCTGCCCGCGGGGCCGGGCGCCGGATCGTCGCCGTCGGCACCACGACGGTACGCGTGCTCGAGACCGTCTGGGGCGCCGTCCCGGCCGCGCCGCTCTCGGGCCGGGCCTCGCTCTTCATCACGCCGGGCTACGCCTTCGCCGCCACCGGTGCCATGGTGACGAACTTCCACCTACCGCGCTCGACGCTCCTCGCCATGGTGATGGCGTTCGCCGGCGTCGACGAGGTGCGCCGGCTCTACCGCACCGCCGTCGAGGAGCGGTACCGCTTCTACTCCTTCGGCGACGCGATGCTCATCCTGTGACCGGCCGGTTCGACATCGAGGCGACCGACGGCGCCGCCCGCGCCGGCGTCCTCCATACCGCCCACGGCCCGGTCGAGACGCCGGTCTTCATGCCGGTCGGCACCAAGGCGTCGGTGAAGGCGGTGCTGCCCGGCGAGCTTCTCGACCTGGGCGCGCAGATCGTGCTCGGGAACGCCTACCACCTCCATTTCCGCCCCGGCGCCGACCGGATCGCGCGCCTGGGCGGCCTGCACCGCTTCATGGGCTGGGACGGCGCCATCCTCACCGACTCCGGCGGCTACCAGGTGTTCTCCCTGCGCGACACCGCCACGATCGATGACGACGGCGTGGAGTTCCGGTCCGTCTACGACGGCTCCCGGCACCGCTTCACCCCCGAGCTGGCGATGGAGATCCAGCGCAACCTGGGCTCCGACATCGCCATGGCCTTCGACGAGTGCCCGCCGGCCGGCGTCGAGCGCGGGAAGCTGGAGGATGCCGTCCGCCGCACGTCGATCTGGGCGGAGCGCTGCCGGGCGAGCGAGCCGGGCCCCGGGCAGCTCGTGTTCGGCATCTGCCAGGGCGGCGTCGACCTGGCCCTGCGCGAGCGGAGCGCCGCCCACATCGTCTCGCTCGGCTTCGACGGCCACGCCATCGGCGGGCTGACGGTGGGGGAGACGAGGGAGGCGATGTTCGAGACGACCCGCGCCACCGCGCAGATGCTGCCGGCCCGGCGCCCGCGCTACTTCATGGGGATCGGCGACCCCGAGGGCGTCATCGAGGCGATCGCCGCGGGCGTGGACATGTTCGACTGCGTGCTTCCGACCCGGCTCGGGCGCACCGGCTCGGCGCTCGTCGACGGCGGTCGCCTCAACCTGCGAAACGCCGCCCACGCCGAGGACGAGAGGCCGCTCCAGGAGGGCTGCACCTGCCCGGCCTGCACCACCTACTCGCGCGCCTACATCCGCCATCTCGTGACCCAGGAGGAGATCGTCGGGCTGCGCCTCCTCACCCTGCACAACCTGCACGTGCTCTTCGACCTCGTCCGCGGCGCGCGCGAGGCGATCCGCGCCGGAACCTTCGACAGATACCGATCGACCAGATGATCGGCCGCCGCCCCACGCGGGCCCGGACGCGCACCGGTTGCGATCTGACGTCCTGTGGGGGCGCTGCGGCTGCGAATCGCCGCCCGGGACGCCACGGTGGGCGACAACCGATCATCTAGACTTTCCGCCCCGTGAGCGAGTCGCGGCGCAACCTGTCGATCATGGGCCTCGTGGTGGCGCTTGCCATAGCGGCGGGCGCCGCCGTGGTCGTGAAGGGCTTCACGCTCGGGCTCGATCTGCGGGGCGGGCTCGAGGTGGTGCTGAAGGCCCGGCCGACGAGCGGCCAGACGATCTCGGCCGACACGCTGAACTCGGCCGCCGACGTCATGCGCCGCCGCATCGATCCGCAGGGCACCCTCCAGCCCGAGATCAGAACGACGCAGGCCGACAGCACGATCGACATCTCGATCCCGGGCGTCAAGAACCCGAACGCGGTCGCCAACCTTCTCGTCGCCGGGCAGCTCCAGAGCTTCGACTTCTACGACGCCCTGACGCCCGTCTCGCGCTCCTCGGCGGGCTCCGACATCGCCCAGCCGCGCACGTCGCTCTACGACATGCTGCACGCCGCGAAGGGGCAGATCCCCGCCGGCCCGAAGCCGGCCGGCTGGGCGCTCTTCTCCACGGCGAAGCCGCACAACCTCGCCCGCGCCAACGGCATCACCTCGCGGATCGAGCCGCAGCAGAAGCAGGTGCTGGACGACATCCACCTGAAGCAGCAGCCGCCGGACACCCTGTGGCTGCCCGTCCCCGCGGGCACGCAGGCGGTGAGCTGTACGGACGCGTGTCCCGACGTCCGGACCGGCGGCACCGTCTGGTACCTCTTCCGGACGCCGACCGAGGACTCGAAGATCGTTACTGGCGATGAGATCTCGAGCGCCAAGGCTGACGTCGACCCCTCGGGCAACCCGATCGTGTCGCTCTCGTACAAGAACGGCGGCGACCAGGACTTCACCGACATCACCGCGCAGATCGCGCAGGAGGGCTCGGTCGCGGGCCGCGACCTCCTGAACGCGATCGTCGTCGACAACAAGCTCGTTGCGGCCCCGTCGGTCAGCTTCCAGCAGTTCCCGAACGGGATCGACGCCACGCTGAGCGGCGGGAGCGAGATCACCGGCGTCAGTTCCAGCGAGGCCAAGCGGATCGCGCTCGAGATCACCTCGGGCACGCTGCCGGTGAAGTTCACGCCGCTCTCGCAGCAGCTGGTCTCCGCGACGCTGGGCGAGGACTCGCTGCGCGACGGGCTGATCGCGGGCGCGGCCGGCCTGGCGTTCGTGATGGTCTTCCTGATCGTCTTCTACGGCTTCCTGGGCCTGATCGCCGACCTGGCGCTGGTCGTCTACGGCCTCTTCCTGGCCGGCATCGTGGCGGCCCTCCCGGTGACGATGACGCTCCCGGGCATCGCCGGCACGATCCTCACGATCGGCGTCGCGGCCGACGCCAACATCGTCATCTTCGAGCGCATCAAGGAGGAGGTGCGCGCGGGCAGGTCGATCCGGGCCGCGATCTCGACGGGCTACCGGCGCGGCTTCCACACGATCATCGACGCCAACGTCGTCACGCTGATCACCGCCGGCATCCTCTACGCGGCGGCGACGTCCTCGGTGAAGGGATTCGCGCTGATGCTCCTGATCGGCGTCCTGACGTCGATCTTCACCGCGGTCGTCGCGACCCGGGCCATGCTCGGCCTCCTGAGCGGCCTGCGCTTCATGGCCTCCCCGCGTGTGCTCGGTGCCATCGGCACGGGTGACCGGTGGAAGAAGTACGACCTGATCGGCAAGGCGAAGCTGTGGTTCGCCATCTCCGGCGTGGTCCTCGTGATCGGGGCGATCGCGCTCGCGGCGACGGGGCTGAACGAGGGCATCGACTTCACCGGCGGCTCGAAGCTCGACTTCTCGACCGCCAAGCCGGCGACCGTGGCACAGGTGCGCGGCGCGGCCACCGCCGCCGGTGTCTCCGATCCGGTGGTCAAGGGCCTGACGGCGACCGGCTCGGCGCAGGGCAACAGCTTCACCCGGTTCGAGATCGAGTCGCACTTCCTGAACACGGGCGAGTCGAACAAGCTCCAGACCGAGCTCTCCTCGCGCTTCGGGCAGCTGACGAGCGTGGACAGCCGGAGCGTCAGCTCCTCGTTCGGTCAGTCGGTGCTGAACTCGGCCTACCTGGCGATCCTCTTCTCGCTGGTCGCGATCTTCCTCTACGTCTCGTTCCGGTTCGAGTGGAAGTACGCGCTCCCGGTGATGATCGCCCTCGGGCACGACATCCTGCTTACCGTCGGTGTCTACGCGATCTCCGGGAGGACCGTCACGGCCGACACCGTGGCCGCGGTCCTGACGGTGCTCGGCTACTCGATGTACGACACCGTGATCGTGTTCGACCGCGTGCGCGAGAACGTCCCCATCCTGCGCCGCATGACCGCGAGCAAGATCGTGAACGAGTCGCTTGCCGAGACCATCACCCGGTCCCTGAACACCTCGCTCGTGACGCTGATCCCGGTCGTCCTGCTCTTCGCCTTCGGCTCGGGCTCGCTCAAGGACTTCGCGTTCGCCCTGATCGTCGGCATCACGTCGGGCGCCTACTCGTCGATCTTCATCGCGGCTCCGATCCTCGCGATCCTGATGGAGCGCGAGCCCGGATTCCAGAAGCGGCGTGCCGATCTCGCCAGGTCGGGCGGCGCGGAGCCGGCCGCGCAGCCGGCGGCCGCGCGGGCGCCGGTCCCGGTCGCCGCGGACGCGGGCGACGGCACACCGCCGCCGGCCCCGCCGCCGCCCACACGCAGGCGCCGCCGGCGGGCCCACGGGCGCGCCCGCTGACCGCGCCGCCTGCTAGCGCATTTTCGTCAAGTTTCGGGCGCGGACGCCGATATCTCGGGTACCCATGCGTGCCGGGAGAGTCCCTGCTGAACGCCGTTTTTCGGATCTGATCGCCGTCATCAAGGCGACCGGTGCCCTGCGGTCCGCCGCAGATGCCAGCGACGCAATGGCGATCTTCGCCCGCGAGCTGACACTGCTCTTCGACGCGTCGGCGTGCCTGATCTCGAGCTTCGATCCGAAGACGCAGTTGGTGACCGACTGGGCGGCGCACGTCATCCCGCCGGCGAAGCTGAGCGTCGCCGCTGAGGACTACCCGCTCGACGACTACCCGACCACCAGGCGCGTCGTCACGGAGCTGGTCGAGGTGTCGACGACGATCGGCGATGGCGGCGACCCTGCCGAGCACGCCTTCCTCGAGGAGATCGGGTTCCAGGCCACCCTGCTCGCGCCGCTCGTCATGGGGACGCACGCCCGCGGTCTGATCGAGCTGCTCGACACGCGCCGGCGGGCCTTCACCGCCGAGGAGCGTCAGTTCTGCCGGCTCCTGGCCGACCAGGCCGGCATCGTCCTCGGCGCCGCCCAGATGGCCGATGCGCTCGAGGAGCAGCATGTCGCCACCGTGGCCGCGCTGGCGGCCGCGCTCGAGGCGAAGGACGCCTACACCGGCGGCCATGCCCAGACGATCGCGGAGTTCGCCGTCCTCGTCGGCGATGAGCTCGGCCTGTCCGGCCGCGACCTGAAGGCGGTGCGGATGGGGGCGCTCCTGCACGACGTCGGCAAGATCGGGATCCCCGAGGCCATCCTGAACAAGCCCGGGCCGCTGACCGACGCGGAGTTCACGGTGATGAAGCGCCACACGGTGATCGGCGCCGACATCATCTCGGGCATCCCGGGGATGGACGAGGTCGTCTCGCTGGTGCGCTCCTCGCACGAGCGCTGGGACGGGCTGGGCTATCCCGACGGGCTCGCGGGCTCGGACATCCCGCGCGGCGCCTGTGTGATCGCCGTCTGCGACGCCTACCACGCCATGACGGAGGATCGCGTCTACCGCACGGCGATGTCGGTCGAGGGCGCCCTGGCCGAGCTGCGCCGGTGCACCGGCACCCAGTTCATGCCGGCCGCGGTGGAGGCGCTCGAGACCGTGGTGGCCCGCGGCGGCCGCCGCCGGGTGCGCTTCACCGACGCCGCGTAGCTAGCTAGCGCTCGGCGCCGACCGCATCGGCGGCCGTGCACAGCCGTCCGCCGCGCTCTCGCACCCACGCCAGCAGGCGGTCGTAGACCCGGTCCCATCCGCGTCCGTAGGCGGGGTCGAAGCGGTCGTTGTGCCACAGGATCGAGACCGTGCCGCCCGCGCACGCGGCACGCTCGAGGACTGCCACCGAGCGCTCCAGCCCTCCGTCGGTCGAGAGCCCCAGGTAGCGATCCTCCGCGAGCGTGGCGTCCATCACGACGAGGGGCAGCTCGAGCATGTCCAGCGGACGGTCGGCGGCCACGTCGTACGGCCGGTAGGGGAACGAGAGCCCGGCCCGCATCCCGGGACGGTCGGCGTACCCGTGGCTGGAGTCGTAGGCGAAGCCGAGCCGGTCGAGCTCCGGCAGCGTGGCGTGCGCGTCGTGGCGCAGATAGTGGAAGCGGACGCCGCGGACCGGCGCGCCCGCCAGCGACTCCAGGCGCTCGCGCTCCTCGGCGATGAGCGTCGGCCGCTCAGAGGCCGTGTAGCTCGGATGCAGGGCGAGCTCGTCGCCCTGGGCCAGGATCTGCGTCACGACCGCCGGCCGCACCCGGTCGTAGACGCCCGGGGCGGCGCCGTCGGCGGGGTGATGGTGGCCCGCCAGGACGAAGTACGTCGACCGGCCGGCGTGCGCGCGCTCGATCTCGGCGATCCGGTCGAAGCACCAGTTGGGGTCGGTGCCGCGGGCCCGGTGGCGCGGGAGCCCCGCCAGGCCGCGCAGCTCGCGGGCCAGGTCTCGCCGGTGCCGGCCGAGGAGGGCCGCCTTGGCCCGCGCCGCGGCGCCGGCGACCGCGCGGACGCCGCTCCAGCGCCACGGCGTGTCGATGTCGTGGGAGAGGGCGACCGTGAACGGGCCCGCCGGCGCGGCGCCGGCGATCTCGCGAAACCGCGCCACCAGCCGGTCGGCCGCCGCCTGCTCGGGATCGAACAGCGCCGCGGACGCCGGGAAGCGGCCGCGCTCGTCCCGCGCCGATCCGGCCCGCTCCTCCCAGCGCGAGAGGTGCCAGAACGCGCTCATCACGAGGTCGGCGGCGCCGTCGCCGAAGTCCACGAGGCCCTCCTCACCGGCCCGTGGCGCCGGCGCGTCCCCGCCGGAGAAGAGCCGCCAGGCCGCCTCGGAGGCCGGGAGCTCCGACGAGGGGTACGCCACCGCCGCCGTGGATCCTGCGAGCCGGGCCAGCTCCTCGAGCGCGTAGGTCGCCTTGGGGGCGACGGCCGCCGGCGCATCGACGGCGATCGCGCCCGCCGTCACACGTGCGGCAGGTCGCGGAGCAGGAGGTCGAGCATCGTGTCGGAGCGCAGGCCGAGCCTGAGCGTCTCGAGCGGGATCACCTCTGCCGGGGCGATGTTGCCGAGGTTCACGTCGGCCCCGAACTGCTTGATGAACCAGGCCTGCTGCTCCTTCTGCGGCGCCTCGAAGAGCAGCTTCCCGATCGGCACCTCGTGCACGATCTCGTCGATCAGGCCCGAGCGCACCTCGCCCGTCTGGCGGAAGATCCCCGACGTCCCCGACTCGCGAGCCTCGGTGATGACCTTGAACGCGCCGGCCTCGAGCTCCTCCTTGATCCACGCCACCCACTGGTACGGGGCGTAGATCCGCTCCGAGTCCTTGGTGCCGACCTCCGAGAGGACGATGAAGTCCGCCGCGAGGGACTCGATCAGCTCGACCTTGCGGCCGCGCTCGAGATCGATGGTGCCGTCGGAGACCTCGATGTGGGTGAAGCCGTGCTGGGACGTCCAGCGCCGGAACTCGTCCAGGCGGCCCCGGGCGACGGCGGCCTCGAGCAGCGTCCCGCCGCAGACGATCGGGATGCCCGCGTCGCGGTAGAGGCGCAGCTTCTCGGCCAGGTTGGGGGTGACGTAGGACGTGCCCCAGCCGAGCTTCACGATGTCGATGTAGGCGCCGGCGAGGTCGAGGATGCCGCTCACCTCCGGCAGGGTGAGGCCCTTGTCGATGACGTGGGTCCATCCGCGCTCGCGCGGCTTCGGGGGCCTGCTGGGGAGGCCGAGGAACTCTTCCATGGTCAGATCTTTGCCGAAAGGGTCTCGTCGATGCGGCGGCGGGCCTCGGCCTGGACGTCCTCGTACAGGCTCCGGCCGTGCGCGTCCATCGCGACGATCAGCGGGCCGAAGTCACAGACCCGGAACCGCCACAGGCACTCCGGCATCAGGTCCTCCCATTCGACCTGCTCGATCTCGACGATCTGGGTGGTCTGGAGGGCCGCCGCGCCGCCGACGATCGCCAGGTACACGCCGCCGTGCTCCTGGAGCGGCCCGAGCGCCTCGGGCAGGAGGCCGCCCTTGCCCATGATGGCGCGCGCGCCGTGGTCGCGGATGAGCGGCTCCGTGAAGCGGCTCATGCGGGCGCTGGTCGTCGTCCCGATCGAGAGCGGCTCGTAGCGGCCGTCCGCGAGCTTGCGCACGTTGGGCGCGGTGTGCAGCAGCGCCCCGCCCTCGAGCGACATCGGCGGCTCCCGGCCCTGGTCGAAGATCCGGATCTGGGTGGCGTCGCGGATGCCGATGATGTGGCCCTGGATAGTGACAGTGTCGCCGGCCTCGAGCGCGCGCACGGCGGCCTCGTCCGTGGGGAAGGTGAGCTCGTGGTGGGCCATCTCAGGCGTCCCGGTCCATCGCAACCTCGCCGCCGGCGGACACGTGCGCGGTCGCCCGGCGGGCGGCCCAGCACTGGTAGTTCACGGCCACGGGGTTCAGGGTGATGTGCGTGTGGGCCTGCTCGACGTGCACCGAGAGCACGGTCGTGTCGCCGCCGAGCCCCATCGGTCCGACGCCGGTCTCGTTCAGGAGGTCGCAGAGCTCCCGCTCGAGCCGGGCCACGTCGGGGTCGGGGTTGTGCGTCCCGACGGGGCGGGCGATGGCCTCCTTCGCGAGGTGCATCGCCAGGTCGGCCGAGCCGCCGATGCCGACGCCGACGATCCCGGGCGGGCACGGCTTCCCACCGGCGCCGACGATCGAGTCGAGCACGAACCGCTTGACGGCCTTCACGCCGTCGGCCGGCACGAGCATCTTCAGGAAGCTCATGTTCTCGGAGCCCGAGCCCTTGGGCACGCACTTGATGTCGAGCCCGTCCCAGTCGGGGACGAACTCCCAGTGCACGTGCGGGATGCGATGGCCGGTGTTGTCGCCCGTCGGTTTCCGGGTGAGCGTGTGGACGGTGTTCGAGCGCAGGGGATGGTCGAGCGTGGCCCGCCGCGTCCCCTCGCGCAGGGCCTCCTCGATACGGGCCGGATGCAGCGGGAACCGCTCGCCGACGCGGGCGTAGTAGACGGCGATGCCCGTGTCCTGGCACACGAGCCGGTTGCCCTCGTCGGCGACCGCGACGTTGGTGTGGATCGTCTCGAGGATCCGGCGGCCGACCTTGTGGGTCTCGCGCTCGAGCGCTGCGCCGAGGGCGTCCCGGAGGTCGCTCGGGATGTCCTTCAGCGACCACACGTAGAGCTCGGCCGCGGCGTCCTCGACGGCCTGGCGGAGCGTCCGCTCGGTGGCGGTGCCCACGGCGCCCGTCCTCAGCCCGCCGCGGCGGCAGCGGCCCGGCCGGCGCGGCGGCCGTAGACCGCGCAGTCGAGGAGCGAGTTCCCCATCATCCGGTTGCGGCCGTGGACGCCGCCGGTGATCTCGCCGGCGGCGAAGACCCCTGGAACGGTCGTCTGGCCGGCGGAGTCGATGACGAGGCCGCCGTTCTGGTAGTGGAGGACGGGGTAGGTCAGGATCGGGTCGGCCAGCGGGTCGCAGCCCGCCGCCCGGTAGCGGCGCAGCATGTACGGGATGACCTCGGCGGCGATGTCCGGGTCGATGCGGGTCGTGTCGAGCCGGACGGCCGGGCGCCCGTCGGGCGTCTCCAGGCCGCGGCCCTCGTCGCACTCGCGCACGATCGCGGCGGCGACGGTGTCGCGCGGGGCCAGCTCGTCGACGAAGCGCTCGCCGGCGTTGTTGAGCAGCAGCGCCCCGTAGGCGCGGGTCGTCTCGGGGATCGAGTAGCCCTGGAGCGGCGGCGGCCACACGCCGCCGTTGGGGTGGTGCTGGAGAGCGTCGAAGTCGCGCACCTCGGCCCCCAGCGCCCGGGCCAGCTCCGTCGCCTCGCCGGTCGCGCCGGGCTGGTTGGTGGTCAGGATCCCGGCCCGGCGGGCCTCGGCGTAGCAGCGCCCTCCGGCCGCGAGGACCACCGTCCCCGCCTCGACCTGGACGCGCTCGCCGCCGTGGTCGAGCTCTGCCCGGAAGTGGCCGTTCCTGCGCTCGAGCCCGACGAGGGCCGTATGGTCGTGGATGTGCGCGCCGTCCGCGTCGAGCGCCCGTCGCAGGGCCGTCGCGATGGCGTGGCCGGTACGGTCGCCGACCTGGAGCAGCCGCTTGCGGGACGCTCCGCCGCAGCGGGCGAGCCGGTAGCCCTCGCCCTCGCGGGAGAACGCGACGCCCAGCTCCTCGAGCCAGGCGATCGCGCCCGGCGCCTCGTCGGCGAGCACGCCCGCCAGGGCCGGGTCGGCGGTGTCGTGCGAGGACGCGACGATGTCGGCGGCATGCTGGGCCGGCGAATCGTCGTCCCCCATGGCGGCCTGGATCCCGCCCTGCGCCTTGGCGGTGTTGCAGGAGGCCTTGGAGCCCTTCGTGACGTGCAGGACGTCGGCCCCGGACCGGCGCGCCGACCAGGCGGCCGAGAGGCCCGCGCCGCCCGCACCGACGACGAGCACATCCGTCTTCTTGCAAAGGCCTGACACGGCGCAAAGTGTACGTGGATCGTGTAAGAACGGCGGCTGTGAGCCCTCTCCCCGTCACCGTGCGGCGCCGGCTCGAGGAGGCGGCCAGGGCGCCGCGGCCGGCGGCGCTCGTGCTCGAGTGCGCCTACGTGAACGGGCTCTCGGCCATCCGCTCGCTGGCGGCGATCGGCATTCCCGTGATCGCGCTCGACCATCGCCGCCAGGCGCTCGGCCTGCGCTCCCGGCTGGCGGTCCCCGTCGTCTGCCCGCACCCGGCCGAGCGCGCCGAGGAGTTCGCCGCTCTCGTCGAGGAGGTCTGCGCCGCCCTGCCGCACGGCGCGGTCGCGTTCCCGACGCACGACGACTACCTGGTCGCCGTGAACCGGTGCGCGCCGGTGGCGCTCCGGCTCCCGTTCGGGCCGCGCGAGCTGATCGAGCCGATCCAGGCCAAGCGGTTCCAGTACGAGGCCGCCGCGCGGGCAGGCGTGCAGGTTCCGGCCACGTTTCACCCGGCAGATGAGAGCGCGGCCGTGCAGGCCGCCGCGATGCTCCGCTACCCGGCGGTGATGAAGCCGTCCCTGGGGGCCGGGTTCAAGCGCCGGCACGGGTTCCCGCTCGTCGTCGCGAACACCCCGGACGAGCTCGTCGCCGCGTATCGGCTCGGCGCCGAGTTCGCCCCGATGCTCCAGGAGCGGATCCCCGGCGGCGACGACACGCTGTGGACGGTGGGGAGCTACGCCTCTTCGGACGGCTCCGTGCCGGGCATCTTCTGCGGCCGCAAGCTGCTCCAGGCGCCGACCGGCGTCGGCACCTGCCGGGTCGGCATCGCCGAGTGGGACGACGAGGCGGTGGACGGTGCCCGCCGCCTGCTCCACGAGCTCGGCTTCCATGGGATCTCCCAGATCGAGTACAAGCGCGACCCGCGCGACGGCAGCCTGCGCCTCATGGAGGTGAACGCGCGCCTGTGGCAATGGCACTCGCTCGCCGCCGCCTGCGGCGTCGACCTCGTCCAGATGGCCTACCGGGACGCGGTCGGCGAGCCGGTCGTCGCCCGAACGACACGGGCTGCCGGCCGCCGCCGCTGGGTGGCGCTCGTCCGCCACGTGCGCGAGAGCCGCCGCGAGCATCTCGGCCTGCGGCGCACCCTCGCGCCGCTCCGCCCGCCGTTCACCGAGCCCGTCCTCTCACTGCGCGACCCGATGCCGGCGATCCACCAGCTGGTCGGCGCCCTCCGCTCCTGAAAAACGGTGCCAGAACCAATTCAGCCGCCGCTCAACGCAACAACGGGGTCAGACCCCGTTGTTGCGCGTTACTCGTAGCCGAGGTCGCGCAGCCGCTCGAGGATGCCCGCCTCCTCCTCCGAGGAGTAGACGTCGGCGTCGCTCTGCGACGAGTCCGCGGCCACGCTGACCGCCTCGTCGGCCGGCGCCAGCAGCGCCTCGATCGGGGGCTCCAGGCCCTCGCTCGCGAGGCCGTGGAGGCGAAGGACGGTGGCTGCGAGCTGGGCGATCTCGCTGCCCTCCGGCAGCGTGCCGGGCCTGATCCCCGGCCCCGCGGCCGCGATGATGCCGGTCACGCCGTGGTGGCCGGAGTAGCCGTAGAAGTGCTCCGGATCGAGCGTGTCATGGTGCATGAAGACGTCGGGCCAGTCGCGCCGCGACGACTCGACGTGGACGCGCTCGTCGCGCGGGATCAGGACGAGCTCCGGCGCCCGCTCGAGGTGGGCGCCGCGGTAGATGTCGCGCTTGCGCAGCACCTCGAAGAGCGGCTCGCCGGTCTCGGGGTGGGGGATCGTGGCGAAGTCCCGGGCCAGCTCCTCTGCGAAGTCCGCGTCGGTGCGCGCGCCCGTCGCCTCGCCGAGGTAGATCTGGCCGCCGGTCGCGAAGCAGTAGGCGCGCGTCCGGCCGAAGTCGACGTCGGAGAAGGCGCGGTCCGCCGGCGTGCGGGGCAGGAGCGGCACGAGGTCGGCCAGCCGCCCGTACCACGTGGTCGTCCGTGCCAGCCGCCCGTCGGCGAGCGCGAGCTTGCGCAGCCGGCCGCGCACGAACCGCTGGAGCGACCGGCGCCGGTAGCGCAGGTGCCCCTTCCGGCGCAGCCACTCGTTGGCGTGGAACGTCCAGTAGATCGGCTTCATGCCGTGGTCGGACATCACGATCGCGGTCGGCTCCTCGCCGTAGCGCTCGCGGGCGGCATCGATCAGCTCGCCGCAGACACGGTCGACCGCCTGGTAGACCTGCACCAGCTCGTCGCCTGACTCGGCCGGGTCGTAGGCGGGGTGGGACGGGTCGAGCCGGGCGTAGCCGAGGTGCCCGGCGAAGTCGGTGCTCATGAAGTCGACCGCCAGCACGCCCAGGTCGGGCTCGAGCTCGAAGCATATCCGGCAGGCGGCCCCCACCTCGTCGACGTGCCGGATGAGCGTGGCGGCGTAGCGGCCGAAGTCCTCCCACCAGCGCTCCTTCATCGGGTGGTGGGCGGTGACGAGGCCCGGCACGCGCTCGTCCATCACACGGGCCGCGGCCTGGGGCAGGATCTGCGGTTGCTCCGGGCCGCCGTAGCCCGAGACGACGACGCCGTCGATGGGCTCGGCCGGGTACGTGAACGGCACGGTCACGAACGCGGAGCGGACGCCGCCCGCGCCCAGCAGCCGCCACAGCGGCGCGCCCGACCGGCTGGCGGCGCTCTCGACCCGCGAGCGGCCGCGGTTCGGGTTGGACGAGAAGTTGAAGATGCCGTGCCCGGCCGGGTTGAGCCCGGTCAGGAACGACGACCAGGCCGTCGGCATCACCGCCGGGATCGTCGAGCGCAGCGGCCCGTACGCGCCGTCGCGGACGAGCCGGCCGAGCGTGGGCAGCTTCCCCTCGGCCAGCAGACGGTCGACCAGATCGCGGTCGGCCCCGTCGAGGCCGAGGACGAGCACCCGCATGGCGGCGATTCTATCGACGGGCCGGGTGCCCGCCCGTCGATAGCATGCCCGCCGATGCCGACCGCCGAGAAGCTCATGGTCGTGGGCCTGGACTGCGTGCCGCCGGAGATCGTCTTCGACGACATGCGCGACGAGCTGCCCGTGCTGCGGGACCTCATGGAGCGGGGCGCGTGGGGGAGGCTCGAGTCGTGCGACCCGCCGATCACCGTCCCCGCCTGGTCGTGCATGATGTCCTCGCGCGACCCCGGCACGCTCGGCTTCTACGGGTTCCGCAACCGCAAGGACCACTCCTACGACGGGCTGACGTTCGCCACGTCCGACAAGGTGAAGGTCGACCGGCTGTGGGACATGCTCTCGCGCGAGGGCAAGCACGTCGTGGCGTTGGGCGTGCCGCAGACGTTCCCGCCGCGTCCGGTGAACGGCGAGATGGTGAGCTGCTTCCTCACACCGAGCACGGACTCCAAGTTCACCTATCCGGAGGATCTGAAGGACGAAGTGCGGCGGGTGGTCGGCGACTACATGGTCGACGTCCCCGACTACCGCACCGACGAGAAGGACCGCATCCTGCGCGACATCAACGAGATGACGCGGCGCCGGTTCGCCCTCGCCCGCCACCTGCGCGACACCCGGCCGTGGGACTTCCTGATGCTGGTCGAGATGGGCCCCGACCGTCTGCACCACGCGTTCTGGCGCTTCTACGACCACGACCACCCCGACTACGAGGCCGGCAACCCGTACGAGGAGGGGTTCCGCGAGTACTACCGCTACCTCGACCGCGAGGTGGGCGACCTGATCGAGGGCCTCGACGACACGACGGCGCTCCTGGTCGTCTCCGACCACGGCGCCCAGGCCATGCACGGCGGTATCCAGGTGAACGAGTGGCTGATCCAGCAGGGCTACCTGAGCCTGGTCGACCCGCCCTCGCAGCCGACGCCGTTCGGCAAGCTCCAGGTCGACTGGCCGCGCACCCGCGTCTGGGCCGACGGCGGCTACTACTCGCGCATCTTCCTGAACGTGAGGGGCCGCGAGCCCGAGGGGACGATCGACCCGGACGACTACGAGCCGCTGCGGGACGAGCTGATCGCGAAGCTCGAGGCGCTCGGCGACGAGGACGGAAACCCGATCGGGACGCGCGTCTTCCGGCCCGGCGACCTGTACCGCGAGGTGAACGGCGTTGCGCCCGACCTGATCTGCTACTTCGGCGACCTGCGCTGGCGCTCGATCGGCTCAGTCGGCGACGGCCGCATCCAGGTGCGCGAGAACGACACCGGCCCTGATGACGCCAACCACGCCAAGTACGGGATCGCGATCATGCTCGGGCCGGGCATGCCGGACTCGATCCCCGGCGACGCCCACCTCTTCGACATCGCGCCGACCCTCCTGACCGCGCTCGGCATGGAGGTGCCGGCCGGGATGCGGGGCCGCCCGCTCCAGCAGGTCCCCGTGTAGCGCCTTGCGGGCGGGCGAGACGGCCCGCATACTGGCCTTCATGTCTTACACCGATCGCGACACCGCCCACGTCCTGGCTGCGCTCGTGGTGCTGCTCATCAGCGCGCATACATGTGGCTACCTGTTCGCGCGGTTCCGGCAGCCCCCCGTGATCGGCGAGATCATCGGCGGCATCCTGCTCGGCCCGACCCTGCTCGAGCGGGTGTGGCAGTCCGGCTACGACTGGCTCTTCCCGTCCACGGGCGCGGTGCCGTCGGTGCTCGGAGCGGCCTACCAGCTCGGCCTCCTCCTCCTGATGTTCACGGCCGGGACGCAGGTGCGCGGCCTGATCAGCCGTCACTCGACGAAGGTGGTCGGCTCGATCGCCGCGATGGGGCTCGTCATCCCCTTCGCCATGGGCGTGGTCGCGTTCGCCGCGATCGACTTCAGCCGCTTCGAGGGCAAGGCGCACGACCGCACCGCCCTCCTGCTGGTCTTCGCGCTCGCGATTGCGGTCACGAGCATCCCCGTGATCTCACGGATCATGCTCGACCTGGGCCTTCTCAAGACCAGGTTTGCCCGGATCGTGCTGTCGGTTGCAGTGATCGAGGATGTCGTCGTCTACGTCGTCCTCGCCGTTGCGGTCGGCATCGTCGCCGGCACGGGCAGCGCCCAATTCGGGCTCGCCGGGCAGCTTGGCTGGGATCCCGGCTCGACGGCCAACGAGGCGTATCACACGGTTGCCACGGTGGCGTTTCTCGTGGCCGGGCTGACTCTCGGCCCGCGCATGTATGCCCTGGCCCTGCGCTCGAAGTTCAACTTCGTGAAGCGCCGCAGCCACGTCGCGTTCCAGCTGCTCGTCATGATCGCCATGAGCGGGGCCTGCCTGCTCCTGAGCATCGTGCCGCTGTTCGGCGCATTCGTTGCCGGGATCGTCGTGGTCACCGCCTCCGGCGACCGGGCCGAGGTGGCTCGCGAGGAGATCGGCCACTTCTCGCTCGGCTTCTTCATCCCCGTCTACTTCGCCATCGTCGGACTCCAGCTCAATCTGGTCGACAACTTCGACATCCCGTTCTTCCTCGCGTTCCTGGCATTCGCCTGTCTCGCCAAGGCCGGCAGCGTCTACGCCGGCGCGCGGCTGGCGGGCGAGACGGGACAGAGCGCGCTCAACCTGGCGGTCGCGATGAACGCCCGGGGCGGCCCGGGGATCGTGCTCGCGTCCACGACGTTCAGCGCCGGGATCATCGACGCTCGCCTCTACACGACCTTCGTGATGCTCGCGGTCGTCACGTCGCTCATCGCCGGCACGTGGCTCCAGCGGACGGTCGCCGCGGCGCCGGCGCCGGCGGCCGATGGCGCCGACGCCCTCGCGCGCGGCTGAATCACCCTTCTCCGCGGAGAATTTCTGCCGATAACTGGCAGTGATGATCCGTCACCTCACGACCTGGCACGCGGCCGCCTTCACGGTGGCGCTCGCGGGCGTCACGATCGGCCCGCAGCTCCCGCGCGAGCTCGTGCTGGTCGTGCCGCCGGTGCTCGTCGCCGGGTTCGTGCTCGGCTACGCCAGCGCGCTTCGCGAGGCGCGCGCCGGCGCGCATCGTCAGTAGACGATGACCGATCGCACCGCCTCGCCGCGGCGCATGCGGTCGAAGGCGGCGTTCACGTCGTCCAGTCCGCACCGCTGGATCAGCGGGTCGAGCCGCAGCCGCCCGGCCCGGTAGAGCGAGACGAGCATCGGGAAGTCGGCCTGCGGCCGGCACGAGCCGTACCAGCAGCCCCGGATCGCCTTCTCGTCCATGGTGAGCGAGAGGGCGTCGAAGCTGGGGCGGGCGTCCGGCGGCGCCATGCCGACCAGGATCGCCTGTCCGCCGCGACCCACGAGCGTGATGGCCAGCTCGATCGTGGCGAGCGGTCCGACGGCCTCGAAGCTGTGGTCGACGCGCACGGACTCGGCGGCCTCCTCCGGCGAGCAGGCCCGGGTGGCGCCCATCTCGCGGGCCAGGTCGTGCTTGGCGGGGCTGGGGTCGACGGCCACGATCGTGCCGGCGCCCGCCACGGCCGCGGCCTGCACGATGTTGAGCCCGACGCCGCCGCAGCCGACGACGGCCACCGAGTCGCCCGGTCGCACGCTGGCGGTGTTCAGGACGGCGCCGAACGCCGTCATGACGGCGCAGCCCATGAGGGCCATCTCCGCGAGCGGCAGGCTGGGGTCGATCGGGATCGCCGTCTGGGCGGGCACCACGGTCCGCTCGCCGAAGGACGAGGTGGTGGAATGGTGGATGGCGACGCCGTCGCGGTGGAACCGGGTCGTCCCGTCCATCATGAGGCCGGCGTCCGACCAGGCCAGCGACTCGCACACGTTCGGCCGGCCGGCGACGCAGAACCGGCACCGGCCGCAGTGCGGGAGCCAGCTCAGGATGACGTGGTCGCCGGCCGCGATCCCGGTCACGCCGGGGCCGACCGCCTCGACCACGCCGGCGCCCTCGTGGCCGAGGATCGCGGGTCGCGGGTGGGGGTGGATGCCGTCGACGACGTGCAGGTCGGAGTGGCACACGCCGCTCGCTGCCATCCGCACGGCGACCTCTCCCGCCTGCGGCGGATCGACCTCGACCTCCTCCACGCGGAGCGGCTCGCCGGGCTCGTACAGGATCGCAGCCCGCATGGGGCCTACCGTATCCGGTCCAGCTGAAACACCGGGACCTGGTCCATCTGTTTCACGGATGAAACACCGGGACCTGGTCCATCTGTTTCACGGATGAAACACCGGGACCTGGTCCATCTGTTTCACGGATGAAACGCGGGGACCTGGTCCCTCTGTTTCACGCCGCCGCCTGCGACGGCTGCTCACGTACGATGTCTGCGATGGCAAGCCTGTCGGAGCGGCGCCAGACCGTCGGCCGCCTGCGAGAGATCGCGCAGGTCGCGACCCGGCACGGGTTCGGGTTCGTCTTCGAGCGGCGGGCGCTGCGCCGCTCGGCCGTGATCGACGACCAGAATCTGCCTGCGCTCGGACGCCATCTGCGCGAGATGCTCGACGAGCTCGGGCCGACGTTCGTGAAGTTCGGCCAGCTGCTCTCGACGCGCCCAGACATCGTCCCGGGCGAGATCATCACCGAGCTGCGCCAGCTCCAGGACGCGGTGCGCCCGTTCCCGTACGCCGAGGTCGAGCGGATGATCGAGGAGGACCTGCGCGCGCCGATCGAGAAGCTCTACACCTCGTTCGACCCGGTCCCGGTCGCCGCCGCCTCGATCGGGCAGGTGCACCTCGCCGAGCTCCCGAGCCGCCGCCTCGTCGCGGTGAAGGTGCAGCGCCCCGGCGCGGCCCGCCAGATCGAGCGCGACCTGGCCCTGCTCTACCAGGTCGCCCGCATCGTGAAGCGGCGCGTCGACCGGCTCGACTTCATCGACCCCGTCGCCGTCGTCGACGAGTTCGCGCGCTCTATCCGGCGCGAGCTCGACTACGGGATCGAGGCGCGCACGGCCGAGATCTTCCGCCAGAACTTCGCCTCCGACCCTCGCGTCCTCATCCCCAAGGTGTACGGCACCTACTCGAGCGGCCGCATCCTCACGCTCGAGCGGCTGGAGGGGATCCAGCTCGCCGACCTCGACCTCGAGACGACGCCGATGGACGAGCGCCGCCGGCTCGCGATCCTGATCGCCGAGACCTGGCTCGAGATGATCTTCCGCCACGGCCACTTCCACGGCGACCCGCACCCGGCCAACATCTTCGTGCTGGACGACGGCCGCCTCGGACTCGTGGACTTCGGCATGACCGGCTCGCTCTCCGACGGCGACATGCGCCGCCTGACGCGCCTGCTCCTGGACGCCGTGAACGAGAACGTCGACGCGCTCCCGCGCCGGCTCCACGAGCTGGGCGTGCGGTTCAACCGCGAGCAGGAGGAGGAGCTCCGGATCGAGCTGCGCGAGGTCTACTACCGCTACTACGGCGCCTCCATGGGCCAGATCGACCCGCTCCAGGTCATCAGGGAGGCGTTCGTGCTCGTCTCGCGCATGCACCTGCGCCTGCCGACCCGGTTCGCGCTCCTCGACAAGGCGCTCGCCACCCTGAGCGGCGTCGGCGCCGAGATCTACCCCGACTTCAACGTCTTCGAGGTCGCCGAGCCGTACGCGGCGGAGCTGGTCCAGCGGCGCTACTCGCCGCGCCGGCTGGCCGAGCGCGGATGGGAGGAGATCGAGGGGTACTCGAGCCTCCTCATGGAGCTGCCCTACCAGGTCCACGACACGTTGGAGCAGTTCCGCGACGGCGAGGTCGAGGTGCAGTTCCGGCACAAGGGGCTCGACGAGCTCACGAGCCAGGCCGACGTCGTGATGAACCGGCTCGTGATCGCGATCGTGATGGCCGCGACCATCGTCGGCTCGTCGCTCATCGGGATCTCGGCCAACGGCGGCTGGCACCTGTTCGGCCTGCACGTGCTGGCGCTGGCGGGGTTCCTCGTGGCGTCAGGGCTGGGATTCGTCCTGGTCGCCTCGATCGTGCGCTCCGGCCGCCTCTGACGCCCGCCAGAACGTCTCCAGGCGGGCGTTGAACGGCGCGCCCAGGAGCTGCGGCTGGTGGGCGGCACCGGCGAAGACCGCCTCCTCCGCGCCCAGACGCTCGACCAGCACGTGGCACACGGCGGCGAACGCCGCTCCGGCCAGGTCGCGCGCGGACGGCTCGGCCTCGTCCCAGGCGCCCCGGGCGACCAGCACCGGCATGCCGGCCACCGCGAGCCGGTCGAGCGGCACCTGCGCTTCCCAGGGCCAGCGCTCCGTCATCGACGAGCGGACGCCGCGCCGGGCCCGCGGGGCAAGCCTCCCGGGAGCGAGCTGCTCGAAGCCCCACGCGCGGAGGAAGCCGTCCAGGAACGCCTCCTCCGAGAGCGCCTGCCCCTCGGCGTAGTGCCGGTCGATCCGGGCGATGAGCTCGTCGACCGCGGGCGTCCCGCGGGCCACGGCGAATGCCGGCGGCTCGATCACTGCGAGTGATCGCACGCGTTCCGGCTGCAGGGCCGCCGCCAGGAGGCACACGATGCCGCCGTAGGAGTGGCCGAGGAGGTGCGCCGGCTCGTCGAGGAGCGCCGCCAGGTCGCGGGCGTCCTCCTCGAAGTCCACCACGGCCGTCCGGTCGGGGCTCTCGCCGTACCCGCGCCGGTCGAGGAGCTCGAGCCGGTGGCGCGCTGCAAGCGGCCGCTGCTCGGAGAAGGCCAGCTCGCCGAAGCTCATGCTGCCGTGCACGAGCACGGCCCGCGGCCCCTCGCCCCAGACGGTCCGGTGAAGGTCGGCTGCGCCGGGCATCGCGCCAGGATAGGCCACGTCCGAGGCCCCCCATAGCATGGCTGGATGGCTGCGCCTCCGTCCCCATGGCTCGTCGAACCGTGCCCGCCCGAGGAGGCGGCCCGGCTCGCGGAGGCGCTCGGGATCCGGCGCACGACCGCCGAGGTTCTGATCCGGCGCGGCCACGGCACGCCCGACGCCGCGAGAGCGTTCCTCGACCAGGACGGCCCCGCGCACGACCCGCTGCTGCTGGGCGACATGCGGGCGGCCTGCGAGCGCATCGAGCGCGCCATCGCGGCCGGGGAGCGGATCTGTGTCCACGGCGACTACGACGCCGACGGCATCTGCGCCACGGCGCTCGCCCTCACCGTCCTGCGCGGGTTGGAGGCGAACGTCCGGTCGCACCTGCCGAGCCGGTTCGAGGAGGGCTACGGCCTGGCCGTCGAGACCGTCGAGCGGCTGGCCGCCGACGGCGTCCGGCTGCTCCTGACCGTC
>JAICKX010000132.1 GCA_025927685.1 Thermoleophilia bacterium | reverse complement strand
CAGATGCTCGTCGAGGGCGATGAGCGTCTTGAGGAGCGGCGCCGAGCGCTGGAAGACGGCCAGCAGGCGCCCGTTCCCGCTGCAGCGCGCGACGGCCTCGTGGAACTCGAGATCGGCCCGGGAGACATCCCGAACGTTCCCTTCGGAGGCGGCCGCTGCCAGCGCGTCGAGGCGGCCCCGGAGGACGGCCAGGTCGCGCTCGTCGTGCGAGCGGGCGACGAGCTTCGCCGCGCGGGCCTCGACCGCCGCCCGCAGGTCGTAGAGCTCGCGCACGTCGTCCGGGCTGAGGCTCACGACGTAGGTGCCGCGGCGCGGCTCCTCCTGCAGGAGCCCCTCGGCGCGAAGCAGCTTGAACGCCTCCCGCACGGGCCCGCGGCTCACGTGGAGCGCGGCGGCGATCCTGGCCTCGACGAGCCGCTCGCCACGGGTCAGCCGCCCGCCGAGGATCTCGTCGCGGATCCGGTCGGCGGCGTCCTCGGCCAGCGGGCGTGGTGCCTGGATCGGTTTCATGTCGACAGTCTACCCTTGACGGCGGCGAGCGCCCGGCCCGCGCGAGCGGCCACCCGCCGGGCGCGGACGTCGCGCATGACCTCCCGCGCGCAGTTGCGGCCGTTCGCCCCGGTCACTCCGCCGCCGGGGTGCGTCCCCGCCCCGCACAGGTAGAGGCCGGGGATCGGAGTGCGGTAGTCGGCGTAGCCGCGCACCGGCCGCAGCGAGAAGAGCTGGTCCGCACCCATGTCGCCGTGGAGCGCGTGGCCGCCGGTGAGGCCCAGCACCCGCTCCAGGTCGAGCGGCGAGAGCACCTGGCGGTGGAGAATCGACCCCTCGAGGTTCGGGAAGAGCGCGCCGATCTGCGCGATCGCCCGGTCGGCAGCCCGGTCGCGGATCGCGTCCCAGCCGCCCTCGGCCAGGTGGTAGGGCTGCGAGTTCACGTCGATCGTGACCACATGGCAGCCCGGCGGGGCGAGGGACGGGTCGTGCACCGTCGGGATGCAGAGCTCGATGTGAGGGTCGCCGGCGGGAATCCCGCGCAGCGCCTGCGCCTGGGCGCGGTCCATGTCGAGCAGCGGCTGGCTCAGCTCGACGATGCCGCGCTGGTACGGCCGGACGTCCGCGCTCGCGCCCATCGCCGCCGCGTACGGCAGCTCCGACACGCCGAGGTTGATCTTGATGCTCGTCCCGGTGCACCGGTACGCGCGCACGGCCGCCACGAACCGCGCCGGCAGGTAGGCCGGGTCGCAGAGCGAGAGGAACGTGTGCTTGGGGTCGGCGTTCGAGAGCACGACGTCAGCCCGCACCTCCTCGCCGCCCGCCAGCCGCACGCCGGCCGTCCGCCCGCCCTCGACCAGGAGCGCCTCGACCCGGGCATCGGTGCGGATCTCGGCCCCGGCCGCGCGGGCCGCGTCGGCCATGAGGTCGGCGACGACGCCCATCCCACCGCGCACGAACCCCCACGACCGCACACCGCCTCCCGCCTCCTCGGCGGCGTGGTCGTGGAGGAGGACATAGGCCGTCCCCGGCGTCGACGGCCCCGAGACGCTGTCGTTGATGGCGTGCCAGCCGAGCGCCGCCTTGAGCACGTCCGACTCGAACCACTCGTCGAGGTACTGGGAGGCGGACGTCGAGAAGAGATAGCCCGCGCCGAGGAGCGCCCGCCGGTGCCGCAGCGCCCGTCCGCCCAGGCGGGCGAGCCCGGCGAGGTCGCGGGCGTGCTCGAGCCCGGGGTTCGGCGGCGTCCAGTCGAACATCGGCCGGATCGCCTTCGCGAGCCCGGCCAGCTCGGCCTCGAACGCCGGGAAGATCTCGGCGTCCCGGCGGGAGAAGCGCCGGATCTCGGACTGCGTGACGGCGATGTCGTCGTCGAGCATGAACGTCGTCCCGTCGGCGAACAGGTTCAGGCTCGGCCCGGCCGGATCGACGACCAGGCCCCGCTCGGCCAGGCGCATGTCGTGCCACACGGCATCGCGGAGCATCGAGAGCACGTAGGCGCCCGTCGATGCGCGGAACCCCGGGGCGAACTCCTCGGTGTTGCACGCCCCGCCGACGAACGGCCGGCGCTCCAGGACGAGCGGTCGCAGGCCGTGGCGCGCGAGGTAGAAGGCGGCGACCAGGCCGTTGTGCCCGCCGCCGATCACGAGCGCGTCTCGCCGCATGACTGTCGACAGTAGACCGATGACCGGCGCCGGTCAAGCCGCGACGCGGTCAGAGCTCGCGCGGCACCACGAATCCGCGCAGCTCGGCGCCCTTCGGGCCGAGCGCAGCCCACGGCCCGGCGAACGTCAGCGTCGCAAGCCCGCCGGTCGGGTACTTCTCGGCCATCCGCTCGAGAGCGTCGCCGTCCCCGGAACCGGCCAGCCCCACGGCGAGGTCGCCGATCCCCGGGTTATGGGCGATGAGGAGCACGGCCGCCACCGGGTCGGGCACGGCGTTCAGCCGCTCGAGGAGCGACTCGGCGCTCGCGGCGTAGAGGCCGTCCTCGATCGCGAGCTCGCCGTCGCCGGTGAGCCCGGACCGGACCGCCTCCCAGGTCTCGACGGCACGCACCGCCGAGGAGCACAGCACCAGCTGCGGCGAGGCGCCGGCCTCCTCGAGGTGGCGGCGGATGCGCTCGCCGGCCCGGACGCCGCGCGGCGCGAGCGGCCGGTCGTGATCCGCGAGGCCCGCGTCGTCCCAGCTCGACTTCAGGTGGCGGAGCAGGACGAGCGTCGGCACTATCGCCGCAGGCGAATCGCGTTCAGGTCGCGCTCGTGTAGCTCGTCGATCCGCGAGAGCAGATCGTCGAGGTCGTCGTGCTCGGCGTGGAGGTAGCGGCCGGCGAGCGCGTCGTAGCGCCCCGTCGCGAGGGCTGCGACGAGCTTCGGGGCCAGCTCGGGCGGTGTCCAGGGGCGGTCGTCGGCCCCCCAGCTGGTCATCTCGGTGCGGACCAGGCCCGGGCTGAAGAAGAACACGGGGATCCGGCCGGCGAGCTCACCCGCGAGCGTCTCGCCGTAGCGGCAGACCGCCGCCTTGCTGGCCGGATACGCGGTGTGGTCCTGGCCGGGGAGGTACGCCGCGCCGCTTCCGGTGATCACGATCCGGCCCGACCCGCGCTCGAGCATGCCGGGGATCACCGCCCGGCAGCAGAGGTGCACGCCGAGCAGGTTGACCTCGAGGATCCGCCACCAGTCGTCAGGGTCCATCTCCCAGGTCGGGCCGTCCTGATTGCCGATGCCCGCGTTGGCGACGAGCAGATCGACCGGCTCCGCATCGGCGACCGCGCGCTCGACGGCGGCCCGGTCGGTCACGTCCAGCGCCACCGCGCGGCCGCCGACCTCCCCGGCGACGGCCTCGACCTGCTCGCGCGTGCGCGCGGCGACGACGACGTCCCAGCCGTCCGCGGCCAGCGTGCGGGCGATGTTCGCGCCGATCCCCCGCCCGGCGCCTGTGACGAGCGCGATCACGGCGGGAACGCTAGCGCGGCGCCGGGCATGATTCGGGCAGGTGGCCAAGCTGGACCCGGCACGATGGTGGGCGATCCGCCCCGCGCAGAACCGAAAGCCGGCGACCTACCGCTGCCCGCTGTGCGGCTATCACCTCCACGCCATGACGAGCCACATGCTCATCGCGCCCGAGGGCGATGCGAGCCGCAGGCGGCACGCGCACGCGGAGTGCGTCCTGGCGGCACGCCGGGCCGGCCGGCTGCCGCTCCACGAGGACTGGCAGAAGACCCAGCCGCGGGAGCCGTCGCTGCTGCGCCGGGTGTTCCGCCGCTGATCCGGATTCCGGGAGAGCTCTTTCAAATTTTGCGGGTTGAGACTCGTGGAGAACCAGCCCTGCGTAATGACGTGCCGCGCAGTCACGAAGGCCGCGATCTGAGCCGCTCGGCTCGCTCCTCGAGGAGCTCGCTCGCGACGGCATGGATCGTGCCGGCAATCGGGATGGCGAGGAGCGCGCCGACGAGCCCCAGCACGGCGCCGCCGCACAGGACCGCGATCAGCACGATGAGCGACGGGATCTGCACGGTGCGGCCGTAGATCAGCGGCTGCAGGATGTGGTTCTCGATCTGCTGGTACACCATCACGATCACGAACATGGCAATCCCGGCCGTCGTGTCGACGAAGATGAACGCCGCCGCGATCACGACGAACGAGCCGATCGTGGCCCCGACGAGCGGGATGATGTCGAACACCGCCATGAAGACGCCGAACGCGAGCGAGTACGGCACGTCGAAGAGGTACAGGGCGAGCGTGGTGACGGCGCCGCAGATCACCGAGATGACCAGGTTGCCGGCGACGTAGCCGCCCACGGTCCGGTTCATGTGGCGCGCGGCGGCCACGACCCGCGGCCGCCGGTGGGGCGGGATCTGCCCGAGCCCCACCCGGGTGATCCCCGGAAGCTCGTAGAGCAGGAAGAGCGTCAGGAAGAAGATCGTCGAAACCGCGACGGCACCGCCCAGCACGGTCCCGGCGGCGCCGAAGACGACGTCCGGAAGCGAGTCGAGGTGCTGCCTGGCGTGCTCGGCGATGTGGAAGCGATGGTCCAGTCTCTGGACGGTGCTGTCCTGGCGGGCTTCGGAGATCGCCTGCGGGACCGCGGTCGAGAGCCGGTCGACCTGCGTGACGAACGGCAGCACCAGCGCGGCGACGACGGCGATCAGGGCGGCGGCGGCCGCCAGCACGACGACCGTCGCCGCGGTGCGGCGCCCCACCCGCGGCTCGAGCCGCTCCACGAGCGGGTTGAGCGCGACGGCGAGGAACGCGGCCGCCAGGAACCACACGAAGACCTCCCGCATCTGTGCGGCGATGTCGCCGATGAAGGCCAGCATCAGCAGGCCGACCACGATCTTCACGATCGCGGTGCCCGTGATGTCGAACGTGACCCGGCGGCGCTCGGCCGGCCGATCGGCGATGGGGCCAACCTCCGTGTCGAGCTCCTCGATCGTGTCCGCGGGCACTCGCGTCATCCCGATCCGCTCTCCAGGACGACCCGCTGCCTGCGCCACGTGAGCCCGAGCAGGGCGCCGAGGATCAGGGTGGGGAGCACGGTCAGCGCCCGGTAGAGCAGCACGGCCGCCACCGCCTGGGCGTTGTGCGCGCCGAAGCCCACGAGCGCGCTCGAGAGGCCCAGCTCCACGATCCCGACACCGGCGGGCGTGACGGGAACGGCCGACAGGAGCCTGATCAGGCCCCACGCGGCGAGCGCCTCGACCCACCCGACGTCGTCGCCCCCGACTCCGGTCGACCGCAGCGCGACCATGAGGACGCCGAAGACCGTGAGGTGACCGATGACCAGCGAGGCGGTGAGCGCCGGCCACCGCCGCAAGACGAGGGCGATCGTCTCCCGGCGGAACCGGACCAGGCCGTCCCCCCATCCCTCCCGGGCCGGGCGATGCACCAGCGCGAGCACGTGGTTCGCGAGCCACTCGGCCCGCTCGCCGACCGCGAAGGCCTGTCGCTCTCCCCGCAGCACGAGCACGATCGCCAGCGTCAGCCCCAGGATCGCGGCGATGCCGATCAGCCCGGCGGTCAGAAGGAGCGGGCTCGAACCACCGCTCATCACGAGGAGCGCGAGGGCGACGAGCGGAAGCAGCACGTTCACGAGCTGGTTTCCGACTCCGGTCACGACCACCGCCACGGCGACGGTGCCGCGGCCGAACCCCCAGCGGCGGAGCATCCCGTATGAGGCCGCGATGCCGGCCGCGTCCCCGCCCGGCACGGCGATGGAGAGCGCAGTCGAGACCTGCGTGAGCACCGTCGCGTGCCAGTAGCTGAGGCCCGGGATCGCGGCCATCCAGGGCGGCGCGAACGTCGCCAGGTTGATGGCAGTGATGATCCCGAGCCCGGCGAGCTCGAGCGTGCTCAGCCCCGTGATGACGCCCCAGACATCGCCGTAGCCGGCGATGCGCGGCAGGAGCTCGGCGAACACGACCGCGATCACCAGGACGGCCAGCGCGGCGCCGGCGACCCGCCGTCTCGGGGAGCCGCGGCGCGCGGCCTCGTGCACGACTGGGGCTGTCTGACTCACTCCGCGGGTCAATTCCCGCGAGCGCGCTCCGCGAATCCGGCCGGTTTGCAGCCGGTGACCGGGGGGTATCGCCGCGGCCATGGCGGTCGCAGTCGTGACGGGCTCCGATTCCGGCATCGGCCGGGCGACCGCCGTGGCCCTTGCCGAGGCCGGGTTCGACGTCGGCGTCACGTGGCACTCCGACGAGGAGGGCGCGCATGAGACCGCGCGGCAGGTCTCGGAGCGCGGCCGCCGGGCCGAGACGCGCCGCCTCGACCTGACTGCGCTCCCGGAGGCCGCCGACCGGATCGACGACCTGTCCGAAGCGCTCGGCGGGCTCGACGTGCTCGTGAACAACGCCGGAGCGGGCGCCTCGACGCCGTTCGTGGATGCGGATTGGGATGCCTGGCGAGGCGTGCTCGACGTCGACCTGAACGGCGCGTTCCTGTGCGGCCAGCGGGCGGCGCGGCGGATGATCGCCCAGGGCCGGGGCGGGCGAATCGTGAACGTGACCTCGGTGCACGAGCACGTTCCGCTGCGCGGTTCCGCCGCGTACTGCGCTGCCAAGGGCGGCCTCGGCATGCTCACGAAGGTGATGGCGCTCGAGCTCGCCGAGCACGGGATCACCGTCAACTCCGTCGCGCCGGGCGAGATCGCGACGCCGATGACCGGGAACGAGGACGTGGATCCGGCCGGGGTCGAGCGGCCGGCGATCCCGGTGGGCCGGCCGGGCGACGCACGCGAGGTCGCGGCGGCGATCGCGTTCCTGGCGTCATCCGGCGCGAGCTATGTGACCGGGGCGTCCTTCGTCGTCGACGGCGGCCTGCTCCTCATGGCCGCGATCGGAAACCAGGACCAGAAGCCCGAACGGGCTAGATCATGATTCCGCGGCCCCGATGTCGGCCTCGACACGACGACCGAGCAGGGCGAGCTCGTCGCAGGCGCGCTCACGATGGCGGCGCGGTGCTCGTCGATCTCGGGCCGGGTGCGGACAAGCCCGGCGGCCGGCTCGGCTAGTCTGAGGCCAGCTGTCCGGGAAGTCGAGCTGGTCCCCCTTCTGGACTCCGTCCCTCCCGGCGGAGCCGCCCATGAACCCGTTCGACCCCGACGACTATCCCCTGCGCCCGACCGTCCGGCGTCTCGCCCATCTCTGGTGGGGCGAGCGGCGCCTGGTGGTCCTCGGCCTGGTGTGCGCGCTCGGCTACACCACGCTCACGCTGAGCGTGTCGATCCTGATCCAGCGGGCCATCGACCACGCGATCGTGCCGGACCACGCCGGGAAGCTGTGGCCGTACGTGCTCGCCATCCTCGGCCTCTCGCTGGCGCGCTTCTGGATCAACTTCACCCGCCGCTTCGCCACGGCGCGGGTCGGCGTTCGGCTGGAGGCCCGGCTGCGGCAGATGCTGTACGAGGGCTACCTGGGCTTCCCCCGCGCGTTCTACGACCTGCACCCGACCGGCCAGGTGGTGTCGCGGGCCACGAACGACCTCTTCCCGATCCGCTACTTCATCGGCTGGGGCGTCGTGCAGGGGTTCCAGAGCGCGATGATGATCACGGGCGGCGTGATCGTGCTGGCGCTCGTGAACCCGCGGCTGACGCTGTACTCGGCGGTCGCGACGCCGCTGATCGGGTTCGTCGCCTGGCGGTTCGCGCACCTCGTCATGCCGATCTCGCGCCGCGTCCAGGCGGCCAAGGGCGATGTGACCGAGGCCGCCGACGAGGCGGTCGTCGGCATCGAGATGGTGCAGGCGTTCGGGCGGGAGGACGACGTGCGCGAGCGGTTCGGCGCCAAGGCGTCCTCGGTTCGTGACATCGTCGTGCGGCAGGCCGGCGTGGAGGCCCAGCACCTCCCGGCGCTCTTCTACCTGCCGACGCTCGCGATCGCCGCCGTCGTCTTCTTCGGGGGCCGGGACGTCATCGAGGGCCGGCTCACCATCGGCCAGTTCGTCCTCTTCAACACCATCCTGCTCCAGCTGACGTGGCCGCTCGAGGCGCTCGGCTGGATCCTGAACCTCGCCCAGCGCGCGCTCGCTTCGGCCGGGCGCACGTTCGCCTGGCTCGAGCTCGTCCAGCGGCCGCCCGAGCCCGAGCATCCCCGGACGCTGCCGGCCGGGCCGCTCTCGATCGCGTTCGAGGGCGTCCACTTCGCGTACCCCGGCGAGGAGGAGGTGCTGACCGGCGTCGACCTCGCGCTCGACGCGGGCGAGGTCGTGGCGGTGTGCGGCGCGACCGGCGCCGGCAAGAGCACGCTCCTGAACCTGCTGCCCCGCTTCTACGACCCGACCGCCGGCCGCGTGCTCCTGGGCGGCGTCGACCTGCGCGACGTCCCGCTCGCGGAGCTGCGGGCCGATGTGGCGGTGATCACCCAGCGGCCGATCCTCTTCTCGATCACCCTGCGCGAGAACCTGGTCGCCGGGCGGCCGGACGCGCCCTGGGACGAGGTGGAGGCGATGTGCGCCGCCGCGGGCGTGGCCGACTTCGTGCCGGACCTCCCGAACGGCTACGACACCCTGATCGGCGAGCGCGGGGTGAACCTCTCAGGCGGCCAGCGCCAGCGGGTGGCGCTCGCCCGCGCCCT
>JAICKX010000100.1 GCA_025927685.1 Thermoleophilia bacterium | reverse complement strand
GCCCACATCGAGCAGGGCCCCTCGCTCGCGGCGCAGGGCGCGGCGCTGGGCGTCGTCACCTCGATCGCGGGGATGGCGGGCATCGAGATCGTCTTCACCGGCCGCCGCGGCCACGCGGGCACGGTGCCGATGCCGCTGCGCGCAGATGCGCTCGCGGCCGCGGCCGGCTTCGTGCGCGCCGCCCACGACGTGGCCCGCGGGCTCCCCGGCGCGGTCGCCACGATCGGCAGGCTCGACGTCTCTCCCGGCGCCACCAACACGATCCCGGGTCGCGTTGCCGCCTTCGCCGACCTGCGGGCGCCCGGCGCCGAGACGGTCGCCGCCCTGGTCGACGGCGCCGTGGCGGCCGCCCGCGCCGCGGCCGAGGAGGCGGCCTGCGGCGTGGAGGTGATGCCGCGCTGGCGCTACGAGCCGGTGGCGATGCACGCCGAGCCGATGGATGCCCTGCGACGCGCGGTTGCGGCGGCCGGGCTCGAGCCGGTCGAGCTGCCGTCGGGCGCCGGGCACGACGCGGCGATCCTCGCCGAGGCGGGGGTGCCGTCGGCCATGCTCTTCGTCCGAAGCGACGCGGGCGGCGTGAGCCACGCGCCCGAGGAGGAGACCGGCGCCGACGCGGTGGCCGCGGCGGTCGCGGTGCTGGAGCCGGCCCTGCGGGAGCTGGCGGCGTGACCGACTGGAAGGCGCTGGCCCGGCCGTCCCTGCGCGACCTCGTGCCGTATCACCCCGGCCTCACCCGTGACGAGCTGAAGGAGCGGCTGGGGCTCGACGACCTCGAGCCCCTGAACTGGAACGAGGACCTGTTCGGGCCGCCGCAGGAGGCGCTCGACGCCGCCGCGGCCGAGCTGCGAAACGCCGCCTTCTACCCCGAGCGGGCCTACGCCGACTTCCGGGACGCCGCCGCCGGCGCGCTGGGCGTGCCGCCGGAGTGCGTGATCCCGGCCCACGGCGCTCAGTCGCTGGTCGCCGCGCTGGCGGCGACGTTCCTCGAGCCGGGCCGCACGGCCGTCGTTCCGGCCGTCACCTACGGGCTGTACGCCCACGTGTCGGCGGCGGCCGGGGCCCGGGTCGTGCAGACGCCGGTGCCGGGCCTCCACCTCGACCTGGAGGCTCTCGCAGCGCGGGCCCGGTCCGAGGCGGCCAACGTGGTCTGGGTGTGCGATCCGAACAACCCGACCGGATCGCTCGTCGAGCCGGACGCCTGGACGACGTTTCTGGCCGGCCTTCCCCCGGGCTGTGTCGCCGTCGCCGACGAGGCGTACATGGACTTCGCCGAGCCAGAGGCGCGGGCCGACCGCCTGCGCGACGTGGTCGAGGGCCGGCCCGTGGTCGTCATCCGCTCCTTCTCGAAGGTCTTCGGGCTGGCGGGCCTGCGCCTGGGCGTGGCGATCGCCGACCCGGCCGTGGCCAGGCTGCTGGACGTCGTGCAGGAGCCCTTCAACGTGAACCGGGCCGCTCTGGCGGCCGGCCGTGCGGCCGTCGGCCTGGACGGCTTCCTGACGCGGCGGCGGGCCGAGGTGGCGGAGGCGCGTGACGCGCTCCGGGAGGCGCTCACCCGCCACGGGCTCGTGAGCCATCCCTCACACGCCAACTTCGTGCTCGTCGAGCTCGGGGTGGACGACGGCCCGGTCTGCGAGGCACTCCTGGCCCGCGGCGTCCTGGTCAGGCCCGGCGAGAGCGTCAGCATGCCCGGCACGGCGCGCATCACGGTGGCTCCGACCCCGCTCATGGAGCGGGTTGCGGCCATGGTGGCCGAGGAGGTGGGCCGGGCGAAATGAGCATGCCGTATGATGGCGTACCAATTGATGGTGGTGGCCGACAGGATCGCGGAGCTGCTCCAGCGCCACGGCGCTGAGCACGTCGTCGGGTTCCCGGAGAACCGCCTCATCGACTCCGCCGCCGCCCTGGGCATGCGGCCGATCATCACCCGCACCGAGCGGGTGGCCGTCAACATCGCCGACGGGTTCGCGCGCGCCACGAACGGCGAGCGGCTGCTGCCGTGCGTCACCCAGTACGGCCCCGGCGCCGAGGCGGCGTTCGGCGCCGTCGCGCAGGCGTACGGCGACCGCAGCCCGATCCTGCTCGTCCCGACCGAGTACGCGGTTCCCGAGCAGGACGACGGCCCGAGCTTCCGAAGCGAGCAGGCCTACCGGCCGATCACGCGGTTCGCCGCGACGGTCAACACGGCCGCGGCCGGGCCGCAGGCGTTCCGGCGGGCGCTCCACACCGTGCTCGGCGCACGCACCGGGCCGGCGCTCGTGGCCGTCGCGAACGACGTGATGAACGGGGATCCCGGCGATGCCGGCTGGGAGCTCTGCCCGCCCCGGCCGCACCGCTCGCAGGCCTCGCCGGACGACGTGGCCGAGGCGGCCCGGCGGCTGGCGACCGCCCGCCGTCCGGTGATCCTCGCCGGCCAGGGCGTCCTCTACGCCGGCGCGACCGGCGAGCTGGTCGAGCTCGCCGAGCTGGCGGGCATCCCGGTCGCGACGACCCTGAACGGCAAGAGCGCGTTCCCCGAGGACCACCCGCTCTCGCTCGGCACTGCCGCCCGGACGCGGCCGGCGATGGTCGACGAGCAATTCGCGCAGGCCGACCTGATCCTCGGCGTCGGCACCAGCTTCACCCGCTCGCTCTACATCACGCCGCTTCCCGCCGGGGCCGAGCTCGGGCAGATCGTGAGCGACCGCCGCGACGTCGCCACCGGCTACGACGTCGCGTTCGCGTGCGTCGGCGACGCGCGGCTCGTCCTGGGCCAGCTGCTGGCCGAGCTGCGCGGCCAGGCCGCGCCCGCGCGGCCGTCACCGGCGGCCGAGCTCGCGCTCTCGCGGGCCGCGTTCGGCGAGCGGTGGCGCCCCGGCCTCACCTCGAACGCGGCCCCGCTCAGCCCGTACCGGCTCGTATTCGAGCTGATGCAGGTGGCGGATCGGGCCCGCACCGTCCTCACGCACGACGCCGGCCATCCGCGCGACCAGATCGTGCCCTTCTACGAGGCGATCGTCCCGCGCGGCTACCTGGGCTGGGGCAAGTCGACCCAGCTCGGGACGGGCTTCGGGCTGACGCTGGGCGCGAAGCTGGCGAAGCCTGACTGGCTCGCCGTCAACATCATGGGCGACGCCGCGTTCGGGATGATCGGGATGGACTTCGAGACCGCCGTCCGGTCCCGCATCCCGATCCTGACGATCGTCATGAACAACGGCACCATGGGCGGCTACGGCAAGTGGATGCCCGAGGCCGTCGAGCGCTTCGCGGCGAGCAGCATGGGCGGCGACTACGCGGCCGTCGCCCGCGCCCTCGGTGGCCACTCGGAGCGCGTCGGCGAGCCCGCTGACCTGCGGCCGGCGCTCGAGCGGGCGATCGCGAGCACGCGGGACGGCCGCGCGACGCTCCTCGAGGTGATGACCCACGAGGAGCCGAACCAGCCGGAGGGGAGCTAGATGATTGATTCCACGGCACCGTGATGTCCTGGGCGGCGAGAACCGAGCCTCGCTCGGACGCAGGAAGGGCCAATATCACGCGATATTGGCCCGACCGAGGACACCGCGAGGAGAAGGTTCGCAGCCGCAGCCCCTCCACGCCACGCCAACCCACCACAGATGAATGTCCAGGCGCGCGGGGTCGTGGAATCACTCATCTAGTGGCCGGCCCAGGTCGCCGACACGTGGCCCAGGTGGTCGAGCATCGCCTGGCGGGCGGCCACGGCGTCGTGCGCGGCGATGCCGTCGCGGATGCGGCGGTGCATGCCCACCACCAGGCGGCGCTCGTCGCGGCCCTTCGACAGGTTGCGCCGCCGCACCTCGAGGAGCATCTCGCCCATGCTGTCGTGCAGGACGAGGAAGAGCTCGTTGTGGGTGGCGGTGGCGATGGCACGATGGAAGGCGAGGTCGTGAAGGACGCTCTTCTCGAGGTCGTGGCACTCGTTCTCGAGGGCGACGATGGTCTCGTCCATGGCCGCCACGTCGTCCTCGCTGGCGCGCTCGGCCGCGAGCCCGGCGGCCGCCACCTCGAGCACGTGGCGCACCTCGTTGACCTTGCCGTAGTCGAGCCGGCTGCCCTGGACGAAGTGCCGCATGGATTCCCGCACCGTGCCCTCGTCCACCGCGATGATGCGCACGCCGCTTCCGCTTCGCACCTCGAGCAGGCCCTTGGCGGCGAGGGCCCGGACCGCCTCGCGGATGACCGTCCGCGAGACGCCGAACTGGCGTCCCAGCTCGCGCTCCGGGGGGAGCAGGTCGCCGGGCTTCAACTGGTTCGAGGCGATGGTCTCCAGGATCGCCTCGGTGACCTTGTCGGACAGGCGGGCCTCGCGGTTGATCGCCTGGAACACCTGAGCTCCGCCGTTGCTCACCGTGCCGAACACTCTAACGGATGCCGTACCTCCCAGACCGGGGGCGCGGGCTAGACTCGCCGCCATGTCCGACTCCCTGACCGCATCCGCAACGCTCCGCTGGGAGGGCTACCTGGGCCGGATCGAGGGCAGCTCGGGCGCGCTCTCCGTGGCGACGGCGACGCAGTCCGAGCTGGGCGGGCCCGGTGGCAAGTCGAACCCGGAGGAGCTCTTCTCGGCGGCGCTCGCCAACTGCTTCACCTCCACGCTCACGAGCATGGCCCGGTCGCGCGAGATCCCCCTCGGCCAGATCGAGACTCGCGTCGCGACCCGGCTCGCCTGGGGCGGCGGCGAGGGCCACCACCTCTCCGACGCCGAGCTCCACACGCGCGTCGTCTCGCCCGCGCCCGAGGCCGACGTGCGCGCGCTCATCGCCGACGCCGAGGCCGAGTGCCCGGTCTGCCAGGCCATCTCGGCCGGGATGGCCCTGCGTGTGACCGCGGAGGTGGTGGCCTCGTGAGCCTCGTCCTCTACTCGAATCCCGCCTCGAGCAACGCCATGAAGGTGCGGTTCCTGCTCGCCGAGCTGGGCCTCGAGTACGAGCGCGAGCTGGTGCCGCTGGCCCGGCCCCGGCCCGACTGGTACGTCGAGATCTACCCGTTCGGGACGATCCCGTTCCTGCGTGACGGCGACCTCGAGCTCGGCGAGTCGAACGCGATCCTGCGCTACCTGGCGGACCGCGAGGGTCGCGCCGACCTCTATCCGCGGGAGCCGCGCGAGCGGGCGCGGGTCGACTGGGCGCTCGATGCCTGGAGCACCCAGTTCCGGGGCGCGTTCTTCCCCGCCGAGCGGGTCGGGCTCATGGCAACCGAACTGGACGCCGGCGGCAGCCGCCCTGAGGACGCCGACCAGCAGCAGCTCGCCGAGGCGATCGAGGCGGCGAAGCCGAAGCTCGACGTGATGGAGCGGTTCGTGGCCGACAACGGCACCGTGCTCGGCACGTTCACGATCGCCGACTGCGCCTTCGCGCCGGTGCTGTGGCGCTGGTACCGGCTGCCGCTCTCGTTCGACCCGTGGCCGAAGGTGGCGCTCCTCCGCGACACGGTCACCGCCCGCCCGGCATTCGCGGCGATGGAGCCGCTGGCGTGACGATCCCCGACGCCGTCCGCGCGCGCGATCTCGTCGGCTACGGACGCACGCCGCCCGCCTGGGAGTGGCCCGACAGCGCGCAGGTGGTGGTGAACCTCGTGCTCGTGTACGAGGAGGGCTCGGAGTACTCGGTCATGTGGGGCGACGACCGGAACGACGGCTGGGGCGAGTACGCCGATCCCGGCGTGCAGCCGCCGCAGCGCGATCCCGGCACCGAGTCCCACTACGAGTACGGAAGCCGCGCGGGCGTGTGGCGGCTGGCCCGGATCTTCGACGCGTTCGACGTGCCGGTGACGGTGTCGGCGGCCGCGGTGGCGCTGGAGCTGAACCCCGCCGTCGCCGGGTGGATGCGCGAGCACGACCACGACCTGCTCGGCCACGGCTGGCGCTGGATCGAGGCGTGGACGTTCGACCGGGAGGCGGAGGGCGAGATGATCCGCCGCGCGATCCGGACCTACGAGCGGGTGCTCGGTGCGCCCCCCGAGGGGTGGAACTCGCGCAGCTGGCCGAGCGAGAACACGCGCGGGCTCCTGCGGGAGATCGGCGGCTTCCTCTACCACTCGGAGGGCTCGGCGGACGACGTCCCGTACTACGAGGTGGTCGACTCCGAGCCGATGCTGGTCGTCCCGTACTCGAAGACGTACAACGACTCGCGCTTCCTGATGAGCCCGGGCTTCACGAGCCCGCGTGACTTCCTCGACACGTGTGTCATGGGCCTCGACGAGCTCCTGCGCGAGGGGGAGCCCCGCCGTACGATGATGACGGTGGCCGTGCACGCGCGCTGGAGCGGCCAGGCCGGCAGGGCGGCGGCGCTCAGGATGTTCCTCGAGCACGCCACCAGCCGTCCAGGCGTCAAGTTCATGCGCCGGCGGGACATCGCCCGCTGGTGGCTCGATACGTACCCGCCGGCGTGAGGTCCGTCGTCTACCGCGGCGTCGGCGGCCGCGAGATGGTCGCGATCGAGGAGCGCCCCGACCCGGAGCCCGGCCGCTTCGAGGTCGTGCTCGCGCCGCCGTTCGCGGGCGTCAACCCGGCCGACGTGCTCCAGCGCGAGGGCCGGCATCCGGCGCCCCCCGGGTGGCCGGCCGACGTGCCCGGGCTCGAGGTCGCCGGGCCGGTCGTGGCGGTCGGCGGGGGAGTCACCTCGCTCGCGGTCGGCGATCGCGCATTCGGGCTGGTCGGCGGCGGCGGGCTGGCCGAGCGGGTGCTGGCCTCGGAGCGCGAGCTGGTAGCGATCCCCGCCGCGCTCGACGACCGCGCGGCGGCGGCCGCGCCGCAGGCGTTCCTGACCGCGTTCGACGCGGTCGTCCGGCAGGGCGCGCTCGCGCACGGCGACGTGCTGCTCGTGAACGGCGCGAACGGCGGCGTGGGCTCGGCTGCCGTGCAGATCGGGGCGGCGATGGGGGCGCGGGTGGTGGCGAGCGTGCGCTCGGAGGAGCTGCGCCCCCGGGTCGCGGAGCTGGGGGCGGAGGTCATGGCGGCCGACGGGGCCTTCGCCCGTGCCCGCGAGCTGGGCGGCGCGGACGTGATCGTGGAGCTGGTCGGCGCGGTGCACATGGCCGGCGACCTGGAGTCGCTCGCGCGCGGCGGCCGGCGTGTGGTGGTGGCCGGGAAGCCGGGCGACGGTCGTCGGGACGACGCTGCGGTCGCGGCCGCCCGAGGAGAAGGCGGCGCTCGTCCAGGAGTTCGGGCGGCGGGTCGTGCCGCTGCTCGCCTCGGGCCGGGCCACGGCGCTCGTCGACAGCGTCTTCCCCCTCGACCAGGCCGCGGACGCGCTCGACCACGTGCGCGCGCCGGGCAAGCTCGGCAAGGTGCTGCTCGAGCTGGCGGTGTGAGGGCCGGCGTGCGGATCGGCATCGCCGGGGCGGGCGCGATCGCCCGCCGCCACCTGGCCGCGCTCGCCGAGCACCCGGACGCGAGCGTCGCCGCCGTCTGCGACCTGAACGTCGCCGTGGCCGAGGAGACGGCCGGTCTGGCGGGCGGCGCGGCCGCCTACGAGGACTGGGAGGCGATGCTGGCCGCGGAGCGGCTGGACGCGCTCTTCGTGTGCACGCCGCCCGGGGCGCATCTCGGGCCGGCCGCCGCCGCGTTCGAGCGCGGGCTCCCCGTCTACCTCGAGAAGCCGCTGGCGCGGTCGGCCGCCGACGGCGAGGCGATCGTCGCGGCCTGGCGGGCGAGCGGCGCCGTCTGCGCGGTCGGCTACCAGTGGCGGAGCGTCGACGTCCTCGACCGCCTGCGCGCCGAGCTCGGCGGCGTGGCGCCGGGCCTGCTCGTGAGCCGCGGCCTCGGTCCCGCCGAGCGCGGCCGCACGGGCAGGTGGTTCGAGGACCCCCGCGCGAGCGGCGGCATCCTCTTCGAGCTCGCGAGCCACGACATCGATCTTCAGCGCGCCGTCGCCGGGCCGGTCTCCGAGGTGCAGGCGGCATCTGCCGCCGGGCTCCTGGCGACCGCCGCCGAGGGCGCGCCGCCGCTCGACGACGCCGTCGCCGTCCTCATGCGCTTCGCCGGCGGCGGGCTGGGGATCGTCGCCCTCGGGTGGACGGAGGCGCAGCAGCCCCCGGTCTACGCGCTGGACGTCATGGCCGCCGACCTCGCCCTGCGGCTCGATCTCGAGCGGCTCCCGCGGCTGCACGGGCGGTCGCGCGGGGCGGACGTCGACACGACCGCCGCGGCCGACCCCCGCAGCGCCTCGGTCGCCCGCTTCCTCGACGCGGTCTCAGGCCGGGGCCAGTCGGCCGTCGCCTGCTCTCCGGAGGACGCGCTCGGGACCCTGCGCACGGTGCTCGCCGCCGAGCAGGCGATCGCGACCGGCGAACGCGTCGCGGTCGCCGGCGGATAGGCGCCCGTTCGGGGACAGTCCCTGAACGCTCCGCGTGCGTGATCCCGCGCAGGATTTCGACACGCGGCGGGGCAGCGCGAACTCCGTGGGGCGTGGGCGGGGATCGGGCGGGGGGCAGGGGCTAACCCCGGTGGTGAGTCCCGGGGACAGTCCCTGAACTTCTCGTGTGTGCGACTCGGCGCGGTTCTGTGACTACAGCCGGCCCGGCAGGAGCGGCAGCGGCCCCGTCGCGTCCGTCTCGACCCGCCAGAACGAGCCGGTGCGGTGGTCGGCGTGGATCTCGGCGACCTTGGTCGCGGTGACGTAGAGCGTCGGGCCGTCGAAGATGCAGTTCGTCGCGTGCTCGTCGAGCGAGATCTCCTCCAGCACCTCGCCGTCGGGCGACAGCACGGTGACGCCGCCCGAGATCGTGGTGCAGACGAACGCCCGGCCGTCGGCGGCGAACGCCATCCCGTCGGGGACGTGGCCGTCGGAGAGCTGGCAGAAGGTCGTCGCCTCGCCGTCCTCGAGCCGGCACACGCGGTGGGCGGCCGACTCGGTCCAGTACATCCGGCCCTGTGCGTCGAACGCGATCCCGTTCGGGTAGACGTCCGGCCGCTCCATCACGAGCTCGCCAGCGCCGCCCGGGCCGAGCACGAACAGCCGGCCGGGAGCACGGTCGCCGGGCGCGAACCGGTCGTCCTGCTCGGTGCCGGAGTCGGTGAACCAGAGCCGGCCGTCGGGGCCGAACGCCAGGTCGTTGGGGCCGGCGAGCGCATGTCCGCCGATCTCGGTCGCGAGCATCTCCACCGCCCCGTCGGCGCTCACGCGCTGGATGCCCGCCACGGCGCTCTGATCGGGGCTTCCGGGGACGTTCCCGCCCTGGGTGACGTACACCGCTTCGTCCGAGCCCAGGAGGGCGCCCCACGGCGAGCCGCCGGTCGCCGCGAACGTCGACATGGACGAGCCGTCCCAGCGCAGCAGCTCGCCGGTGTTCCCGTCGCAGATGACGATCGAGCCGTCGGGCATCACGACGGGGCCTTCCGGGAACCCGAGATTCGAGGCGAGCAGCGTTCCTTCCACGGTGTCCGTCCCTTTTCTGTCGACGTCAGATTGGTCTGATAGCATACCGCCCCCTTGGCAAGCGGTGTCCCCGCATGAGGTGCCAATTCGCGCCGCTGCGACTGGCCTTCGAGCGCGCGAGCACATTGTCGCCTGCCCCACTTCACCTCGCCGTCCGCGTATGCGACAGTGGACGGCGAGCGCTGCCTCGAGCCCCGATCTGGAGGAGACGGTGACCGACCCGAACCACCCATACGCGCCCTCGGGCACCGAGACTGACCGCTACCGCCTCTCGCGCGGCACGCTGCTCCGCGGAGCGGCGGGCGCGATGGTGGGGATGTCCCCGCTCCTGGCCGCCGCATGCGGCGGAAGCGGCGGCGGCGGCTCCGGGGGCACCGCCTCGACCGGCGGCGGGAAGCCGGTCCGCGGCGGCACGATCCGGGCCGGGTTCGTCGGCGGCGGCACCGCCGAGACGCTGAACCCGTACGCGGGCGTGACGCCCATCGACGAGTCGCGGGTGCAGAACATCTACGACCCGCTCTTCGTCCAGAACCCCGACCTGACGACGAGCCCGGGCCTCGCGATGGAGATGAACGCCAATGCCGAGGCGACCGAGTACGAGGTCAAGCTGCGGCCCGGCGTCGAGTTCCACAACGGCAAGACCTTCGGCGCCGAGGACCTCATCTACTCGATCCGGCTCATGGCCAAGCCCGCCAACTTCGCATCGCTGCCGTTCGTGGCCGGCATCGACCTGAACGGGCTCAAGGCTGTCAACCCGACCACCGTCCGCATCCCGCTCAAGTTCCCGGACGCGGACCTGGGCGCCAACTTCGTCTACTGGAACACGTGGATCGTCCAGGACGGCGAGACCGACTTCACGAACCCGGTCGGCACGGGCCCCTTCATGTTCGAGTCGTTCCAGCCGGGCCAGCAGAGCACGTTCAAGAAGAACCCGAACTACTGGGTGACCGGCAAGCCGTACGTCGACGGGCTCGTCATCAAGTCGATCGACGACAACAACGCCCGCCTGAACGCGCTCCTCTCGGGCGAGATCGACGCCATGGCGCAGCTCCCGACGCCGCAGGCCAAGGCCCACCAGTCGACGGGCGACATCACCGTCCTGATCGCGCCGTCGCCGCAGGCCATGATGTTCTACATGGACACGACGCAGGCGCCGTTCACGGACGTCCGCGTCCGCCAGGCCATCCGGCTCATCGCCGACCGCAAGGCGCTCGTCGACAGCGCGATCAACGGCTTCGGGACGGTCGGCAACGACATCGTCGGCAAGGGCCTGCCGTTCTACGACAACGACCTGCCGCAGCGCGAGCAGGACATCGACAAGGCCAAGAGCCTCCTGAAGGCGGCCGGCCAGGAGAACCTGAAGGTGCTGCTGCGCACGTCGCCGATCTTCCCCGGATTCGTGGAGGCGGCTACGCTGCTCGCGGAGCAGGCCAAGGCGGCGGGCGTCACCATCCAGCTCAAGCAGGTGCCGCCCAACTCGTACTACAACCCGTCGCTGCTCTACCTGAAAATGGCGTTCGCCGAGACCCAGTGGCCCGTCCCGTCGCTCAAGTTCTGGTATCTGCAGGCCCTCTCCGCCCAGGCGCCGTACAACGAGACGCACTGGAAGGACAAGAGCTGGAACGACCTGCTGTTCAAGGCGATCGGCACGACCGACGCCACGGCCGCGCAGGACACCTGGAACCAGGTGCAGGAGATCCAGTGGAACCAGGGCGGCTACCTGAACTGGACGAACGCCGACTGGGTCGACGGCGTGTCGACCAAGCTGAAGGGGCTCGCGCCGCACGCCGGCGGAGTGCTCGGCAACTACCTCTTCATGAACGCGTGGCTCACGGCGTAAGACGGACTCGATGACAGCGGTGGCGGAGCCTCGGCGGGAGACCCGCGAGGCCTCGCCCGTGCTCGCGTTCCTCGGGCGCCGGCTCGTCGGCGCAGTCGTGGCGCTGGTCGTGGCGTCGATCCTGATCTTCGTCGGCACGTCCGTGCTGCCTGGAGACGCCGCCAGCGTGGTGCTGGGCCGCGGCGCCACGCCGCAGGCGGTGCACGCCCTCGACGAGCGGATGCACCTCCACCGGCCGCTCGTCCAGCAGTACACGAGCTGGCTGGGTGGCTTCGTCCACGGCGACCTGGGCGACTCGTCCGTCGGCCTCGCCCAGGGCCAGAAGCACGCCCCCGTCTGGGACCTGATCTCGAACCCGGTCAAGAACAGCGTGATCCTGGCGCTCGTGACCGCGCTCTTCATGATCCCGCTCTCGCTCGGCCTCGGGGCGCTCGCGGCCGTCTATGCGGGGAGGGCCGTCGACCACGTCGTCTCGATCGCATCCCTGGCGGCGATCGCCCTGCCCGAGTTCGTGATCGGATCGCTCCTCGTCGGCGTGTTCTTCGTCTGGCTCGACCTGCTGCCGCCGGTGGCGCTCATCCCGCCCGGCGACAACCCGCTCAGCCATCCTACGAAGCTCGTGCTGCCGGTCGCGACGCTGCTTCTGGCGTCGCTCGCCGCCGGCATCCGGATGGTGCGCGCCGGGATGGTCGAGGTGCTCCAGACCGAGTACGTCCAGACCGCGCGGCTGAACGGCCTCG
>JAICKX010000117.1 GCA_025927685.1 Thermoleophilia bacterium | reverse complement strand
GGGGGGGGGCCGCCGCCCGGGCCGGGCGCGCCGAGCGGGCCACCCGTCGGCCCCGCTCCGGCGCGGCCGTGGGGTGGGCGCCGGGGACGGCCGGCATCCCGATCCTCGAGATGGCCTCCGGCGGCGGGCACGACGCGGGCGTCCTGGCCGGGGCCGGGGTCGACGCCGGCATGCTCTTCGTGCGGAGCCTGAACGGCGGCGTGAGCCACCGGCCCGACGAGCTCTCGGACGAGGCCGACATCGCCGCCGCGATCGCCGTCCTCACCGGCACGCTGAGGTCGCTCCTGTGAGCGCGTCGCACCCCTCGACCAGCGAGCGCTCCGAGCGACGCCGGCGCGAGGTGTGCGAGGCCGCCTGCCGCGTCATCGTCCGAAACGGCCTCGAGACGACCACCATGCGCGACATCTCGCGCGAGGGCGGCTTCACGACCGGCGTCCTCACGCACTACTTCCCCGACAAGCGTGCCGTCATCGTCGGCGCGTTCCTGGGAGCGTCCGACGACTGGTTCGCGGAGCTGCGCCGCCGGCTCGCGGCCGCCGGGACGCCCGACGAGCAGCTGGTCGCGCTCGTCCACCTGGCGCTCCCGTCCGACCCCGGCCGGCGGGCGGAGTATCGCCTCTGGTCGGAGATGTGGACCTACGCCGGACGGGATGCGGACTTCGCCGCCCAGCTGGTCACGACGGACGCCGTGTGGGAGCGCGAGATCCGCGGCGTGCTCGAGCGGGCCCGCGAGGCGGGGCTCCTCACCAACATCGACGCCGCCGCCGAGGCCGCGGTCCTGGCGCGGCTGATCGACGGGCTGGGCCTGCGGGCCTGGATCGGAGACAGCTGGGAGGACGCCCGCGGGCGGCTCGTCCATCACATGGGCACGCTCGGCGTCCCCGGGCCGGTGCTGCGGCGGATGCACACGGAGGACGGCGGATGAGCGGCCGGCGCACGATCGTCGCCGGCGGCACGCTCGCGACCGCGGCGGGGACCTTCCGGGCCGACCTCGCGATCGAGGACGGGCGTGTCGCCGCGATCGCCGACCCGGGCGGGGCGGGTGCCGCCGACGAGCTGATCGACGCGGCCGGCCTCGTGGTGATGCCCGGTGCGATCGACATGCACGCCCACTTCGAGGATCCGGGACACACCGAGCGCGAGGACTTCACGACCGGCACGATGTCGGCGGCCGCCGGCGGCTTCACGACGGTGATGGAGCACCCGCTCACCTACCCCCCGGTGACGACCGCCGAGCTCTACCGCGAGAAGCGCGAGATGGCGCGGCGGAAAGTCGTTGTCGACTTCGGCCTGTGGGGCGCGCTGACCGCCCCGTCGCTGCCCGAGATCGCGGCCCAGTGGCAGGAGGGCGCGCCGGGGTTCAAGGCGTTCATGCCGATCTCCGACCCGTCCTATCCGAACGTCACCGACGCCGAGTTCCTGGACGGGATGCGGCGCGTCAAGGAGCTCGGCGGGCTCGTGCTCGTCCACGCCGAGAACGACTCGCTGCTCCAGGACGGCCTGGCCCGGATGGCGGCCGCCGGCCGCCGCGACCCGCTCGCCCATCACGAGGCCCGGCCGGCGTTCGTCGAGGAGGAGGCCGTCCACCGGGCGCTCTTCCTCGCCGCCCACGCGGGTGTCCGCATCCAGATCGTGCACGTCTCGAGCCCGGTGAGCGCCGACCTCGTCCGGCGCGAGAAGGCGGAGGGCCGCCCGGCGACCATGGAGATCTGCCCGCACCACCTGCTGCTCGACCTCGACGACCTGGTGCGGCTCGGCCCGTACGGGATGTGCGCACCGGCGCTGCGCGAGCGCGCCCTGGTCGAGCGGCTGTGGGACGCCGTGCTCGACGGCACCGCCGACTGCCTGGTCTCCGACCACTCGGCCTACACGCTCGAGGAGAAGGAGCCGGGCTGGGACAACATCTTCGACGCCCTCCTCGGCTGCCAGGTGATCCAGGAGACGGTGCCGCTCGTGCTCGACGAGGCCTACCACCGGCGCGGCATGCCGCTCGACGCGTTCGTGCGCTTCTCGTCGACGAATGCCGCCCGGATCGCCGGTCTCTACCCGCGCAAGGGCTCGCTGCTCCCAGGCGCCGACGCCGATCTCGTGCTCTACGACCTCGATTCGGAGTGGGTCGTCGACGCGCAGAGCCAGCAGTTCTCCAAGAACCCGTGGTCGCCGTTCGACGGGCGGCGCGTGCGGGCCCGGGTCGTGCGGACCGTGGTGCGCGGCGAGACGGTCTACGCCGGCGGCGAGATCGTGGCCGAGCCCGGCTCGGGCGCGTACCTCTCCTGCCACGACGACTCCTCGCTGGTCACGCCCCTCGAGCCGGCGGCGAGCGGAGAATGACCGCCTTCCGGCTCGCCCTCCTGAACCCCAACACCGACGCCCGCCACACCGAGGCGATGGGCGTCGTCGCGCGCGAGACGCTGCCGGAGGGGTGCGAGGTGACGGCGGTGTCGCCGGAGCGGGGGCCGACGTCGATCGAGAGCGAGGCCGACTCCGTCGTCGCGGCGGCGGCCGTCGCCGAGCTGGTGCGGCAGCTGCCGGCGCACGACGCCTACCTGGTCGCCTGCTTCGGCGATCCGGGCGTCGGCGCGGCCCGCGAGCTGACCGAGGCGCCGGTGGTCGGGATCGGCGAGGCCGCGTTCCAGGCGGCGGTCACGATCGCGCGCCGGTTCGCGGTCGTGACGACGCTCCCGCGGAGCGTCCCCGAGATCGAGGATGCCCTCGAGCGGCACGGCGTGCGCGGCCGGTGCGTGGCAGTGGAGCCGCTCGGCATCCCGGTCGCGGACCAGGGCAGCCACAACGCCGACACCACCGCCGCGATCGTGGATGCCGGCCGCCGCGTCGTGGCCCGCGACGGGGCCGAGGCGCTCGTCCTGGCCTGCGGCGGGATGGCGGACGTCGCCCGGGCGGTCGCGAGCGAGGTCGGCGTCCCGGTGTGCGACGGCGTCGCGTTCGGCGCGATGACGGCCTACAGCCTGTGGCGGTGTGGTCTTCGGACGAGCAAGTCCGGGGCATACGGTTGGCCGGAGGCGATCGCGTACTCGGGCATGCCGGGGTTCCGGGAGTAGCCGGATGCACGCGGCGACCTTCCGGGAGCACGGCGGGCCGGAGGTGATGCGCTGGGAGGAGCTGGCCGACCCCGTCCCGGCCTCCGACGAGGTGATCGTCGAGGTGCGCGCGTGCGGCCTGAACCACAGCGACCTGGACTCCCGGGCCGGGACGTCGCGGTGGCCGTTCCCGCTTCCGTGGGTGCTCGGGGCGGAGTTCGCCGGGACGGTCGCAGCGGTCGGCCTGGAGGTCGAGGGAATTTCGCCCGGCGACCCGGTCACCGCCTACCAGCAGTACGCGTGCGGCACCTGCCGGGCGTGCGTGCGCTGGCGCCAGGACCTGTGCGAGCGCTTCGTCGTCTTCGGCACCGACCGCTGGGGTGGCTACGCGGAGCTGGCGGCCGTGCCGGCCCGGGCGGTGATCCCGCTGCGGGGCGAGGACGACTTCGTGCCGGCGGCGGCCGCCCAGTGCGTGGCGTCGACGGCGTGGTCCATGGTGGTGACGCTCGCCGCCGTCCGGTCAGGCGAGACGGTGCTCGTGCCCTCCGCGTCCGGCGGTGTCGCGAGCGCCGCCGTCCAGGCCGCGCGGATCGCCGGCGCGCGCGTGATCGCCTCGGTGGGGGCGCCGGAGAAGGTCGACGCGGTCCGGGCGCTCGGCGCCGATGTCGTCTTCTGCTACCGGGACACGCCGCTCGCCGAGGTCGTCTCGGAGGCGACCGGGGGCCGCGGGGTGGACGTCGTCGTCGACACGACCGGCGGCCCGCGGTTCGGAGAGCACCTGGCGGCGATGGCGCCGGACGGGCGGCTCGTCACCTGCGGCGCCCACGCCGGTGAGATCGTCCCGCTCGACATCATCGAGCTCTTCCGCCGCGGCCGGCGCATCCTGGGCTTCCGGGTGGCGAGCCCGGACGAGATCCGTGCGGCGCTCCAGATGGCGCTCGAGGGCCGCATCGCCGTGCCGGTCGACCGCACGTTCCCGCTCTCGGCCGCGGGCGACGCCCACGCCTACATGGACGAGCGCCGCCACGTCGGGAAGATCGTGCTGGTGCCATGAGGACCGTCTGCTACCTGGCCCACTGCCTCCTGAACGCCAACGCCAAGGTCGACGAGGGCGCACGCTGCCAGGGCGTCCACTCGCCGGTCCTGGCGCTTCTCCGCGACCACGGCTGCACGATCCGGCAGATGCCGTGCCCGGAGCTCGCCTTCGGCGGGACGCGCCGGTTCTGGGCGGTGCGCGAGCAGTACGACACCCCGGCCTACCGGGCCCACTGCCGCCGCCTGGCAGAGCCCGTCGCGGCCCAGATGCGGGCCGACCTGGCTGCGGGTGCCCGGGTGATCGTGATCGGGATCGACGGCAGCCCGAGCATGGGTGTCGAGCTGACCGCGGCGAGCGACGAGTGGGGAGGCCGCCCCGACAAGCCGCGCGACGAGGACTACCCGGTCACGCTCGGCGCCGGCCTCTTCACCGAGGCGCTGCTCGACCTGCTCTCCGGGGTCGTCCTCGGTGTCCGCGTGGTCGGCATCGGCCAGGACCTCTTCGACTACGACGAGGCGGCCGAGCTCGCGAAGCTCGACGCGATGCTCGGAGGGGCGGCCGGCGATGCGGGGTGACGTCCGCTCGCGCCGGGTCGTCGTGGTGCCCGACGTCGTCGTGAATCCGCCGGACGGCGCGAGCGACCGCCTGAGCGACGTCGCGCTGTGCGGATGGGGCGTCGTGGCGCTCCCGCCCTCGGATCTCCCGGCCGACATCGCCCAGCCGCTCGTCACTGCGGCCGTCGACCAGGTGATCGCGTTCCTCGACGGCGGCTACGAGGTGGCGCTCCTGCCCTGCGCCGACGATCCCGGCATGCGCCGGTTCGTGGCGGCGCTCGCGGCGTCGGGCCGCACCGTCGCGGACCTGGCGTAGCCTGGTGGGGTGCCGTCCCTCTTCCCGGCCCTCGCGGCGTTCCTGGCCTTCCTCGCGCACCTCGTCTCGGCGCCCGCCCCGGCGCCGCCGCCCCTCTCGGAGCTGATCGGCCAGAAGCTCGTCGTCAGGATCGACGGGCGCCGGCCCGACCCCGGCATCCTGGGACGGATCCGGCTCGGCCGGGTCGGCGGGGTCATCCTCTACCGCGGACGCAACTTCACGACGCCCGGCGGCCTGCGCTCGATCGCCGCGGCCCTCCAGGCGGCGGCGGCCGACGGGGGCCGGCCGCCGCTCCTGATTGCCGTCGACCAGGAGGGCGGCGCCGTGAAGCAGGTGCCCTGGGCGCCGCCGGCGCTCTCGCCACCGCAGCTGGGCGCCGCCGGCTCGGCGGCCCGGGCGCTCGCCCAGGGAGCGGCCACGGGCGCCGCGCTCCACCGCCTCGGCGTGAACGCCGACTTCGCGCCGGTGGCCGACGTCCCGGCCTCGCCGCGCTCCTTCATGCTCCGGGCCGGGAGGACGTGGTCGGGCTCGGCCGCGGTGACGAGCGCGCTTGCGAACGCGTTCGCGTCCGGGCTCGAGCGTGGTGGTGTCGTCCCGGTCATGAAGCACTTCCCGGGCCTCGGTTACGCCGACCTGAACACGGACTCCCACGTCGAGGCGATCGCCGCCTCGCGCTCCCGGCTCGATCCCGGCCTCGCGCCCTACCGGCGGGCGATCGCGCGGCGCATCCCGATGATCATGCTCTCGAACGCGATCTACGACGCCTACGACGGGGCGAACGCCGCAGGCTGGTCGGGAGCGATCGGGACGCGGCTCCTGCGCCGCGACCTCGGCTTCACCGGTGTCACGATCACGGACTCGCTGGACGGCGCGGCGCACGCCCGCGGGATCGACGACGTGCCGCTGGCGCTGCGGGCGGCCCGCGCCGGCACGGACATGATCCTCGTCACCGGGTCGGAGGCGACCTCGCTGGGCGTCTACCGCTCGCTCGTCGCCGCCGCCCGGCGCGGCGAGCTGAGCCGGGCGCAGCTCGAGGCGTCCTCGCGGCGCATCCGGGCGCTCAAGCGGACGCTGTGACCGCTACGCGGTCTGGCGGGCGTCGAGCCTGAGCGTCCACGGCTCGACGGCCGCGATCTGGAGGTGCGTCTCGCTCCAGGGGTCGCGCGCGAGGGTCGAGCGCACGTCCTGCTCGGAGGCGGCCTCGACGACGTGGACGACGCGGAACTCGTCGGACAGCGGCCCTCCGAGCACGATGAAGCCCTGGTCGACCAGGCCGTCCATGAACTCGGCGTGGGCCTCCCAGCCGGACTGCTCCTCGAGCGGCACCCCCTGCTTCCAGTCCGATCCGGAGCGGTGGACTACGACGTGGAAAATGGCCATTCCGGGAGTCTAGGTGCGCCGCGCGGGGACGACCGTCAGGCCCGCGCCGGTCTCGGCATACGCGGGCTTCCCGCGCATGAGCGATGCGGCGGCGGCGACGAGACAGGCGATGATGGCGAACGTGAAGGCCGCGTGCAATCCGTCCTGGAACGGGCCGGAGATCAGGTTCGGGAAGAACGAGGGCCCCGTCAGCGCCGCCTGGTCGTGGGCCGAGAGGGCGTGCAGCGGGCCCGGGCCCAGCAGGTGCTGGATGGGGTTGTAGCCGAGGAAGGCGGCGAACAGGATCGAGACGGGCGGCAGGTGCGCCAGCCGCTCCGCGGTGGCGTGCGGGACGCCGTGGGCCTGGAGCCCGCCGAGGAGCGTCTCGGGCAGCGTCGCGGCCAGGCCGAGGATCATCAGGGTGAAGAAGATCCCGATCGAGAGCACCTGGGCGGAGTTCTGGAACGTCTGGTTCATGCCGCCGCCGGCCCCGCGGTCGCCGGCCGGCAGGCTGTTCATGACGCCGGCCCGGTTCGGGGAGGCGAACATGCCCATCGCGATCCCGATGAGCGCCAGCACGGCCGCGAACTCGGGGTAGCGGAAGTCGGTCGGGAGCAGCATGAGGAGCCCGAAGCTGGCAGCCGCCGCGAGCATCCCGCCGGTCGCGAACGGCCGGGCGCCGAACCGGTCGGAGAGGTAGCCGGACGCCGGCCCGGCGACCAGCATGCCGAGCGTCAGCGGGAGCATGTAGATCCCGGCCCAGAGCGGCGTTCGCTCGAAGCTGTAGCCGTGCTCCGGAAGCCAGATGCCCTGGAGCCAGATGATGAGCATGAACATGAGCCCGCCGCGGGCGACGGCCGAGAGGAAGGTCGAGAGCGTCCCGAACGTGAACGCCCGGATGCGGAACAGCGGCAGCCGGAACATCGGCTCGGCGACGCGCTGCTCGGCGATCGCGAAGACGATGAAGCTGACCGCGGCGCCCGCGAGCAGCGCGACGACCCGCGGGCTCGTCCACCCGGTCGAGCTGCCACCGGCCGGCCGGATCCCGTACGTCACGGAGACCATGAGGAGCACGAGCCCGAGCGCGAACGTCACATTGCCCCACCAGTCGATCGAGGCCCGTCTGGGCGTGCTTCGCTCCTCCAGCTTCAGGTACGCCCAGACCGTGCCGAAGAGGCCGACCGGCACCGAGATCAGGAACACCAGCCGCCAGTTGACCGGCGCCAGGATGCCGCCGAGCACGAGGCCGACGAACATCCCGCTCACACCGACGATGTTGTTGATGCCGAGCGCCATGACGCGCTGGTTCGACGGGAAGGCGTCGGTGATGATTGCCGCCGCGTTCGCGAGGAGGCAGGCCCCGCCGAGGCCCTGGACGATCCGTAGCACGATCAGGTAGGTCGCCCCGGCGCGCCCGGCCATCCAGTCGATCGTGAGCAGCAGGGAGGCGACCGTGTAGATGACGAAGCCGAGGTTGTAGATCCGCACCCGGCCGTACATGTCGCCCAGGCGGCCGAGGCTGACGATGAGCACGCTCGACACGACCAGGTAGCCCAGGATCATCCAGAGGAGGTAGAAGCTGTTCGCCGGGACGAGCGGGTCGAGGTGGATGCCGCGAAAGATGTCCGGCATCGCGATCAGCGTGATCGACGCGTCGAGCGTCGCGAGCAGCACGCCCAGCGTCGTGTTCGAGAGCGCGATCCACTTGTAGCTGCCCGAGTCCAACCCGCCGAACTCTACAGGCAACCTGTTAAGGTAGGCTGCATATCGTGACGGACCCCGAGGCCCTCGCAAGCGACCTGCGCGTCGTGCTCGGCCACCTCGTCCGCCGCCTGCGGGCCGAGCGCCGCGATCTCCCGCTGCCGCAGGTGACGGTGCTGGGCCGGCTCGACCGGGCCGGCCCGGCGGGTGTCAGCGACCTCGCGGCCGGCGAGCGCGTGCGGCCGCAGTCCATGGCGGCAACGGTCGCCTCGCTGGCCGAGGCGGGCCTCGTCTCGCGCACGCCGGACGCGCGCGACGGCCGCCGCGTCCTGATCGACCTGACGCCCGCGGGCCGGGAGGCGCTCGCCGCCGACCGCCGCCGCCGCGAGGGCTGGATGGCCGGGGCGATCCGGCGCGACCTCTCGCCGAAGGAGCGGCGCACGCTCGCCGACGCGACGGCGCTCCTGGCGCGGATCGCCGAGACCGACGACCCGCGTCGTTAGGGCGGGACACCGGGGACAGTCCCTGAACATTCGACGTGACGCCCCCGTCACACCGGCGCCACGGCACCGCGCTGGTCAGGTGACCCGGCTTGTCGACGCCCGCGGACTGAGGCCCGTCGGGATGAGCCGCACGCGCTCGACCGGAGGCCGCCCTTCGATCAGCTCGTATTGCAAAAGCGCTTTACCGCTTTGTAAAGGTTCGCCTCGGAACGGTGGGGGCATACGATGGGCGCCGTGACGAGCGCCGGCGCACCCAGACGGACGATGGCGGATGGAACCGCGATCCCGGTGCTCGGGCTCGGCACCTGGCCGCTGGACGACGACGGGGCGTTCGAGGTCGTCGAGGACGCCCTCCGGGCCGGCTACCGCCTGGTCGACACCGCCGCCAACTACGGGAACGAGACCGGCGTGGGCCGCGCGATCCGGGAGTCGGACGTGCCCCGCGACGAGGTCTTCCTGACGACGAAGCTCCCCGGCAGGCAGCACGGTCGCAGCGAGGCCCTCGCCGGCCTCGACGAGAGCCTGGCCCGCCTCGGCCTCGACTACGTCGACCTTTACCTGATCCACTGGCCGGTTCCGACGATCGGCCGGTACGTCGAGACCTGGGAGGCACTGGTCGAGCTCCGCTCCCAGGGGAAGGCGCGGTCGATCGGCGTCTCCAACTTCACGCCGGCGCAGATCGACGAGGTGGTGGAGCGCACGGGCGTCGTGCCGGCCGTGAACCAGGTGGAGCTCCATCCCGAGTTCAGCCAGGCGGAGCTCCGCGCCTGGCACCACGAGCGCGGCATCGTGACCGAGTCGTACAGCCCGCTCGGCCCGGACACGGACGTGCTCCGTCATCCGGGCATCGCCGAGGTCGCCGCCGCGCACGGCCGCACTCCGGCCCAGGCCATCCTCCGCTGGCACGTCCAGATCGGTGCCGTCCCGATCCCCAAGTCGGCCGACCCGGCCAGGCTGCGGCAGAATCTCGCCGTCTTCGACTTCGAGCTCGACGACGTCCAGATGGCCGTGCTGGACGGCGTCAATCAGGAGAATCGCACCGGCGGGGATCCCGAGACGAACGTCGAGCTCTGAGCCGGCGCGGCGTGTGTGGCGGGCGCCGCCGCCGGGTAGAGGCGTGAGAACGTGTCTACCTACGCGTCCGCCGGGACGCTCTCTGCGCTCCTCCTGGCGGGGCTGCTCGCCGCCCCGGTCACGACAGGAGCATTGTTCCTGCCCGCCACGTCGCGCGTTCGCCCTGTCGAGGAGCGCTGGCGGCGGACGGACCGTGCCGTGCTCAAGCTCGTGTGGACGGCGATCCTCGTCGCCGCGCTTGCCGCGGCCCTCGAGCTGATCGGCGTCACGACGCGGAACATCGAGGCGGCGGTCGTGGGGCTCGCCCTCGCGAGCGCCCTCTGGCTTCCGGTCACGGGGCGCTGGGGTGCGCGCGGGCACCTGTGCTGGGCCGCCACCACGTACGTGTTCGTCGTCTATCTGGCGTTCATGCTCTGGTGGACGTTCGCGAGCGACCTGGGGATCGCCGGTACCGCCGCCGGGCTGGTGCTGTGGCTGCTCGAGGTGGCCGCGGCGGCCCTCGGCGCGGCCTACCTGTGGGAGCTCTGCGACGCGCTCGGCCGGGCCAGCTGGGCGCGCCGGGTCGGGGAGCACCAGCTGCCGGACGGGCCCGATGGGAAGCTGCCCTTCGTCTGTCTCCAGGTGCCGTGCTACAACGAGCCG
>JAICKX010000043.1 GCA_025927685.1 Thermoleophilia bacterium | reverse complement strand
GCATCGCCCCCGCCGCGGTCGAGTGGAAGCTCGACGGCGCCCGCATCCAGGTGCATCGAAGCGACGGTGACGTGCGCGTCTTCACGCGTAGCCTGGACGAGGTGACCGACCGCGTTCCGGAGGTGGTGGAGGCGGTGGTCGCGCTCCCCGTCGCGGCGGTGGTCCTCGACGGTGAGGCGATCGCGCTTCGCGACGGCGGCCGCCCGCACCCGTTCCAGGTGACGGCCAGCCGGTTCGCGAGCCGCCGCGACGTGGGCCGTCAGCGCGGCGCGGTGCCGCTCACCGCGCTCTTCTTCGACGTCCTGCACGCGGACGGCGACGATCTGCTCGACCGGCCCGCATCGGAGCGGTTCGACGCGCTCTCCACGGCCGTGCCCGAGCACATGCGGGTGCCGCGCACGGTCGCCGAGACCGGCGCCGAGGCGGCGGCGTTCCTCCAGGACGCGCTCGCCCGCGGCCATGAGGGCGTCATGGTGAAGGCGCTGACCGAGCCGTACGCCGCGGGCGGCCGCGGCGGCGGGTGGCTCAAGGTGAAGCCGCGCCATACGCTCGACCTCGTCGTGCTGGCCGCCGAATGGGGCCACGGCCGCCGCCGGGGCTGGCTCTCCAACCTCCACCTCGGCGCACGCCGCCCCGACGGGAGCTTCTGCATGCTCGGAAAGACGTTCAAGGGGCTCACGGACGCGATGCTGCACTGGCAGACCGAGCGGCTGCTCGAGCTCGAGACCGGACGGACCGCCCACCGGGTCGACGTGCGGCCCGAGCTGGTCGTCGAGATCGCGTTCGACGGCGTCCAGCGCAGCCCCCGCTATCCGGGCGGCGTGGCCCTGCGGTTCGCGCGCGTCCTGCGCCACCGGCCCGACAAGCGCGCCGACGAGGCCGACACGCTGGAACGCGTGCAGGCGATCCACGACGGCGCATGACGCGGCGAACGAACCTGGCGCTGGCCGCGGTGCTCGCCGTCGCGACCGCGACCGGCGTGGCAGCGCTCCTCGTCGGCGAGGGCCGGGCCGCGGTCGTCGTGTGGGCCCACGGCGCGGCGGGCTTTGCGCTCCTGGCGCTGGTGCGGCCGAAGTCACGCATCGCCGTCCGCGGCGTGGCACGCCGCGGACGGACGGCGGCGCCGGGGATCCTGCTCGGCCTGCTCGTGGCCGCCTCGGTCGCCCTCGGCCTCGCGCACGCCGCGGGCACCGGGGCATTCGGACCGCTGACGGCGCTCGGCTGGCACATCGGCCTGGCGCTGGCGGCGGTCCCGGTGGCGGCCGCGCACGTGTGGAGCCGCCCGCCGCGGACGCGGGCGGGCGACCTCACGCGGGGGGCGTTCCTTCGCGCTGCGGCGGTCGCGGCGGTCGGCGTCGCCGCGAAGCTCGCCTTCGAGCGCACGCTGGGCGCGTCCCGCGCGGCGACCGGGTCGCTGCGCCGCGCCGCCCCCGTCCCCACCGCATGGCTCGACGACACGACGCCGCGGGCGGTCGCGACGCGGTTCACGGCCGAGCGGCTGGGCGCGCTGCCGCAGACCGCGGTCGTGTGCGCGCTCGACTGCACCTCGGGCTGGTACAGCACGAACCGCTGGTCGGGCGTCGCGCTCGTCGATCTCCTCCCGCGCCTGCCGCCCGGGACGCGCAGCGTCGAGGTGCGCTCGGCCACGGGCTACGCGCGCCGGTTCGGCGCCTCCGACCTGGACGGCATCGTGCTCGCGACCCACATGGACGGCGTCCCGCTCCTGCCCGAGCACGGCGCGCCGGCCCGGCTCGTGGCCCCCGGGAGGCGCGGCTACTGGTGGGTGAAGTGGGTGACGGACATCGCGCCCAGCGAGCTCCCGGCCTGGGCCCAGCCGCCGTTCCCGCTGACCTGACTACCGCAAATTGGGGATGCCCGCATCCCCGCCTGACGACGACTCTACGGCTGAGCCGTTCACCCCCAGGAGGTGCTCCATGACCGAGGATTGGTCTCAGGCGCGCCGGCTCCAGTCGTGGCCGCCGCCGTCGCTCTCTCGCGCGCTCGCCGACGCCGGCTCGGTCGCGGCATCCCCGGCGTTCGTCGCCCGCCAGCCGATCTACGACGGCCGCATGGAGGTGTACGGGTACGAGCTCCTCTTCCGGGCCGCGGACGAGAGCTGGGCTGACCTGGCGAACGCCGACGAAGCGACCGCCTCGACCATCGTGACGACGTTCGGCGACATCGGCCTCGACACGCTCGTGGGGGGCCGGCTGTGCTTCGTGAACGTCACCCGTGAGTTCATCCTGAACGACTTCGTGCCGCTCCTGCCCGTCGGCCGCGTCGGCCTCGAGATGCCGCGTGACATCGCCGCGGACCCGGACGTCGCCGCAAAGCTCGGCGAGCTGGGCGAGATGGGCTACATCATCGTCCTCGACGACTTCGTCATGCGCCCCGAGAGCGCGGCCCTGCTCGAGCTGGCCCACATGGTGAAGCTCGACGCCCAGTCGTTCACGGACGACCAGCTGCGCGAGCAGATCGAGGCGATCGCCGCGCACAAGGTCAAGCTGATCGGCGAGCGGATCGAGAGCTACGAGCAGTTCGAGCGCTGCAAGTCCGCCGGCCTGGGCTTCTTCCAGGGGTACTTCTTCTGCCAGCCCAAGACCGTGGCCGGCAAGGGCATCCCGTCGAACCGGCTCGCCCAGGTGCAGCTGATCGCGGCGCTCCAGGACCCGGACGTCTCGCTGGAGGAGCTGGACGCGGTGATCAGCCGCGACCTCGGCGTCTCCTACCGGCTGCTGCGCTGGATCAACTCCGCCTATTTCTCGCTGCCGCGGAAGGTGAACTCCGTGCACGAGGCGCTCGTCCTCCTCGGCGCGCGCAACGTCCGCAGCTGGGCGATGCTCGTCACGCTCGCCGGGCTCGACGACACGCCGACCGAGCTGACGCGCACCGCGATGCTGCGCGGCAAGATGGCCGAGCTCGTCGCCCACGAGCTGGAGCGGCCCGACACGGAGGCCTACTTCACCGTCGGCCTCTTCTCGGTCATCGACGCCTTCATGAACTTGCGCATGGAGGACATCCTGGCGGAGCTCCCGCTCGGGCCCGACGTCGCCCAGGCGCTGCTCCACCGCGCCGGCCCCATGGGCGAGGTCCTGGGGTGGGTGACGGCCTACGAGCGCGGCGAGTTCGACGCGCTCGGCGAGCCCGTGCCCGCCGCCGACCGCATCCTTCGCGACGCCTACGTCCGCGCGCTGCGATTCGCCGACGAGGCCTGCGGCAGCGTCGTCCCCAGCTGAGCCGGGCGCGGCCGGGAACGGGTCGGGGCCCCGGGACAGCATCCCGAGGCCCCGACGGGAGGCGGTGCGTTCTAGACGTTCGGGAAGATCGCGAAGCGGGCCTGGTCGCCGCCGCCCACCCGGGTGAAGTCGCCGCCGACGTACATGCTGCCGCCGCCGCCCCGCAGCGCCCACACGCCCAGCACTCCCTGGCTCGACGTGAGCGGCGGAGCCCAGCTCTGGAGGACGCCGTCCGGGCTGAGCATGAACACCTTGTGGCGCGAGATGCGCTTGCCGGTGCCGTACTCCTTCATCGACACGTTGGCCTTCGGCGCGACGTAGTCGCCGTGCATGCCGAAGACGGGATAGCCGCCGATCGTGGCGACGGCCTGGACGTTGCCGTCCGTCTTGTAGAACCACTGCTCGTGCCCCGTGGCGAGGTCGTACGCCAGACCCGTGCCGCCGGGGCCGCCCATCGCGGCGTAGAGCTCCGGGCCGGAGCGGGAGAGGTCGAGCACCTCGGATCCGGGGTGGTCCGCCCACGTCGCGAGGCCGCCCGACGCCAGCGTGACCGCCCCGAGGTGCGCCGCGGACGTGGAGCCGTCCAGGGCCTTGAACCAGCCGGCGACGATGAGGCGTCCGCTGGGAGGATCCGCAATCAGGTCGCGCACCTCGTCGGATGCCCCGCCGTGCCAGTTCGAAGCGACGCCGAACTGCCCGCCGGAGAGCGAGAGCTTGGCCAGCCGGCTGTGCGACTCGCCGGACACGGTGGTGAACGCGCCGCCGATGTAGAGATCGTTGCCGCTCGCGGCGATGGCCTTGACGGAGCCGTTCAGCCCCAGGTTCGGGACGACGGCCGACACCTGCCCGGAGGCGATGTCGAACGCCACGAGCCTGGAGTGCGGCGCGCCGTTCACGGTCGAGAACGCCCCGCCGACGTAGAGCGTCTTGTGGTCGGCGGACGCGGCCAGGAAGTACGCGCGGCCGTTCAGCTGCGGCGCGAACGGGAGCAGGTCGCCGGTGGCGGCGTCCTCGGCGGCCAGATACGTCCGCGCCTGGACGTCGCCGCTGTGATCCGCGGCGATGGTGAAGTTGCCGGCGATGAAGACGACGTGCCCGACGCGCAGGATGTCATCCACGCGTCCGGCCTCCTTATTCGCCTTGGTCCAGCCCGGGACCGGGAACTGCCAGCCCTGCTGGACCGCTGCCGCCGACACGTGCGGGACGGCCGACGTGGCGCCGGCGGTGGTCGCGATGGCCAGCGCCGTGGTTGCGGCGGCAGCGGCGGCGAGAAGCCGGCCGGTTGCGCGCCAACGACGTGCGAACATGAGATAGACCCCCAAGTAGAGCGAATCAAGCGAACTCGCCGCAAAACGGCGATCAGTTCGAAGATCGGCTCCCGTGGGCGAGCCTTGACGGCCTCGGCGGAAGTTCACCGAAGCTGGGAGGTTCTGTCACCCGGAAGGGTGCCCGAGGCCTACGTGAGTCGGGTCTCGGGAGCTACGCGTACGCTCGGGCAGCGGGCTCAGCCGCAGCACCCCTCCTTGTAGCGGCAGGCCAGGCACTGCCACGAAGCCTTCGTCCAGATCATCGCCGCCGAGCATCGCGGGCAGGCCGGGTCGTCGCGGCTCTGGCCCGGGAGGCGGCACACGGACGCGTCACGGATGTGTGACGCCGGAAGTTCAGGGACTGTCTCCGGCACGGACGCGGCCATGTCGTCACGCTAGCGGCGCGGGTGGACGGCGGTGTTTACGGGATCCGTACACGCCGTTCACGGCGCCCTCGGACGGGCGCAACTAGGCTCGTCCGTCAGATGGGAAAGGGGATAGGGGATCCTTCCAATCGGCGGGCTCTCTGTAACTGGGAGGGGACGCCGTTCACGAGCTCGGTAGCCGCGGGGCGGCGGTTGCCGACGCGCGGCGCCCGCCCGGCGTGGTCGCCCACGGCGACTTCGGCCCGACCAGATCTGCCTGAGCGTGACCGGGTCCCGGCCCGGCGTGCCGCAGGGTGGTTGCCGGCCAGGTCGACGGCCAGGCCGGCCGGCCACGCGGGCGGGGCCGCACCATCCTTCTGGAGCTGCTGGGGGTAGCAACGCGCTGCTAGATTCGACCTCGGGTGAGCACCGAGGTCGAACAGCCGGGCCGGACGAGTGCGGGCATCCTGCTCTGGCGCCGGCGAGACGGTGGGCTGGAGGTGCTCCTCGCCCACATGGGCGGGCCGTACTGGGCCAGGAAGGATCACGGCCACTGGACCGTGCCGAAGGGCGAGACCGAGCCGGGCGAGGAGCCCGAGGCGGTCGCCCGGCGGGAGTTCGCCGAGGAGACCGGCCACCCGGTGCCGGACGCACCGCTGCTCCACCTCGGCGAGATCACGCAGAGGTCCGGCAAGCGCGTCACCGCCTGGGCGGTCGAGGGCGATCTCGATCCGTCCACAGCGGTCAGCAACACGTTCGAGATGGAGTGGCCGCCGCGCTCCGGCCGCGTCCAGCGATTCCCCGAGATCGACCGGGTCGAGTGGTTCGGGCCCGACGAGGCGCGGCGCAGGCTGCGGGCGGCGCAGGTGCCGTTCCTCGACCGCCTTGAGGCGGCGATCTCGCCTAGATGATTGATTCCACGGCCCCGCGCGCCTGGACGTCCATCTGGAACCCGGCCGCGACCGGCTTCAAGCAGCTCTACGACGCCGGCAAGATGGCGGTCATCCCGGCGGTCGACTACCTGCCGCCCGACCTGAGCCACTTCCACGCGCGGGCGTTCTGGCAGGCCGGGGAGCTTCTGGCTCTGGTCGCCTAGACCGCGGGGGAACCCCGAGCTCACCCGCGAGCCGCCTACCATTCGCCGATGCGCGTGACGCTGGGCCTGCTCGTCGTGGGCGCCGCCCTGGCGAGCGGCTGCCAGCACCACCGGCTCTTCGGCCACGACGACGCCTCGGGAGGCGCGACCGTGCGTCCACCGAAGCCGCACATCGTGTGGCGGCCGATCCCCTTCTCCGCCGCCCGGCGGGCCGAGACGGCCGCGTACGCGAACCGCCACTACGGCCTCGACACCTGGCGGCTCGAGCGGCCGCGGGTCATCGTCGAGCACTACACCGCCGGGACGACCTTCGGGTCCGCCTACGCGACGTTCGCCGCCGATGTGCCCGATGCCGAGCTCCACGAGCTGCCCGGCACGTGCGCGCACTTCGTGATCGACACCGACGGCACCATCTACCAGCTCGTCCGCCTCGACACGATCTGCCGGCACACGGTCGGTCTCAACTCGACCGCGATCGGGATCGAGCACGTGGGGACGAGCGACGCCCAGGTGCTCGGCGACGCCGCCCAGATGCGCTCGTCGCTTCGCCTCACCACCTGGCTGCAGTGGCGGTTCGGCATCCGGCTCCGGAACGTGATCGGCCACAACGAGAGCCTCACGAGCCCGTTCCACCACGAGCTCTACGCCGCCTGGCGCTGCCAGACGCACGGCGACTGGACGCACGCCGACATGGACGCCTACCGCAGCCGGCGGCGCCGGCTCGACCGCCGCTACGGCGTCGAGGTGGGCCCGCCGGCGAGGCCGGTCTCGAGCGGCTGCTGACGCCGCGGGCGGCCCGTGAACGGCACGCGCGCGCCCATCGCGGCCGACACCATGACGACGGCGCCGACGGCGATCAGGACATCGCCGACCGAGTACACGTTGCCGCCGGGGATCCAGTGCGGGACGGCCCAGCGGTCGACCAGCCAGGCCACGTGCGGGTGGCCGGCTGCGATCTCGTTGTTGTGGGCTCCCGTGTAAACGTGCCCGGCGGCGCGAAGCGCCGAGGGAAGGCCGGGCATGTGGCCGCCGTTCGCGAGCACCGCGACCAGGTTCGACGCCATCCCGAGGCCGACGACCGCGGCGCCCCGCACGCGCAGGTTGCACGCCGCGGCGACGACGAGGCAGCCGTAGGAGAGGAGCCACATCCCGATCGCCATCCGGTCGCCCACGCTCCACGGAAGCGTCTCGGACGGGAAGGCGACGATCTGGAGGCCGATGGCGACGTAGAAGAGCCACGCCGCCCGCAGGCGCAGGTCGGCCAGGCGCGAGAGCCGGCCGCCGAGGATCCAGCCGGCCGCGATACCGACCGCGACCGCGAGCAAGAGCACCATCAGCCGGCCGCGCTTTCCAGCCCCGCCAGGTGGGAGCTCTCCGACGCCAGGTACGCCTCGAGCGCCGCGACGACGCGCGCGTCGAACTGCGCCCAGCTCCGCCGCCGGAGCTCGGCGAAGGCCGCCTCGCTCGTTCCCGCGGCGCGGTAGACGCGGTCGGAGGTCATGGCGTCGAACGCGTCGGCCACGAGGATGATCCGCGACCCGAGCGGGATCTCGTCCCCGGCCAGGCCGAGCGGGTAGCCGGAGCCGTCCCACCATTCGTGGTGGTGGCGGATCCAGCGGTCGACGGGCGAGACGCCCAGGCCCTCGAGCAGCCGGTAGCCGAGCTCGGGATGCTCGCGCATCACGCGCAGCTCGTCAGGGTCGAGCTTGCCGGGCTTCTGGAGGATGCGGTCGGGGATCGCGATCTTGCCGAGGTCGTGCAGGAGGCCCGCCAGCCGCACCTGCTCCACGGCCTCGAGGTCGAGGCCCATCGACCGCGCGATCCCCTCGGCCAGCCGCGACACCGACTGGGAGTGGGCGCCGGCGTAGGTGTCCTTCGCGTCCACGACCCGGATCAGGCCCTCGGCTGCCCGCAGGCGCGCGGTGCGCTCGGCGACGTTCGCGATCTCGGCCGGTGTGTAGATCCGCACGACGGAGTCGGAGTAGAGGCACGACCGGTTCTTGCCGTGGTTCTTCGACCAGTAGAGCGACGCATCCACGACTTTCAGGAGCTCGTCGCGGTCGTCCGCGTGGTCGGGGAAGGTGGCGATGCCGGCGCTCACGGTGACCGGCTCGCCGTGCGGGAACGTGCTCTGCCACAACCGGTGGTGGACGCGCTCGACGTCGGCGTAGGCGGTCTGCCCCGGACGGTCGGCCAGGATCAGGGCGAACTCCTCGCCGCCGACCCGGTAGGCGCAGTCGGCACCGAACGCCTCGTGCAGGATCTCCGAGACCTGCTGGAGGACGCGGTCGCCGACGGGGTGGCCGTAGCGGTCGTTGATGCTCTTGAAGTCGTCGAGGTCGATGACCGCCAGCGAGACGACCCCGCGGGTCGAGGCCGCCATCGCGAGCGCCTCGCGCAGGTCGGTCTGGAACGAGCGGTGGTTGCCCAGCGTCGTCAGCCCGTCGGTCTCGGCGTCGCGGACGGCGAGCACCGTCCGGTAGGCGTAGCGCTGGTAGAGCGCGAGCGCGAAGAGTGGGCCGCCCAGCAGCATCTCGAGGGTGGGGTTCACCTTCCACAGCGACACCGCCAGCGCGGAGATGAACGCCATGATCACGAACGCCGGCCCCGAGTGGCTCATGTACTCGTGCGACATCCGCCGCAGCGGCACGCCCTGGGCCAGCGTGACGGCGACCGCCACGAGCATCACGTTCGTCACGAGGTACGCGCCGCCGCCGGAGAACGCGAGCACGACGAGCCGATCGGCGTTCGCGGCGCCGATGTGCGTGCCGTCGACGCCGAGCAGGAAGGCGGGCAGCGCGGACGCGAACGCGGAGAGGCCGTACGTGGCCGTGTTGAACGCGCCGCGCAGCGAGACGCCGCGCTCGACCACCTCCACCGCGGCGGCCGCGACCAGGGCGGCCAGCACGGCGTACTGCCAGCCGAAGAGCACCTGGGCGGAGAGCAGGAAGACGAACGCCAGCGAGACGCGCCGCTGGCCCTGCTCGTCCAGGGGGACGGGCTTGGCCTCAGCGGCGAGCGCGGCGGCCGCGAACGCCACGACGCCGACGATCACGTCGGTCGGCGGCGGCGAGGCGACGATACGCAGAATCGCCCCGACTGCGACCGGTACGGTCACCGCGATGACGGCGACGACATACCGGAGCAGCCGGGGCGGATACGCGTGGGACGTCGATGAAGCGTGGTTGCTCACGGGCGGTCGAGAGTCTTATCGGCCGCTCCCGGCGCCGATGTGAGCACCAGAGATCGAGCTCGTGCCTAGCCGACCCAGCGAACGCCGGCGCCCGACGACACGACGAACGACGCGATGGCGGCCAGGGCCAGGGCGACACGCAGAGTGCGGTGGTTCCACTTGATCATGATCCGCGGCCTTTCTTGCTCGTGTTCAGGGGTAAGGCGACGTCCACGACCGCCGATCCGGGGGGAGGCGGTGGCCGGAGCAAGAGGCTCTTCGGGGGGCCGAACGGAGCGTCCCTCTCGTGATAGCGAGGGGCCAGGGAGGCGGGAATGCCCCGAAGGGGGTAAAGCAGGCAGCCGCTGGAAGGGCTGCGACCTACGCCTGGATGATGCCCCCAGGCCCGACGCGCACGCCGCGGGCGCCGAGATCGGCCCGGGAGAGTTGGCCGACGAGCGCGGCGGCGGCGCCGGAGGGGTCCGGCACGGGCTGGCCGGCGCCTACAAGCCGGACCGAGACGAGCCGCCCCGACCTGAACCGGCCGTCGGCGGCCAGCGTCACGCGAAGGACGGCGGACTCGCCGAGCACGCCCTCGAGGCTGAAGTTGTGGTAGCCGGCGAAGTTGCCCAGGCTGTAGGCGATCAGCCGGCCCCGATAGACCTCCATCCCGCGGAGGACGTGCGGCCCCGACCCCAGGACGAGGTCGGCACCCGCCTTCACGGCCATGTGCGCGAAGGCCTCCGGGTTGCCGCGGTCCTCGCCCAGATAGAGCTCCTCGCCGCCGGTCAGGTGGAGCGCCGCGATGCCCTCGGCCCCCGCATGGATCGCGCACACGACCAGGTCGGCCTTCGCGGCCGCCCGCCGGATGATGCGACGCGCCGCCGCCAGGTCGTTCAGCGGACCGGTGTTGGGATAGGGGGCGAACCCGACGAACGCGATCCGGAAGCCCTCGGCGCGCACGATCGTGATCTCGCCGGGAAGGCCGGTCTGCGCAATCCCGGCCCGGTGGAGGGCGCGCACGGTCTGGTCCTCGCCGGCCGCGCCGAAGTCGTAGGAGTGGTTGTTCGCGTTCGAGAGGATCGTGAAGCCGGAGTCGCGCAGGGCGCGCGCGAACTCCGGCGGGGCCCGGAAGGCGAAGCACGACGACGAGGGCGCGCTCCCGCATTTCGACGCCGTCTCGTCGGTGAGCGTGCCCTCGAGGTTTCCGAAGACGACGTCGCCGGTCAGCGCGGAGCCCATCTGCGCCAGGTACGTCTCCGGCGACGCCGGCAGCGTCGGCGTCGTCCCCAGCATCGTGTCTCCGACGGCGGCAAGGGTGACCGTGCCGTGAGGCTCCGGGTCAGCCCGCGTCGTGGTGGTGGTGGCGGTGCCCGTGGACGTCCGCGGGAGGCTGCCGCCGGCGCCGGAACGCCGCGTGTGATCGGGGGAAGAGGACACGCCGACGGCCGCCGCGGCACCGGCCACCACGACCACCGCGAGCGCCAGCGCGACGATCGCAATCCTGCGCTGGCGGCGGGCGCTGCGGCGGGCCCGGTCGCGACCGTGGTGTGCGCCGAAGTCGTCCAACGGTCACCTATCATCGCCCACCGTGACGCTGGAGCAGCGCATCCTCGACGAGGTTGCCGCCGGGCGCGAGGAGCTGGTCGAGCTGACGTCAGCGCTGATCGGTTTCGACACGACCGCGCGGGAGCCGAGCGACCCGGCCCGGGCGGAGGCCGACCTGCAGGCGTACCTCGGCGACCGCCTGCGCAGCGCCGGCGCGGCGGTCGACATCTGGGAGCCCGAGCCGGGCGACGTCTCCGGCACGCGCCAGATCCCGCCCGGCCTCACGTTCGAGGGCCGCCCGCAGCTCGCGGCCCGGTTCGCGGGCGCCGGCGGCGGCCGCAGCCTGCTCCTGAACGGCCACATCGACGTCGTCCCGTCCGACCCGAGGGAGCGCTGGACGAGCGATCCGAACGAGGCCGAGGTGCGCGACGGCAACCTCTACGGCCGGGGCGCGTGCGACATGAAGGGCGGCGTGGCGTGCATGGTGTATGCGACCGAGGTGCTGGCGCGCCTGGGCGTCAAGCTCGCCGGGGACGTCGTCGTGAACACCGTGACCGACGAGGAGTCCTCGGGCGCCGGCGGGCTGGCGGCGGCGCGCCACGGCGTGTCGGCCGATGCCGGCATCGTGCCCGAGCCGACGGCGTTCGAGGTGTGGGTCGCGTGTCGCGGTTCGCTCACGCCCACCATCACGGTGGACGGCCGGCCGGGGCATGCCGAGATGGCGCAGCCGCACTGGAAGGACGGCGGCGCCGTGAACGCGATCGAGAAGATGTCGGTCGTGCTCGACGCGGTGCGCCGGCTGCGCGAGGAGTGGATGGGCCGGCCCGACAAGCGGCACGCCTACCTGTCCTCCGGCACGATCGTCCCGGTCAAGATCTCCGGAGGCGAGTGGGCCGTCACCTATCCGGCCTCGTGCTCGCTCACGTGCGAGGTGATGTACCTGCCCGGGAACGCCGACGACGACGGCTGGGGGCGGGAGGTCGAGGCCGAGATCGAGACCTGGATCGCCGCTGCCGCCGCCGCCGACCCGTGGCTCGCGCTGCACCCGCCGGCGATCGAATGGGCGCTCGACATCCCGCCGGCCGAGGTCGACGCCGAGCACCCGATCGTCGAGGCCGTCGCGAGGGCCAGCGCCGCGGCCGGCGAGCCGCCCTCGCTGGGCGGGCTCGACTCCTGGTTCGACGCGGCGACGTTCACCCGCTTCGCGTCCACACCGTCGATCGGCTTCGGCCCCCGCTCCCTGGCGTGGGGCCACACGATCGACGAGTACGTGCCGGTGGACGACCTCGTCAGCTGCACGCAGGCGCTGGCGCTGGCGGCCGCCGACTACTGCGGGGTGGCGGAATGACCGCCGCGACCCCGCGCCTGGCCACCTCCGACGACGCCGAGGTCATCACCCGCCTCCTCAAGGCGTTCTTCAGCCACGAGGGCCGCGAGGTGGCCCACCTGCGCCAGAACGTGGAGGCCATCCTCGACGACCCGGGCCGCGGGTTCTTCACCCTCGCCGGCGAGTCGGCCGTGGCGACCACCACGATCCGCATCTCGGCGGGAGGCGGCGCGTCGGCCGAGATCGAGGAGATCTGGGTGCAGCCGTCGGCCCGCGGGCGCGGGATCGGGTCGCGCCTCCTGCGCAGCGCCGTGGCGGAGTGCCGCCGGCGTGGCATAGAGTCGATCGAGCTTCGCGTCACGCCGGACGACCACGAGGTGGGGATCCCCGACTTCTACCTGAAGCAGGGGTTCCGCGACCGGGGCCGGCAGATCATGGAGTTCGCAGGCGAGTGAAAAGGAGCGCCGCATGAGCAGCGCGCAGGGGACAGGCTGGAAGGTCGCGGAGGTGAACGCGGTCCCGCCGGTGAAGCCCGACTGGCCGGCGACCTGGAAGTCGGTGCGCCACCACTTCGGGATCACCTCGTTCGGCGTGAACGCCGTCACCAAGGACGCCGGGAACGTCCTCATCCCCGAGCACGACGAGCGCGAGTCGGGCCAGGAGGAGCTGTACTTCGTCCATGCGGGCGAGGTCCAGGCCACGCTCGACGGCGACGCGGTCACGATCCCGGCCGGCGGGATGGTGTCGATCAGCCCTGCCGTGAAGCGGAAGATCGAGGCCACCGCGTCACCGACCACGCTGATCGTCGTCGGCGGCACACCGGGCAAGGCCTACGAGGTCGGGGCCTGGGAGCAGTAGGTGTTCGAGGTCGAGGTCCGGACGCTCGACGGAGCCCCGACCGGGATCGGAAGCGCCGGGCCGCCGCGGCCATCGGGCTTCGCCGCGTCCGGGTCGCGGTGCACGGCGACTTCACGGGCGGCCCGGCGGTGTCGACCGCCATCGACTACGACGTCGAGATCGAGGGCGACGCCCCGGACGAGCGCCTGCGCGAGCTGGTCCAGCACGTCGACCGGATCGCCGAGATCCCGAACTCGATTCGGGACGGGACGGACGTCCGGCTCGCCCGGACGACCGTCGGCCGCACGACGGATCACGCCTAGCCCGCCGCCAGGCGGCGGAGGACTCGAAGCGCCTCGCGGCGGGGGACGTTCGCGAAGAAGCGGGCGTCGACCTCCTCCACGACGGCAATGGCGCGGGGCGCGAGCGCTGTGCCGCGCCGTGTCACCCGAATGCGGCGCGCACGGGTGTCGGCAGCATCGACCTGGCGCTCGATCAGGCCCTTGCGCTCGAGCGTGCGCAGCACCTGCGAGGTCATCTTGACGTCGGTACCCGCCTGTGCGGCGACCGCGACCTGGTTGGGCGGATCGCCGTGCTCGTTCAGCCACCAGGCGCAGGCGAGCAGGACGAACTGGACATGGGTCAGGTCGAGCGGCGCCAGCGCCTCGGCGATGCCACGCTGCCAGCGCAGCGTGGCATGCCAGAGCAGAAACCCGGGACTGTCCGTGGGCTCGAGCGGCGCGCGCTTCTGCGTCATGATCGGGCCGGGGTCGGCGCGGAGGCCTCGGCCCGCGCCGCGAGGGCGGCGAGCGTCTCGGGAAAGTCCGCGCTGATCGCCGGGCCGAGCTCCGGCCCGAGCTCCTCGGCCGCGGGGCCGCTGATCTCCATCCGGTACGTCACCCGCGAGCGCCCGTCGCCGATCCCCTCGACACGATGGGTGGTGCGGACGATGACGACCCCGAGGTCCGCCTCGTCGACGAACAGCGCCGGCTCGACCGCCTCCGCGATCCGGAGCTCGACCGGCTCCTGCCCGTACGGCGTCATCAGGATACGGCCGCCCGCGGCGAACGCGCCCTCGAGCTCGATCGCCTCGATGTCGCCGTTCCACTCCGGCCAGCCGGCGACGTGCGCCCACAGCCGCCAGACGTGCTCGGGGTGAGCGCTCGTGGTCACGCTGTGCTCAACTTCCCACATCTCCCAACTCTTTCTTCGCGTAGATCATCTACGTATAGACTATCTGTGCGGAGATCTTTTGTCAAGCTCCCGCGCCACCGCTTAGGAGAACGGCAACGGCTTCACGACCGCCGAGACACCGCCGGCGTCGACCTTCTGGCGGTCGGGCACCTCGCGCCGGAGCACCGCCAGGCCGATCCCGCCGAAGCGGGGCGACTCGGCAACCGACGTCACCCGCCCGACCTCGCGATCCTCGGCGGTGACCGGGGCGCCGACCTCGGGAAGGCCGCGCGTGAACACCAGGCCGCGCAGGCCGCGGTTGGCATGGCCGCGGTAGTGGAGCCGCGCGATCGGCTCCTGGCCGGGATAGCAGCCCTTGGTGAAGCTGACGGCCCGCTCGACGAGCCCGGCCTCGGCGGGCATCGTGTCGGGGCCGAACTCATGCCCGAACCGGGGGATCCCGGCCTCGATCCGGGCCACCTCCCAGTCGCCGGCGCCGTTCTCGTCCGGCGCGTCCCCCACGAGCCGGTACGGCCCGATCGGCGTCTCGAGCGTGGCGAGCGCACCGTCGGGCTCGCCGCCCCAGACGACGGCGCCGGCCGCCGGCTCCAGCTCGACCTTCTTGCGAAAGCGGGCCCGCACGAGGACGTCGACGAGGCCGTCGCGCACCTGCGGCGGGCAGGCCAGGACCAGCTCCGCGCCGGTGTTGAACACCTCCAGGTCGGAGATCACACGCGCCTTGGGCGTGAGCAGGAGCGCGTAGGCGCCGCCGCCGGCCGGGATCGCCTCCACGTCGTTCGACACCATGCTCTGGAGATGGGTGACCGCGTCGGGGCCGGTCATCCGGACGAGCGCGCGGTCGGGAACGACGGTCATGACCGCAGGGTACAACCGCGCCGCGGCCGTCCGGGAGGCGGCAGACTACGCCGATGGCGCGCACCGGCCCCGACACGAAGGCCCGCGCGGCCGGGATCGACGAGTCGCGCATCCCGCCGGGCCAGTACTACACCGACAAGTGGCCGGTCCTGCACGCCGGCAGCGTGCCGCACGTCGACCTGGCCGACTGGGACTTCCGGGGGTTCGGGCTCGTCCGCCATCCGGTGCGGCTCTCGTTCGACGAGCTGAAGGCGCTGGGCGAGCGCGATACCGTGGCCGACATCCACTGCGTGACGCGCTGGTCGCGGCTCGACGTGCCCTGGCACGGCGTCCCGGTGCGGGCGCTGCTCGCCGCCGTCGAGCCGCTCGAGAGCGTGCGGTTCGTCATCGCCCACGCCGAGCAGGGGTTCACCGCGAACCTGCCGATCGAGGCGGTGGACGACGACGCGGCCCTGCTCGCCTACGAGGCCGACGGCGCCCCGCTCACGCCCGAGCACGGCTACCCGCTTCGCCTCATGGTGCCGAGCCGCTACTTCTGGAAGAGCGCCAAGTGGCTGCGCGGGCTCGAGTTCACGGACGTCGACAGGCCGGGCTTCTGGGAGGGCTACGGCTACCACAACGACGCCGACCCGTGGAAGGAGGAGCGCTACGGCTTCTGAGGTCGTCGGGCGCTTCTGCTCCCGGCTCGAGGAGCTCGTGAACCACGACTCGCCCTCGGACGGGACCGAGCAGGAGTGGATCGCCGAGCGCGTCGCGGCCTGGCTCGAGCCGGCCGGCTGCACCAGCCGGTGGGTGCCCGAGCCGGACGGGCCGGCCCGCAGCATGGTCGTCACGCTGCCCGGAGCCGGTGGCGCGATGGTGGCGCTCCTCGGCCACACCGACACCGTGTTCCCGCTCGGCGAGGCGACGCGACGGCCGTTCCGGCGCGACGGCGATCGCTGCTTCGGCCCGGGCGTGGCGGACATGAAGGGCGGCCTGCTCCTGGCCGTGGCGGCGATGGAACGGCTGGCCGTCGCGCCGAGCCGGCCGTTCTCAGAGCTGCGCCTGCTCGTGTGCGCCGACGAGGAGACGCGGCTTCGGGCCCCCGCGGTCTGCGCCGAGGCCACCGGCGCGGCGGCGGCCTTCGTCTTCGAGTGCGCCCGTGAGAACGGCGACCTCGTGTCGGAGCGCAAGGGCGCCGTCTGGCGCACGCTCCACCTGCACGGCCGCCCGGCACACGCCGGCGCGGACACCCATCGCGGCCGCAGCGCCGTCTCGGCCCTGGCCCGGGAGATCGTGCGGATCGAGGGCCTCGCCGCCGGGCGGCCCGAGATGACGTCGGTCGTCACGACGGTTCAGGGCGGCGACTCCCCCAATACCGTGCCCGGCGAGGCGCGCGCCACGCTCGACATCCGCTCGAGCGTCCCCGAGGACCTGGTTTTCGCCCTCGCCGAGCTCGGCCGCGACGGGGCCTATGACGGCGTGACGGGCGAGATCGAGGACCGCGGCACGTGGCCGCCGATGCCGCGCACGCCGTGGCTCGCCGATCTCGCCCGCGCCCTGGCCGCCGAGCTCGGGCTCCAGATCGGCGAGCAGCACTCGGGCGGCGTGTCGGACGGCTGCTGGACCGGCGACGTGGGGATCCCCACCCTCGACGGGCTCGGCCCGGTTGGAGGCGACGACCACACGCCGGCCGAGTGGATCGAGATCGCGACCCTCGAGCCTCGCATCGAGCTCGCCGCCCGGCTCGTCGACGCGGCGGCTCAGCGCGGGGCGTAGATCGGGACGCCGGCCACGGTCGCCACGCGCCGGTAGCGCTGCTCGAGGATGCGGCCGGTCCCGCCGCTTCGGTCGATCGCGCCGGGAAGGTTCTCCATGACGACGAGCGCGGGCGGGTCGGAGCTCGCAAGGGACCGCCGGGCCTCGTCGAGCGCGCCCGGGATGGTCTGGATGTTCCGGTACCACATGTAGCGAACCGCCGGGTCGCGGTCGGCCAGGTAGTAGATGTCAGCCGCGGCCCAGAGCACGAAGACCCGCTGCCCGGGCTCGGTGTGCGAGCGCACGTAGCCGACGACCGCGCCGTCGCTCAGCAGGTGGGGGTCGTCCGGGAACACCGCGCGGGCCTGCGCGGCCGGGGAGTCGAGCCAGAGCGGCGCCGTGAACGCGAGCGCGACGGCTGCCGCGGCGGCGCCGGTCACGGCCCAGGCCCGGGAACGGGCCTCCCAGATCGCCGCGATCCCGACGCCGGCCAGGAGGCCGAGCGGCGGCACGAGCTGCTGGTAGTAGTGGGCGTGGAAGTTGCCTCCCCCGATCACGCCGACGGCCGCGACGGCGACCCAGATCCGGGCCAGGAGGGGCGAGCGGCGCAGGCCCGGCAGCGCCAGGACGAGCATCGGCCCGAGCGCCTTGAGCGCTGCGGGGAGCGAGTCGCGCGCCATGCCGAGCCGGGCCGAGATCGACCCGGTCACGATGGAGTCCGCCTGGCCGCGGTAGGTGACGAGCGCGTACCACCAGTCCGAGGCGCTGGCGGCGGCCGCGGCACCGACCGCCACCGGGACGAGCGCCGACCCGACGAGCACGGCGACGGGGGCGAGGCCCTCCCGCCTGCGGCGCAGGAGCAGGTAGATCGCGGCCGCCGCTCCGGCGTCGAACCCGGACTGCTTCACCATGACGGCGCAGCCCGTCAAGAGCCCGGCGGCGACGAGCCACTCCCGCCGGCCGCCGCGCAGGTGCGTCACGAACGCGAGCATCGAGGCGCACGCCAGGAGCGACGCCAGGAGCTCACCCGAGAGCGTGAACGACTCGATGAACGGCGAGGCGCCGGCGGTTGCGACCAGCAGGCCCGCGCCGACGGCGGCTATCCTCCCCGCCACCCTGGCGGTGACCGCCATGGTCAGCGCTGCCACTCCTGCCGCCACGACCGCCGCCAGCGCCCGCATCGCCGTGGCCGAGCCGCCGTCGACATGAAGGACCGCCCGAAACACGAGCTCGAGGCCCTGCGGGCGGTCGACCCACGCGTCGCGATAGAGGGTGGCGCCGTGGCTCCACAGCCGGGCGACCTCGGCGTAGCCGCCCTCGTCCGCGGTGAGCGGCGCGCCGAAGAACGGCGCGCGCAGCGCGACGGCCAGGAGACCGGCGATGGCGACGGCGGCCGCTGGGGCCCGCCACGCACTGCGATCGACGGGCGGACGGCTGCGCTCGCCGGCGCCGCGTTCGCGATCGCCCTGCTCGCCCAGGTGCTGACGTTCGGGCTCTCCCTGACGCCCGACCGCTACCTGTTCGTCCTCCTCGCCCCCGCGCTCGTCCTCGGCCGCGGTCGCCGGTTTCTGCTCGATTTCGTCCCCTTCGTGGTGCTGATCGTCCTGTACGAGGAGTCTCGCGGAATCGCCCACACGCTGCACCCGCATCCCTTCTACGCGCCGCAGCTCGACGCCGAGAAGGCGCTCTTCCTCGGCCACGTCCCGTCGGTCGACCTCCAGGACTGGCTGTGGACGGGGAGCCTGCACTGGTACGACGAGTTCCTGAGCGGGATGACGCGCATCCACTTCATCGTGCCGCCGACGCTGGCGTTCGGCCTGTGGCTGCGCCGGCGGGCGCTCTTCTACCGGTTCGCGGCGACGCTGCTCGTCCTGTCGTACGCCGGCGCGCTCACCTTCTGGCTCTTCCCGGCGGCGCCGCCGTGGGCGGCCGCCGAGCGCGGCCTCATCCCGTTCCTCGCGAACCCGGCCGGCGTGCAGGCCGCCACGTCGCCGCTCCCGACCGACTCGGGGCCGGTCTACCGGCTGGTCGACGGCAACCCCTACGCCGCGGTGCCGTCGCTCCACGGCGGCTACTCGCTGCTCGTGTTCCTGTTTCTCGCCACGCTGGCCTGGCGGACGCGGTGGCGGTGGTGGGTGATCGTCCCGGCCGCCGCGTACCCCATCATCCAGAGCATCGCCGTCGTCTACACCGGGAACCACTACGTCGTCGACCTCTTGATCGGCTTCTGCTACGCACTCGCAGCCTTCTACGGCGTCCTCCGCTTCTGGCGCTGGCGCGGATGGCCCGTGTGACCTCGACCGCGGTCGAGCCCCCGGCCGCGCCGGCCGGCGTCCCGGAGCCGGCGAGCACGGGGTGGCTCGCGGCGTACCGCTATCCGCTCACGGTCTTCGCCCTGAGCCGGGTCGGGGTCTACCTGCTGCTGGCGGCGGCGTCGTGGACGAGCCGCATCCCGCGCGAGTCCGGCATCTCCTGGCACGGCCTCTTCGGCGCGCTCGGCCAGTGGGACGTGGTCTGGTACCGGTGGATCGCCGACCACGGCTACGACCCGGCCATCGGGCACGGGAACTCGGCTGCCTTCTTCCCGCTGTACCCGCTCGCCTGGAGGCCGTTCTCGGTCCTGCCGGGGCCGATGGAGCTCTGGGGCAGCCTGCTCTCGACGGCGCTCTTCGGGACGGCGCTGTGCCTGCTGTACCGGATCACGCTGGGCCGCTACGACGAGGCGATGGCCCGGCGCACCGTCCTCTACCTCTCGATCTTCCCGCTCGCATTCGTGTTCTCGATCCCGTACGCGGAGAGCCTCTTCCTGCTGCTCGCGCTCGGGGCGTTCGCGCTCACCTGGTACGGGCGGCGGTGGGAGGGCGCCGCCGTCGGTGCGCTCGCGGTGCTCGCGCGGCCGGTCGGGATCGCGCTCCTCCCCGCGCTCGCCTGGAGGACGTACCGCCGCGAGGGCCTGCGCGTGCGGCCCTACCTGCCGCTCCTGCTCCTGCCGCTCGCGGAGCTGGCCTTCTTCGCGTACCTGGGGTGGCGCACGGGCGACGTCCTCGCGAACGTGCACGCCCAGGAGCGGGGGTGGGAGCGCGGCGTCGGCATCCTGCCGTACGTCCTCGGGTACACGATCTGGCACGACGTGATCGAGGCCGGCCACCTGCGCTTCCTCGTCCACGCGGGCTTCACGCTCTTCTGGTGCGGGCTCTTCTACCAGGCCTGGCGGATGCGCATCGCGGCCGAGTACCTGATCTTCGCGGCGCTCCTCATCCTGCTCCCGACGACCGGCGGCCTGCTCGTCTCGATGGGGAGGTTCGGGATGGTCGCGTTCCCGCTCTTCTGGGCGCTGGCCGATCTCGGCGCCGACGAGCGGGTCGACACGCTGGTGAAGACCGCCTTCCCCATGCTGCTCGCCGCGCTCGTCGTGATCACCTACTCCGCGCACACGTTCACGCCGTAGGCGCGCGGACCGTCCTCAGTAGGATTCCCACCCGAACGGCCGCGGCTCGATCGGTCGCGCGGGAGCGACACTGAGATGAATCCGAGACACGTCTTCCTGTTGTGGCATTCCCACGAAGCGGATGGTGATTCGGACGCGAAGCTCCTCGGGGTGTACTCCGACGAGGAGAAGGCGACGCACAGGATGCGCTCGGCGCGACTGCTGCCTGGGTTCGCGGCCGCACCCGATGGGTTCGAGATCGTTCGCTATGAGGTCGACCGCGACGAATGGAGGGAGGGATTCAACCGGTTGGCCGGCGAGGACGTTCCGGCCTGGTTTGCACGAGGCCACGGCCGGCCTGACGTCGAGTGAGACCGTTCACCGCCCGTCGCCGGCCCTCCCTCACTCGTTGCCCGCTGGCGCCACGTACGTACGCATGATCACCGAGCCATCGGCGGCGAACTCGACGATCTCGACCGGGTTGCCGTCGGCGTCGCGCAGGAGGATGGCGTAGTCGCCGCCGTTGGGCGTTGGCCCGTCGACCCGGTCCGCCCCCGGCGACTCTGATTCCCTCGCCGCGCGAGCCAGGCTACCAGTAGCTGCCCTCCCGCTCAGCCAGGTTCTGTGTCCGGAACGAGCAGGTAGTGCACCGCGAGGTTGGCGTGCTCTCCGAACTGGAGGCACGCCTCGCGCACCCGGGTCTCCGGCCAGATCGGATCGTCCGAGAACCAGCGCGCGACGGCCTTGCGCACGCCCAGGTCGCCTGCGGCGAAGGCCTCCGGGCGCCCGAGCGTGCGGGCCAGGAACCAGTCCACCGTCCAGCCGCCGATCCCGGGCAGCTCCGTCAGGCGGGCGCGCAGCTCGGGGTCGGTGAGGCCGGTGAGGTCGAGGTCGGCCTCGGCGAGCGCGGCGATCGAGCGGATCTTGGCGCGCGAGAGACCGACGCCCTCCAGGTCGGCGCCGGCGACGGCCGCCTGGCGCGGGAACGCCCACACCTCGACGCCGTCCAGCTCGCGGCGAACGCCGAACCGCTGCACGAACCGGTTTCGGATGGCGCAGGCCGCACGCAGCGAGATCTGCTGCGCGGTCACCGCGCCGACGAGCGACTCGAACGGGTCGGCCGCGAGCGGCGGGCGGAAGCCCGGCGCCCGCGCGTAGATCCGAGGGTAGGCCGCGGCGAACGTCTCCAGGTCGAAGCCTGCACCGAGGATGTGCAGGAGCTCGGCTCGGTCGGCCGCGGTCGCTTCGGCGGACGCCGTAACACCGGCCGCCGAGATCCGAACGACAACCCCTGACCGCAGCACGCGGTAGAGCGCGCCGTCGCGCCAGGCGCTCGCAAGGTCGTCGCCGAACGTCCGGTAGCGGAAGGTCGAACGGTGGAAGTCGTAGGGCGCCGGTGGCAGGTCGAGCCGCATCGGCGGCACTGTACGCTGTGGCCCCCTCCAGGAGGTTTCATGTCAGACAGGATGCTCGACCTGCTCGCCGCCCTCGACGCCGCCGTCGGCGTCTCGGGGGACGAGCGCCTTGTCGCCGACGTCGTGGCGAAGGAGCTCGACGGGCACTACGACGAGCACGACATCGACGCGCTCGGCAACCACTTCTTCACGCGGGGCGGCGGGGACGCTGCGCCGACGGTCATGCTCTGCGCCCACATGGACGAGCTGGGGTTCGTCGTTCAGCACGTCGAGGACGAGGGGTTCGTCCGGATCGCACCCGTCGGCTTCCACGACGCGCGCATGGTCGTCGACCAGGATCTCGCCATCCACGGATCGAAGGGCGCCGTCCTCGGCATCACCGGCGCGAAGCCGGCCCACGTCCTGCCGCCCGACGAGGCCAAGCAGGCCATCCCGATCGATCAGCTCCATGTGGACGTCGGCACGACGAGCCGTGCCGAGACCGAGGAGCTCGGGGTGCGCGTCGGCGACCTGGCGACGTTCGCTCGCACCGGCCTGGTCCTGAACGGGACGAAGGTCTTCTCCGGCAAGGCGGTCGACGACCGGGCCGGCTGCGCGATCATGGTCGAGGTGATGCGGCGGCTCGGCGACTCGCCGGCGGCCACCGTGGTCGGCGTCGCGGCCGTGCAGGAGGAGCTCGGGATCCGGGGCGCGGGCCCCGCGGCCGCGCGCGTGAAGCCCGACGTCGGCATCGCGATCGACGTCACCCTGTGCGGCGACACGCCCGGCGTCGAGTTCTCGCGGCTTCCGATCTCGCTGGGCAAGGGGCCGGCGATCAAGTACTTCGACTGGGCGCCCGAGGCCGGCTACGGGAGCGCGGTGCCGCGCCACCTGACCGACCGCCTGGAGCGGGCCGCCGGCGCGGCCGGGATCGCCTTCCAGCGCGAGGTCCTGATGGGCGGTGCGACCGACGCATGGGGCATCGCCAACTCCGGCGTGCTGAGCGGCTGCATCTCGGTCCCGTCGCGCTACATCCACTCGGCGGTGGGCTGCGTTCACCTGGACGACGTGGAGGGCGCGGTCAAGCTCCTGCTGGCCTTCATCGACGACGTCGGCAAGAACGGGCTCACGGCCTAGCGGACCGGTGGGGTACACGGTGGTCGACGCCGCGGCGCTGCCGGCCGCACCGGGGCCCCTCCGGCGGCAGGCCCGTTCGACAAGGGCGTCGGAGCGGCGCTCGGCGTGCGGGCATTCGGCGTATACCAGGTGGAGCTCCCGCCGGGCGCCGAGACCGTCGCCCACGACCACGCCGAGGACGTCTCTGTGGCGGTCCGGGGATCGGGGGTCGTCGTGGTGGACGACGACGAGGTCGCGATCGGCCCGGGGACGTTCATCGCCGTCACGCCCGACTCGACCCGCCACGTGCGCGCGGGCGACGACGGCCTCGTCTTCATCGCCATCTGCGGGTGAAAGATTGGGGTCTGACCCCGTTTCTTCAGCGCGCAACATTGGGGTCTGACCCCGGTGTCGCGCGTTAACGGCCGAGGCCCGGGGCTGGGCCCCGGGCCTCTCACCGAACGATCGTGTCCCCCGTAGGGGCCACGCCTTACATCATGTCCGGCATCCCGCCGCCGACCGGAGCCTTGTCCTTCTCCGGGGCCTCCGCCACGACAGCCTCGGTGGTGAGGATGTTCTTGGCGATGGAGGCGGCGTTCTGCAGGGCGGAGCGCGTCACCATGGCCGGGTCGATGATGCCCGACTTGACCATGTCGACGATCTCGCCCGAGTCGACGTTCAGGCCGAACCCGGCCTTGGCGCCGCGGACGTCGTTCACGACGACGGAGCCCTCGAGGCCGGCGTTCTCGGCCAGCTGGCGAAGCGGCTCCTGAAGCGCGCGCTCGACGATGCGGGCGCCCGTCTTCTCGTCGCCCTCGAGCTTCTCGGCCTCGACGGCCTTGATGGCGTGCAGCAGTGCCACGCCGCCGCCGGGGACGATGCCCTCCTCGAGCGCCGCGCGGGTCGCCTGAAGGGCGTCCTCGACGCGGTGCTTCTTCTCCTTCATCTCGGTCTCGGTGGCAGCGCCGACCTTGACCACCGCGACGCCGCCGGCCAGCTTGGCCAGCCGCTCCTGCAGCTTCTCGCGGTCGAAGTCGGAGTCGGTGGTCTCG
>JAICKX010000126.1 GCA_025927685.1 Thermoleophilia bacterium | reverse complement strand
CGCGACCGTGTCGCGGACGAGCGTCCGGTCGGTCACCGGCCGCCCGTCCGCATCGAGCGCCAGGTAGCGGACGTCCTCGCCACCGCCGAACGCCGCCAGGTAGACGCGGGCCCCGGCGTGCGGCTCGGCGGGCAGGATCGCGTCGGGGCGCCGGTCCTCCGGGCCGAGCCTCGCGGCCGCGTCGAGTGCGCGCTCCAGCTCGGCTTCGAGCGTCACGCCGCCGGCGTCCCCGCCGGCGCCACGGCCAGCCGCATCTCGACTGCGACCAGCGCCACGGCCACCACCATGGCCACGGAGAGCGCAGGCACGAGCAGCGCAGCGGCGCTGAGGGCGGCGGCGATGCCCGCGAAGATGACCGCGAGCTCGTTCTTCGTCACGGACTCCACGTCGTCGGGCCGGCAGCGCAGGTGCGCGAGGAGGCCGATCGCATAGCCGGCGACCAGCGGCAGGAGGCGCGGCTCGGCGGCCGAGCCCGCCATCGCGGCCACGAGCGCGACGACGCACCACCCGATCGCATAGCGGCGCCCGCCCGTCAGGCCCAGCCGGACGATGGAGGTGATCTTGGGCGGCGTGGCGGACCGGTCGGCGTCGTGGTCGAGGTAGTGGTGCATCATCAGCATCCCGACTGCGTAGGCAGCGATCGCGACGGCGGCCGCCAGCGTGGCGCCGTCCACCGCGCGGCCGCCCTGGAGGACGTGGGCGCCTATGACGCAGTCCGCGAGGCAGGTGAACGCGATCGCCTCGCCCGCGAAGGGCGTGTAGGCGGCCCGCACCGGGGGCAGGGTGTAGAGGATCGCCCCGGCGACGCCGACGAGCCCGAACGGCAGCACCACGAGCCCGCGGGCCGCGACCAGGGCCAGGCCCAGCACGGTGGTCGCGAGGAACGCGGCCGCGAACGTGGCCTGGATGCCGCGCTCGCCCATGAGCCCGGCGACGATCACCTTGCTGCCGCCGGAGATCACGCGCGGGGACGGGTGGCGGTCGGTGCCCGAGCGCCAGTCGGCGACCTCGTTCACGGTGTGTGCCAGGAGGCCCTGGATCAGGGCGCCCAGGACGACGGCGCCAATGTAGTAGGAGACGTTCAGCGACCGGCCGTGCGCGGCGAGCGCGGTTCCGGCGGTCAGGGCCGAGAAGCTCCAGAGCAGGACCGGGATCACCCGCACCTCGAGCCACAGGCCGCGCAGCGTCGACACCATGCCGCGGCTGACCATATCAGCGGGCCCCGGGTCCGTCCGAGGGCGTTCCTACCATGACCGCGCATGAGCCCGGCCAACGTCCTCGAGGAGAGGCCCGACCTGGTCGCGCAGGTGGAGGCGTGGAGGCTTCACGTGCTGCTGAAGGCGGGCTACCCGTTGCGTGTTGCGGAGCGCATCGCGAAGAGCGCGGCCGACCTGCACCAGGCGGTCGAGATGCTCGAGCGCGGCTGCACGCCGCACGTGGCGGCCCGGATCCTGACCTAGCCGCCGCGCAGCCTAGACTGTTGCGGTGAGCGCCCGGCCAGAGCCCGTGACGTACGGCGACCGCGCGGTCTTCACCGTGTCGGACTTCAACCAGGGCGTGGCCGGATGGCTGGCCCGGCTCGGGAACGTGTGGGTCGAGGGCGAGCTCGCGGAGCTCACACCCCGGGCCCGGATGGTCTTCTTCTGCCTGAAGGACGAGCGCGACGGCTCGGTGCTCCAGGCCTGGATCGAGCGCGACCGGTTCGCGAAGCTCCAGCCCGCGCCCGTCGTGGGCGACCGGCTCCACGCATACGGCCGCGGAGAGCTGTGGCGAAAGCGCGGCGAGTTCCGCTTCCGGGCCTTCACGCTCGAGCAGTTCGGCCTCGGCCAGCTCCTGAAGCGAGTCGAGGAGCTGCGCGTGAGGCTGGCGGCGGAGGGCCTCTTCGCCGAGGAGCGGAAGCGGCCGCTGCCGCTCCTCCCGCGGGTGGTCGGCCTGGTCTGCGGGGCCGATGCGGCGGCCAAGCGCGACGTCGTCGAGACGGCGGAGCGCCGCTATCCGCCGGTGCGGTTCCGGATCGTCGAGGCGACCGTCCAGGGGCGGGCCGCCCCGGCTTCCGTCGCCGCGGCGCTTGCAACGCTCGACGCCGACGATGGCGTGGACGTCATCGTCCTGGCCCGCGGCGGAGGCAGCCCCGAGGACCTGCTGCCCTTCTCCGACGAGGCCCTGTGCCGGGCGGTGGCCGCGTGCACGACGCCGGTCGTCTCGGCGATCGGCCACGAGCAGGACTCGCCGCTCGTCGACCTCGTCGCCGACGCCCGCGCCGGGACGCCCAGCCTTGCAGCCCGGATGGTGGTGCCCGACCACGCGGCGCTGGCTGCGTCGCTCGACGCCCTGCTGGCCCGCGGTGCCCGGGCCCTGGAGGGCGGAGCCGCCCAGGCCCGGCGCACGCTCGAGCTGCTCGTCTCGCGACCGGCCTTCGCGCGCCCCACGACCTGGATCGAGGTCCGGCGGGCGGCGCTCGACGCCGCCGGAGACCGGCTGGCCCGGCTCCCCGCGCTGCGCATCGAGCGAGAGTCGGCCCGCGTGAGCTCGCTGCACGACCGCCTGCGGGTGCTCGGCCCGGCCGCGACGCTCGAGCGCGGCTATGCCATCGTGCAGGACGAGGCCGGCGCGGTCGTGCGCGACGCCGGCAGCGTGGCGATCGACGACCGCCTCGGCCTGCGGCTGGCGCGCGGCCGGCTCGTCACGCGGGTCGAGGAGACGGCCGAGTGACGGTGCCGGAGCCCACCTTCGAGGAGGCCCGCGACGAGCTCGAGGCGATCGTCCGCAAGCTGGAGGACGGCCGCACGTCGCTCGACGAGGCGCTCACGCTCTGGGAGCGCGGCGAGGCGCTGCACGCGCTCTGCCGGGCCAAGCTGGATGCCGCCGAGGGCCGTGTGGCCGAGCTCCTGGAACGGCTGGGCGGGCCGCCCGGCGGCCCGGCCGAGGGCTGACCTCAGCTCACCTGGAACCCGGCCGGCCCGGCCGGCGGAGCCTCGTCCACGTCGACCTCCGTCACCTCGGCGCCGCGCGGGCCGCGGCGACAGAAGTCGACCATCGCCTCCACCGCGTCCGGCTCGCCCTCGAACGCCGCCTCGACCTCGCCGCCCGCCAGGTTCCGCACATATCCGGCCACGCCGCGCGAGCGGGCGCGGTCGCGCACCGCGTAGCGGAAGCCCACGCCCTGGACGCGACCGCGGACTACGACGTGCCTGCGGACCGGCGCCGCGGCCGCTCCTCGGTGACCGCGGTCTCGGCCTCCGCCGTCCACGGCCGCAGCACAAGCCAGTCGTAGAGGCCCATCGCCGCCGCGGAGCCCGCCGGGCAGGCGATGAGGTAGACCCAGATCGACTCGAAGTGGCCGGTGACGAGGTCCGGGCCGAGCGTGCGGGCCGGGTTCATGCTGCCGCCGGTCAGCGGGCCGCCCATCAGGACGTCGAAGGTGATGACGAAGCCGATCGGAAGTCCCGCCACGACGCCCATGGTGCCGCGCTCGTCCACGGCCACCGCGAAGATGACCCAGCCGAGGAAGAACGTGAGGATGAACTCGATCAGGAGTGCCTGGCCGTCGCCGACGCCCGCGGCGGGGACCGTGCGGCCGAGCGTGCCCTCGTCGGGCAGGGCCGCCTTGAGCAGGAGCGCGGCGAGGATCGCAGCCGCGAACTGGCCGATCCAGTAGGCGACCGCGTCCATGGACGGAATGCGCTTCGTAATCCAGAAGCCGAACGTCACGGCCGGGTTGAAATGGCCTCCGGAGATGTGGCCCACCGCGCACACCATGACGCCGATCACGAGCCCGTGGGCGAAGGCGACGCCGGTGAGGTCGGCGCCGACGACGATCGATCCGGCGCCGACGAAGATGAGCGCGAACGTGCCGACCGCCTCGCCGACGACCTTGGTCAGAAGGTCGCGCTGGGCGGTCCCCATGGCCGAAAGCATGGCGAGACACTAGTGGACGGGAGCGGACGTCGCATGGGAAGGGGAACCGGCGCCGGCGTCGAACATGGCTGGTTCTGGAAACGAATCGAGGGCAATTCCAGGTGCGCTTCGGCGCCGCGGCGGCGGCGGGTGCGATCGTGCTCGCGCTCCTCGCCGCACCCCCCGCGGAGGCGGGCCGCTACGTCGTGCGCTGGGGCGACACCCTGACGTGGATCGCGCAGGATCATCACGTCGGGCTGAAGCGCCTCGCGCGCATGAACCATCGCAACCCGTACGCCGTGCTCGTCGCCGGGACGGTGCTCCGGGTGCCGGGGCCGCCGGCGGCCGGCGGCCGGGCCACCGCCCGCTACACGGTCCAGTGGGGTGACACGCTCACGGCGATCGCGGGCCGCTACCACGTCGGGCTCGGCAGGCTGGCGCGGGCGAACGGCCTGCGCGTCCGGGGGATCCTGATCTCTGGGACCACGCTTCGCATCCCCGGCCATGGCCGCTCGCACGTCCGCCGCCACGCGCCTCGCCACCACGCGCACGCCGGCCGGGGCGCGGGGGCCGGCTGGCGCGGCCGCTACCGCGTCCGCTCCGGCGACACGCTGACGGCGATCGGCGGCCGGTTCGGCGTCGGGATCCGCAAGCTGGCGCGGGCGAACGGGCTCCGCATCCACGACCTGCTTCTCACCGGCGCACGCCTCAGGGTGCCGCTTCACCGCGGGCACGCCGGTGCCACGCCCTCCCCCGCCCCGGCGCCGTGGTCGGTCGGCTGGTCGATCGACCACTGGAGCGCCCACTACGGCGTCGATCCGCACCTCGTGCGGGCGGTCGCCTGGCAGGAGTCCGGGTTCCACGTCTCGGCCGTGTCGGTCGCCGGAGCATGGGGCGTCATGCAGGTGACGCCGGCCACCTGGTCGTTCGTCGAGAGCTGGGTGATCGGCGCGCCGGTGGCCCACACGCCGGACGGCGGCGTCCGCGTCGGCGTCGCCTTCCTGCGCCATCTCCTCGTGGCCTTCGGCGGCAACGTGCGCCTCGCGGTCGCCGCCTACTACCAGGGCGAGACGGCGACGCGCATGTTCGGCGTCCTCCCCATCAGCAGGCCGTACGTGGCCAACGTCTTGGCGTTGCGGACGCGCCTGTAGAGCGTGCGTGAAACACCGGGACCTGGTCCCTCTGTTTCATCCGTGAAACACCGGGACCTGGTCCCTCTGTTTCAGAATGGCCCGACGCTGTTTCACGCCTGTGACGGTTTCGTGGCCCGACTGGCCGTCAGCCGAGGTCGCTAGGCCGTCTCGCGGAGGCTGGCCGCGCGGGCGTCGGCGATCGCGCGCAGCGAGCCGCACACGTGGCCGCAGAGCTCGTACACGCCTGTGTCCGACACGGCGTAGTACGAGTGCAGCCCGGCGCGGCGGCGGGTCACGATGCCGGCGTCGGCCATGAGCGCCAGGTGCTTCGACACGTTCGCCGTCGTGCAGCCGATCTCGGCCGCCAGGTCGCCGACCGTCCGCTCGCCGCCCGCGAGCAGGTCGAGCAGGCGCAGGCGCGTGGGCTCGCCGAGCACGCGGAAGCGCTCCGCGATTGCCTCGGCCATCTCCGGGGTAAGCGGGCTCGGGAGGGCCATTTGCACAATCGTACCACCTGTGCAACTATTTAGCTATCTGGCTATCTAGTTCAGTTGTGGAGGAGCATCCGTCTATGTCCCAGTCCATCGAGATCACGTCCTCGAACTTCCAGTCCGAGGTCGCTGAGTCCGAGGTGCCCGTGCTGCTCGACATGTGGGCGGCCTGGTGCGGCCCCTGCCGCATGGTGAGCCCCATCGTCGAGGAGCTGGCGGGCGACTACGCCGGCCGCATCAAGGTCGGCAAGCTCGACGTCGACGCCGAGCCCGGAATCGCCCAGGCCTTCGGCGTCCAGTCCATCCCCACCATCGTCCTGATCAAGGACGGGCAGGTCGTCGCGCAGGCCATCGGCGCGCGGCCCAAGGCCCAGCTCGCCCAGGCGCTCCGCCTCGACGAGTTCGCGCCGGCCGCCGCCTGAGGACGCGACCACCCGAAACGGGGAGGCAGGTCTGCCGCCGCGGTGATGCGCGGCGGCACCCGGCCCTGCCGACACGAGATACACGCGGGCCGCTTACCAGCCGCCGGTGGCGGCCCGCCGTCTCACCCGCCCCGCAGCACCTTCTCGTACACGTCGGCCTGCCACACGGGGCGCATGCCGGCCCGCTCGTAGAGCCGCACGGCGTCGGTCGGGTTCTCGGCGTCGACGCCGAGGCCGACCCGCCGCTCGCCCCGCTCCCAGAACCCGGCGAACGCCTGGTGGAGGAGGGCGAGGCCAAGCCCGCGCCGGCGCCACACAGGCCGGACGGCGAGCGAGTTCACGAACCCCATGTCGAACTGCCCGGCGGTGCAGAGCGCGACGCCGCACACGTCCTCCCCGGCCCAGGCGACCACCCACAGCGACGGGTCGAAGCGCGGGTCGTCGAGCTTGCGCGCGGTCCAGTCGGCGAGCGTCTCGGCGCGAAAGCTCCACTCGTGGGCGAACGCCTCGTGGACACACGCGTGGACGTCGGCGGTGTCCGCGTCCGGGCGGAACGCCGTTGCGACGACCCCGTCCGGCCAGGCGGGCTCCGGCGGCGGCCCGGCCATGTCGATCTGCATGCGCAGGAAGTGCCGCACCGGGCGGTAGCCGCGGCCCTCCAGGAGCGCCCGCGCCCCGGCGTCGACGTGCAGCACGGTGTTCTGGAGCACGACGCGGGGCAGCGGGACGGCCTCTAGCTGCTCGGCCGCCCGGGCCTCGGCCAGCCCGACGAGGGTCGACCCGACGCCCTGCCCGAACCGGTCCGGATGGACGTAGCCGTCCGCCGCGAACGTGCCCTCGCCGTCGTCCTGGAGCGTCGCGTAGCCGACGACGGCTCCGGCGTCCTCCACGACCCAGGCGTCGCGCTCGGGGTCGGCCAGCGCCCGCCAGTCGTGGACCGGGTCCTCCTCCGACCAGTCCGCGGTGCCGGTGAGCGCCCGGTCGAAGGCCGCGCCCAGCGCGACGATGCCCGCGACGTCCTCAGGCCGCAGCGGGCGGACGGCGCGGGTCACGTGACTGCGGCGGGGGCCAGCGCCGCGTCGACGGCGTCCACGTCGGCCGGCACGTCGATCGTCGCCACGGAGGGCACGACCGCGTCGATCGTCTTCAGGCCGTCGCCGGTGATGTAGGCGACGACCGTCTCGCCCGCGCCGATCTCGCCCCGCTCCGCCAGCCGCCGCAGCACCGCGGCGGTGACGCCGCCGGCGGTCTCGGTGAAGATGCCGGTCGTGCGGGCGACGAGCCGGATGCCGTCGACGAGCTCATCGTCGGCGGCCGACTCGATGGTGCCGCCGGTCGAGCGGGCCACGTCGAGCGCGAAGGCCCCGTCCGCGGGGTTCCCGATCGCAAGCGACTTCGCGAGGCCCGTCGGCCGCACCGGCACCACGTGATCGGCACCATCCGCGAAGGCGGTCGCGACGGGAGCGCAGCCCTCGCCCTGGGCGCCGTGCATGATCGGGTCGGGCCCGGGCGCGACCAGGCCGGCCGCCCGCCCTTCGCGGAAGCCCTGGAGGATCTTCGTGTAGAGCGAGCCCGACGCGATCGGGGCGACGACGCGGTCCGGCGCCCGCCACCCCAGGTCCTCGGCCGTCTCGAGCGCGATCGTCTTCGAGCCCTCGGCGTAGTAGGCGCGCATGCTCACGTTCACGAACGCCCACGGGCGCTCGTAGGCCAGCTCGGAGCAGAGCCGGTTCACGTCGTCGTAGGAGCCGTCGACGGCGAAGACCGTGGCGCCGTAGGCGGCCGCCGCGACGATCTTCTCGCGCTCCAGGTCGGCCGGCACGAAGATGTAGGCCGGAAGGCCGAGGGCGGCCGCGGCCGCCGCGGTCGCGCCGGCCAGGTTGCCGGTCGAGGCGCAGGCCAGCGCCTCGTAGCCGAGCTCGACGGCCTTGGCGGCGGCCACCGCCACAACCCGGTCCTTGAACGAGTGGGTCGGGTTCGAGGTCTCGGTCTTGACGTAGAGCTCGCAGGCCAGGCCCAGCTCGGCGGCGAGCCGGTCGGCGCGGACGAGCGGCGAGCGCCCCACCGGCAGGCCGTGCGTGGGCGGCGCCACGGGCAGGAAGCCGGCGTAGCGCCACAGGTTCGGCGGCCCGGCCTCGATCGCCGCGCGCGAGACCGGCGCGTCGACCTCGTCGTAGCCGACCTCCAGCGGCCCGAAGCACCGGTCACAGGCGAAGAGCGCCTCGAGCGGGTGGACGGCTGAACAGCCCTTGCAGACGAGTCGAGCGGCCTTCATGGTCGATCCCCCAGGTCGGTGGTCACATCTACCGGGGCGGGGCCCCGCCGGATTTGGCACCGTTCTCCACCGACCGGAGCGGTTGCCGAGGCTTCACAGGGCCGGTCCCTCCGCCTCTCTGGATGCGATTGGCCGGGGATCGCCCCGGCAACGCTTCTGGGCCCATCGTAGCCGGATCGCACGACCGGAGGGAAGATGACCCGCCGCCCGCCCGTCGTGTGGGCATGCATCCGACCACCGCATATCAGCTCGCCAAGACGTTCCAGGACGACCGGCTCGCCGAGGCGCGGCACGCCGACCTGATCCGGGAGGCCCGGGCGGGACGCCTCCAGGCGCAGGTTCGCGAGAGCCGCCTCCGCCGGCGCGGACTGTTCCGCGGCCTGTCCCTCGGCCGCCGCGCCAACCCGGCGACCTAGCCGCCCCGGTCTACGCCGCCGCCTCGGCCGGCTCGCGTGCCACCGCGACCCCGGCCAGGGCGGCGAGGCGCGTGTCGGACTGCCCCGCCGCCCAATCGGCGAAGGTGCCGTCCGCCTGCCGCTCGCTCGCGTAGGCCCGCACGATCCGCTCCACGGCGTAGCGGGCCTCGTCCGCGGGCATCGCCTTCGACGCCACCCGCCGCCCGAACCCGGCGTCCTCGCCGAGGCGGCCGCCGATGTGCAGGATGAACCCCTGGACGCGACGGCCGTCGGGCAGGCGGGCGATGCCCCCCTGGAGGCCGATGTCGGCCACCTGGTACTGGGCGCACGCGTTCGGGCAGCCGTTCAGGTTGATCCGAAGCGAGCCGGGGATGTCGCCGACGCGCCGCTCGAGGTGCTCGATCAGCTCCGCGGCCCGCTCCTTCGTCTCGACGATCGCGAGCTTGCAGAACTCCATGCCGGTGCACGAGATGACGCCGCGCCGGAACGTCGAGGCCTCGGT
>JAICKX010000120.1 GCA_025927685.1 Thermoleophilia bacterium | reverse complement strand
CGCCGCGCACTCCGGATACGACCGGCCGGGCGGGTTCTCGGTCGGGATCTCGACCAGGCGCCGGGTCGCCGCCACGAGCTCGTCCCGGCCCGCCGCGATCCTGGCCCGCACCTCGCCGGCTGTGGCCGGCGTCACCCCGTGCCTATCGCGATCCGCGGGCCGCCGCGCGGCGTCTCGAAGGTCGCCTTGGCGAACACGACCCAGCGGTGCGAGGCGGAGTAGAGCGGATGGCAGGCCGAGAGCACGAGCCGGTCGTAGCCCTGCTGGCGGATGATGCTCCAGTCGTCGCTCTTCACCACGCGGTGGTACTGCACGCGGTAGCGGAATGTCGCGTACGGCATCTGGAGGACGATCGGGTCGCCGGCCCGGATGGAGTCGATGTGCCGGAACCAGGCCCCGAACGTGGTCCGGTGGCCGGCGATCGCCACGGTGCGGCCGAGCCCGGGCACGGTGGTCTGCGTGTAATGCCCCGGCCCCTTCGAGAGGTCGTCCCACCAGTCGGTGCCCTGCACGACGATCACGCTCAGGCCCAGCCGCGGGATGATGAGCCGACCGAACGGATGGCTGTTCTCGAGCCCGCCCGCGTACCGGTGGGCGTCACGGCGGACGTGGGCGAGCGCCACCGAGGGGTCGGGGCCCGACGGCGCCACCGGCCATGCCCGGAGCTCCTTGTCGAACGACTGCGAGAGCTGGTGCTGCTCGTGGCGGGCGTAGAGGGCGGTGATCGGGTCGCCCCAGAACCACACGACCGCGGCGTACGCGACCAGCACCACGCCGAGCCCGATCAGGACCGAGCCGGTGCGGTGCACCCACCTGCGGCCGACCCGCTCGGTCTTCGCCGACGGCGGCGCCTGCGCCTCGGCGCCCGCAGGGATCGTCGTGCCCATGGATCGAGTTATACCGGCGGATGCGGCGAGGCGTACCTCCCGAGCACCAGCGCCCCGATCTGGGCCGCCGCCGCGGCGGCCAGGCAGAGGCACGCCGAGACGACCGGCGAGAGGTACCCGCTCGCGATCATCGCGACCAGCGCGCGCGGCGCGTCGGAGCCGAGGCCCTGCGGCCCGGCCAGCTCCCAGACCAGCGCCGCCAGGCCCACGAATCCGGCTGCGTAACAGGCCAGCATGCTGCGCCGCCCGGCCTGCGACGACGCCGGGATCCAGAGCCACAGGTGAGCGGCGGGCAGGAGCACGATGAGCGTGAACGGGTCGACGGCCGTGAGTAGGACGGTCGCGAACAGCATCCCGACCAGGCCTCCGGCGAGCCCGCCCGTGCGGTCCGCGCCGGTGACGGGCGCCTCGCGCAGGAGCCGCGGCCGGCCTCCGAACCGCCACACGAGCAGCCCGGCGCCGGCCGCGATCAGCATTCCGGCGGTGGTGGCGCCGGTCTGGCCCGGGAGCGGCGCCGAGTCGAACTTCGGCATGAGGTCGCCCGGGGCCAGCGCCTCGATCCACAGGACGACGAGGGCCGTGAGCCAGGCCGCGAACCGCCAGGCGAGCGCGTGCAGCCCGGGACCGATCGGGACGCGCCGGCGGCGCAGGCGGGCGACGACGTCGAGGACCGTGACGACGAACGGGACGAGCAGCATCGCGATCGTGATCTGGGCGAGCCAGCCGCGCAGGACCTTCCCCGAGAGGAAGAGCCCCGGCTCGCCGCCCCTCTCGATCGTGACGGCCGAGTTGAGCTCGGCCACGATGTTCGCGACCGTGGTGCCGGCCCGGCCGAGCTGGGCGGCGTCGAGGTCGCGCAGCGCCACCCGGCCGCCCGGCTCTCCGGCCGTCAGGGTGACCGCGGGGATGTCGCGCGAGATCAGCGGCCCCTGCTCCTGCGCCGTGTACGGGATGGCGTACCCGGAGAGCTGGTCGTAGAAGCCCGGTTCGCGCGCCGGCGTCCCGTAGAAGGTGGTGATCCCGTCGCGCACGGTGGAGTAGAGGGTCGGCGACGTGCCCCGCGGCGTGTCGGGGCGAAGGACGATGCGAAGTGCGGTGCCGGCCGGCGCGGCCACCCGGTCGAGGACGATCGCGGCCACGATCCGCGACCGCAGTGCCCACGTGCTCCCGAACGCCGCCGCACCCTGCGCTCCGGTGCGCCCGCCGTCGGTCGAGACGAGCAGGAGCCCGCGGTCGCGCGGCATGTCGGCGAGCGTGCGGGCGAGCTGGACGAGGAGGCCGGTGCCGGCGGCGTCACCGCCCGTCGAGCCGTCGCGGTGGGCGATGACGGCGATCACCTGCGGCGAGCGGCCGGGCCGGTAGGCGATCACGTTCGACATCGCCACGGGTGACGACTTGCCGGGCACGCGCGCCGCGAACGGCACCTGCGCGGGCCCCTTGTCGAGCACGCGCAGCTTCCGCGCCACCCAGTCCGCCCCCGCCAGCTCCCCGCCGGTGCCGGCCGCGCAGCAGGCCTGGCCGTTCACGTGCTCGGCGGCCGTGAACGCGGCGGCGGCGTTCGCCGCCGCCTTCCCGTTGAGCTCGAGCGGCGGCAGCGGATGCTGGGGGATGGCCGGCTGGCGCAGCGTGAGGAGCGCGATCAGCGGCGGCAGGAGCGCGGCGCCGGCCAGGACACGGTAAAGCGGCCACGACACCACGACGGCACGCGTCCGCCCGCGCCGGCTGCGAGATTGAGTCGCCACGGGAGGCGCGGTTATAGCACACGGAACGGCGCACTAAACTTCGCGATCATGGCCGGCGATGCGACCATCATGCTGGTCGACGACGAGGAGTCGATCCAGAAGCTCCTGACCTATCCGCTCGAGCGGGAGGGGTACACGGTCGTCCAGGCCCGCGATGGTGAGGAGGCCCTGCGCCGGTTCGCCGAGCAGCCCATCGACCTCGTCGTGCTCGACATCATGCTCCCGCGCGTGGACGGGCTCGAGGTGTGCCGGCGGCTCCGGACCGGCTCGGCCGTCCCGATCATCATGCTCACGGCCCGCGACGACGAGGTGGACAAGGTGCTCGGGCTGGAGCTGGGCGCCGACGACTACATCACGAAGCCGTTCTCGATCCGCGAGTTTCGAAGCCGGATCCGGGCGGTGCTGCGCCGGGCGGGCCTGCGGGCCGACCATCCCGCCGACGGCACGATCGAGGCCGACGCGATCGTGATCGACCCCGCCAAGCGCGCCGTCACGGTGGACGGCGACCGCGTCCAGCTCACGTACGTCGAGTTCGAGGTGCTGCACACGCTCGCGAGCCATCCCGGCCGGGTGTACAGCCGCCAGGCCCTGCTCGAGGCGGTCTGGGGCGACTCCGCCTATCGCGAGCCGCGCACGATCGACGTGCACATCCGCCACCTGCGCGAGAAGATCGAGCCCGACCCGCGCGAGCCGGCGTACATCTTCACCGTGCGCGGCGTCGGGTACCGGTTCCGCGACGCAAGCCCCTAGGCGATGCTCAGGCTTCGTTCGCTGCGCTTCCGGCTGATCGTGATGTTCGGCGCGGTCGTGGCGACGGCCATGGGCGTGCTCTTCCTGTACGTCGTCCCCAGCCTGCGCGACGACCTCGTGGTCGATCGCCTCGACCGGCTCGAGCAGGTCGCGAAGGCCCAGCAGGACGCGCCGGGCCTCAAGCGCGCGATGGAGACGGGCATCCACATGCGCCGGCCGCTCGTCCGCACGCAGCACATCGCGAACGCCACCGTCACCGGCTACCGGATGACCGCGGCCGGGCTCGAGCCGCTGGAGCTCGCGCCGCCGACCCTCTCGGACAAGAGCCCGCTCGCGGAGGCCGCGCTCCGAAACGGCGTGGCCCGCGGCCGCACGCCGAGCGGCGGAGTGGTGGTCGCGTTCGAGGTGTCGGGCGGCGTGCTCTTCCTGACCCAGGGCGTGAGCGACGTGAACGCCGCCGCGTCGCTCGTCGAGCGCCAGATCCTGATCGCCACGCTCGTCGCGATCGGCGTGGCGGTGGTCGTCGGATGGGGCGCCGCCCTCGCGATCTCGGTGCGGCTCCAGCGCCTCAGGGAGGCCGCCAGCCGGATCGCCGCCGGCAGCTTCGACCAGCCGATCGGCGACACCTCGCCCGACGAGCTCGGCCAGGTGGCGCGCTCGTTCGACCTGATGCAGGCCCGGCTGGCCCAGGTCGACCGGGCCCGCAAGGACTTCATCGCGAACGCCTCGCACGAGCTGCGGACGCCGCTCTTCTCGCTGGCGGGGTTCCTCGAGCTCCTGGCCGAGGAGGACCTCGACCAGGACACGCGGGCGGAGTTCGTGCAGTCCACCCGCGAGCAGGTGAGCCGGCTGACCAAGCTCGCCGGCGACCTGCTCGACCTGAGCCGCCTCGACTCCGGGGCGGTGGGAGTGGCGCGCGAGCCCGTCGACCTGGCGGCCACCGCCCGCACGCTGGTGCGCGAGTTCCGCGGTCTCGGCTCCCGGCACGGCAGCCGGATCGTGCTCTCGCGCCCGCCGGCACCGCCGCCGCGCGGGATCGGCGACGAGGACCGCGTTCAGCAGATCGGGCGGGCGCTCCTCGACAACGCGGTCCGCCACACGCCGCCCGGCACCAACGTCCGCGTCGCGGTGGCGTCCGAGGACGGCGTCGTCCGGCTCGAGGTCTCCGATGACGGCCCCGGAATCGACCCGCGCGTGCGCGACCACCTGTTCGAGCGGTTCTCGCGCGGGCCGGAGACGACGGCGGCCGGCAGCGGGCTCGGCCTCGCGATCGCGGACGAGCTGGCCCAGCGGATGGGCGGCTCGATCATGGTCGACTCGGAGAACGGCCGCACGCGGTTCGCGCTCGTGCTCCCCGCCGAGCCGGGCGGCTGACGGCGTCGTCTCCGCCGCCGGTCTTGGCTAACCTCCGCGATCGATGCAGCGCGTCAACGTCGGACACAAGGCGCTGGCCGATTACAACTCGCTGATCGGCAGGGCGCTCGCGGAGGAGATCCGCGCGCTCGCGGAGCCGCTCAAGGGCCGGCGCATGCTGCACCTCTCGGCGACCGCCTTCGGCGGCGGCGTCGCCGAGATCCAGTACACGCTCATCCCGCTCATGATCGACGCCGGCATCGACGCCGAGTGGCGCGTCATCCAGGGCCAGGAGGAGTTCTACGACGTCACGAAGACGATCCACAACGCACTCCAGGGCGACGAGCGCGGGTTGAGCGACGGCCAGCGCGCCATCTTCGACGGCTACAACAAGCTGAACGCCGACGCCCTCGCCGATGCCGACGAGTGGGACGTCATCGTCGTACACGACCCCCAGCCGGTGGCGATCCCCGAGTTCGTGCAGACCACCCGGCCGCGGTGGGTGTGGCGCTGCCACATCGACCTCTCGACGCCCAACCTGGAGGTGCTCGACTTCCTCGCACCGCGCCTTCGCGCGTACGACGCCTGCATCTTCCACATGCCCGCGTATGTGCCGCGCGGCGCCGGCCTGAACGAGGCGGTCATCTGGCCGCCGGCTATCGATCCGCTGGCGCCCAAGAACATGGCCCTGGCGCCCGACGACGCGGCCTACATCGTCGACCAGTTCGGCGTCGACGTCAGCCGGCCGCTCATGCTCCAGGTGTCGCGGTTCGATCCGTGGAAGGACCCGCTCGGCGTGATCGACGCGTACCGGGAGGTGAAGCGCGCCCATCCTGCCATGCAGCTCGCGCTGGTCGGGTCGATGGCACATGACGATCCCGAGGGCTGGGAATACTGGAACAGGACGCAGGACTACTGTAACGAGGATCCCGACATCTTCATGTTCTCCAACCTCAACAACGTCGGCGCCGTCGAAGTGAATGCGTTCCAGGTGCAGGCGGCCGTCTGCATCCAGAAGTCCATCCGGGAGGGGTTCGGCCTGACGGTGTCCGAGGCGCTCTGGAAGAGCAGGCCCACGATCGGCGGCCGCGTCGGCGGCATCGTCGCGCAGATCACCGACGGCCAGACCGGCTACCTCGTCGACTCGCCCGAGGAGTGCGCCAGGCGGACGCTGGACATCCTGGCGGATCCGGGCTCGACCCGCGACATGACGCGCAGGGCCAAGGAGCACGTGCGGCGGCGGTTCCTAATGCCGCGCCTCCTCCGCGACTGGCTCGCCCTCATGCACCGCATGGCCGGGGAGGAGACCGTCGCGCTCGAGGTGGTGGCGGGGGACTGAGGCTGGCGCCTCGGACGCCCGGCGATGAACGACCAGCAGCAGCTCCTGATCGTCTCGAATCGAGGCCCGCTCAGGTTCTCGGTGTCGTCCGACGGCGAGGTCACGGCCAAGCGCGGGGGCGGCGGCCTCGTGACGGCGCTCTCGGCGTTGACCGCGACGCGGCCGGTCACCTGGGTGGCGAGCGCGCTCTCCGACGACGACGCCGCCGTCGCCGAGCGGGGCGCCTATCGCGACGGGAACCTCACCCTGCGGCTCGTGCAGCACGACCGCGAGGAGTACGACCGCTACTACAACGTGTTCGCGAACCCCACGCTGTGGTTCGTGCACCACTACCTGTGGAGCCTGGCGCTCGAGCCCTCGGTCGACCGCAACGTGCGGCTGGCGTGGGAGGCGGGCTACGTGCCGGTCAACGAGCGCTTCGCCGAGGCGGCCGCCGAGGAGCTGGCCGAGGCCGGGCCGCGCCCGCTCGTCATGGTGCACGACTACCAGCTCTTCATGGTGCCGGGCTCCCTGCGGGCGCGCGTTCCGGATGCGGTCATCCATCACTTCACGCACATCCCGTGGCCGCAGCCCGACTACTGGCGGGTGCTGCCCGTCGACGTCCGCACGGCGATCCACGAGTCGATGCTGGCGTGCGACGTGGTCGGGCTGCACACGCCGCGGTACGCGCGGTCGTTCCTCCAGTGCTGCGAGCGGTTCGTGCCGAACGCGCAGGTCGACGTGCGCGGCGGCGAGGCGGAGTTCCAGGGTCGCCGGATCCGCGCCCGGGCGTACCCGATCTCGGTCAACCCGGACGAGTTCGAGCGGCTGGCGGCCGAGCCGGCGGTGGTCGATGCCGAGCCGAAGGTGCTCGAGGCCCGGCCCGAGAAGCTGATCCTGCGCGTCGATCGCACGGACCCGTCGAAGAACGTCGTGCGCGGGTTCTCGGCCTTCGACCTCTTCCTGTCGGACCACCCCGAGTGGGCCGGCCGGGTCACCATGCTCGCGCTGCTCGACCCGTCCCGGCCGGAGATCCCGGAGTACGCGGAGTACGTCGGCGCCATCCAGCGCGCCGCCCGGGCGGTGAACGACCGCTACTACACGGGCGACTGGATGCCGATCGACCTGCGGATCTCCGACAACTTCCCGGAGGCGGTGGCGGCGTACAAGCACTATGACGTGCTGCTCGTGAACGCGATCTTCGACGGGATGAACCTGATCGCGAAGGAGGCGCCGCTCATCAACGAGCGTGACGGCGTCCTCATCCTCAGCGAGAACACGGGCGCGCACGTGGAGCTCGGCCGCTACGCGCTCACGGTCAACCCCTTCGACATCCAGGCCACGGCCGACGCGATCCACGAGGCGCTGGTCATGCCGGAGCAGGAGCGGCACCAGCGCATCGAGGCCATCCGCCGGCAGGTGCGCGAGCACGACATCGACCGCTGGATCCGGGACCAGCTCGACGACCTCGCCGAGGTGGACGGCGTCGAGGCGCCCGAGGCGCTGCGATGAGCCGCCGGCCGGTGGTGACGGCGCCGTGGTCGAGCCGGTTTCACGGGCCGGGGATGGAGGACGGCCCGGGCGCGGTCGCCGAGGCGCTCGCATCGGATGGAGGCACCCGGGTCGGCTTCGACCTCGACGCCCCTCCCGAGGAGGGCCTCGCGCGCGGACTGCCCGCCCTGCGCGACGCGGTGGCGGCGGCTCCCGGGCCGCTCGCACTCCTCGGGGAGTGCACGCTCGCCCCGGCGGTGGTGGCCGGCCTGCGGGCGGCGAGCCCGGACCTCGCGCTCGTCTGGGTCGACGCGCACGGCGACCTGAACACGCCCGAGACGACGCCCAGCGGCTTTCTCGGCGGCATGCCCTTCGCGATCCTGCTCGGCTGGTGCCACGACGAGCTTCGGTCCGCGGCCGGGCTCGAGCCGCCGCTGCCGGAGGAGCGGGCTGCGCTCGTGGGTGCGCGCGATCTCGACCCCGGCGAGCAGGACGCGATCGCCCGCTCCCGCCTGGTCGTGGCGGACGACGTGGCCGGAGCCCTGGCGGCGCTCCCCGCCGACGCGCCGCTGCACGTCCATCTCGACGGCGACGTCCTCGACCCGGAGGACTCCCCCGGCGTCGACTTCCCCGCCCCGGGCGGCTGGCGGCTGCCGCGCCTGGTCGACGAGATGGCGGCGCTCGCCGTCACCGGCCGCGTGGTCGGCGTCAGCCTGTGCTGCGGCAATCCCCGCCGCGACCCCGACGGCCGCTCGGCCGCCGCGTACGTCCAGGCGCTCGCGCCGCTGCTCGACGCGTAGCCGTCACAGCCCCGCGCCGAAACCGGCACCCGGACCGTACGGGGACTGTCCCCGTACGTCACGCCCGTGTCGCAGCGATGTTCCGCCGATGCTTCGGGGTCTGTCCCCGTACACTTCGCGGCGCATGGGCGAGATCCGGATGATCGACGTGGGCGGGAAGCCCGCGACCCGGCGCCGGGCGGTCGCCCGCGGGCGCGTCGCGCTGCCAGAGCACGTGCGCGGGCGGATCGCGGCCGGGACGCTGCCGAAGGGCGACGTGATCGCCGCCGCCCGCCTCGCGGGCATCATGGCCGCCAAGCGGACGCCCGACATCGTGCCCCTCTGCCACCCCCTGCCCCTCACGATGGTCGCGGTCGAGCCGGTCCTCGACGACCAGGGCGTGACCGTCACCGCCGCCGCCGAGACCACCGCCCAGACCGGCGTCGAGATGGAGGCCCTGACCGCCGTCGCGGCGGCGGCCCTCACCGTCTACGACATGACGAAGGGGCTCGACCCGAACTCGGCGATCGAGGAGATCCTGCTCGTCGAGAAGTCGGGCGGGAAAAGCGGCGAGTGGCGGCGGGAGGAGGCATGAGGGCGGCCGTCCTCACCGTGTCCGACGGCGTCACCGCGGGGACGCGCGAGGACCTGAGCGGCGACCTCCTGGCCGAGCGGCTGTCCGGTGCGGGCTTCGACCTCGCCGATCGCCGCGCCGTCCCCGACGAGGCGGACGCGATCGAGGACGCGCTGCGCGACCTCGCCGGCTCCGCCGACCTCGTCCTCACCACCGGCGGCACGGGCTTCGCGCCGCGCGACGTCACCCCCGAGGCCACCGCGCGCGTCGTCGAGCGGGCGACGCCCGGGCTGGACGAGCACATGCGGACCGTCTCCATCGCGGTCTCCCCCCACGGCATGCTGTCGCGTGGCCGAAGCGGCATCGCCGGGTCGGCGCTGATCGTGAACTTCCCCGGCAGCCCGAAGGCCTGCGCCGAGCTCTTCGACGCCGTCGCCCCGGCGCTCGACCACGGCCTCCGGCTCCTGCTCGATCGACCCACCGCGCATTGACCGCCACGCCCGTCTACGCCCGCCGCTTCGTCTCGCTCGTCAAGCTCGAGCACACCGTCTTCGCGCTCCCCTATGCCTACGCCGGGGCGGTGCTCGCGACCGGCGAGGTGCCCGGCCTCCGGCGGCTCCTGTGGATCACGGTCGCGATGGTCGGGGCCCGCAGCCTGGCCATGGCGCTGAACCGGCTGATCGACGCGGGCATCGACGCCCGGAACCCGCGCACGGCCCGGCGCGAGCTCCCGGCCGGCCTGCTCTCGCCCGTCCACGTCGCCGCCTTCGCCGCCGCGTCGCTCGCGGTCTTCCTCCTGGCGGTCTGGCAGCTCCCGCCGGTCACCCACCTGCTGTGGCCGATCCCGGTCGCCGGCTTCGTGATCTACCCGTACCTGAAGCGCTTCACCTGGCTCTGCCACGCCTTCCTGGGGGCGGTGGACGGGCTGGCGCCGGTGGGCGGCTGGGTGGCGGTGACGGGGACGGTCGACTGGCAGCCATTCCTGCTCGGCGGCGCGGTCGCGCTCTGGAT
>JAICKX010000193.1 GCA_025927685.1 Thermoleophilia bacterium | reverse complement strand
GTCGAGGTCGTCGCCCGCGGTGCGCACCGACAGGCTGGTGACGATCCCGCCGAGGCTGATGACGGCCACCTCGGTGGTGCCGCCGCCGACGTCGACGATCATGTTGCCGGTCGGCTCGGAGACGGGCAGGCCGGCCCCGATCGCGGCGGCCATCGGCTCCTCGATCAGATAGGCCTGCCGGGCGCCGGCCGAGTAGGTCGCCTCCTCGACGGCGCGCTTCTCGACGCCGGTCACGCCCGAGGGGACGCACACGACGACGCGCGGATGCGCGAACCGGTTCTGGTGCACCTTCTGGATGAAGTGCCGCAGCATCTGCTCGGTCACGTCGAAGTCGGCGATGACGCCGTCCTTCAGGGGCCGGATCGCGGAGATGTTGCCGGGCGTGCGGCCGAGCATCCGCTTGGCCTCGATGCCGACCGCGTGCACCTCGCCCGTGCGCTGGTCGATCGCCACGACCGACGGCTCCGAGAGGACGATGCCGCGCCCGCGCACGTACACGAGCGTGTTCGCCGTGCCGAGGTCGACGGCCATGTCACGGCCGCCGAAGCCGGTGAGGGAGTTCAAGAAGCTGATGCGGGGGCCTTCGTTTCCTGCTGCAAAAATGGCGAAATCGCAGCGCGATTCTAGCGGATAGCGGGGTCCGCCATCGGTCGGATCTGTACGATGCGGCGCCGTGGACACCGACCTCGCCGGCCGAGTCGTCGTGATCACCGGCGCGGCGCGCGGCATCGGCGCCGCCACCGCGCGCGCCTTTGCCGGGGAGGGGGCGAGGGTCGTCGTCAACTACCGCACGAGCCGGGAGCAGGCCGGGGACCTCGTCTCCTCGCTCCCGGACGCGATCGCCGTGCAGGCGGACGTGTCGCGCGAGGACGACGTCGACCGGCTGTTCTCGGCTGCGCTCGAGCGATACGACCGGATCGACGTGTGCGTGTGCAACGCCGCGATCGATTCGCCCTGGGCGCCGGCCGTCGACATCGACGCCGACCGCTTCCGCCGGATCGTCGACGTCAACCTGACCGGGACGTTCCTCGTGGCGCGGGCATTCCTGAGGCAGGTGCGGGAGCAGCGCTCGGGAAACCTGATCCTCATCGGCTCGACGGCCGGCATCTTCGGCGAGGAGGGCCACGCCGACTACGCCGCGACCAAGGCGGCGCTCACCGGCGGCCTCCTGCCGACGTTCAAGAACGAGATCGCCCGCCTGGCGCCGCTCGGGCGCGTGAACGCGGTCTGCCCCGGCTGGACCGAGACCGAGATGGCCGCGCCGACGCTCGCAGAGCCCGGGGCGCTCGACCGCATCACGCTGACGATGCCGCTTCGCAAGGTCGCCCAGCCCGACGACGTCGCCCGGCAGGTCGTCGTCCTGGCGTCCGACCGCCTGTCGGGCCACGTGTCCGGCCAGGTCGTGGTCGTCGCCGGCGGCATGGAGGGCCGGCTCCTCCACGAGGCCTAGGCGCCCCAGGGGTCTGGCTCCAACGTTGCAGCATGCGCGTCAGCGCCGCAGATGCAACATTGGTGCCTGACCCCGTTGTTGCGTCGCGAAGCGGCGCAACCCGGCCCGAAGAGGCCGAGAACTCGTGAAACACCGGGACCTGGTCCAGCTGTTTCATCCGTGAAACACCGGGACCTGGTCCAGCTGTTTCAGAACGGCCCGGCGCCGTTTCGCGCGTGTTGCACTTTCGTGGCCACAGATGCCTCAGCCGCGGGCCGCGGCGGCCATCGCGTCGAGCAGCTCCGGGACCGGCAGGCCGACGACGTTCTGGAAGTCGCCGTGGACGGCCCGGACGAGGGCCGCGCCGCGGCCCTGGACGGCGTAGGCGCCGGCCCGGTCGCGCCACTCGCCCGTGCCGAGGTACCAGTCGATGTCGGCGTCCGTGAGCGGCGCGAACGTGACCTCGCTCGCGGCGCGGCGCAGGTGCTCGACGCCGCCGGCGCGCAGACACAGGCCGGAGTGGACGATGTGCGTCCGCCCCGAGAGGGCGCGCAGGTACTCGCGCGCCTCGCCGGCCTCGGCGGGCTTGCCGTAGACGCGGCCGTCGAGCGCGACGAGCGTGTCGACCCCGAGGACGCGGTCGCCTGCGACGGCCGCCGCCTTGCCGCGGGCGTGGGCCTCGGCGAGCTCGGCCGGGCCCAGGCCGGCGACGTCCTCCTCGGCGTAGTCCGGCTCGACGACGGTGAACTCGATCCCGAGGAGCGTGAGGATGTCGCGCCGACGGGGCGAGCTGGATGCGAGGACGAGGGGCCCGAGCTCGAGCGCCCGGGCGATCACACCAGGTCCGGCTCGGAGAAGTAGATCGCGATCTCGCGCTCGCCGTTCGCCGCCGAGTCGGAGCCGTGCACGATGTTCTCGCCGATCTCGAGCGCGAAGTCGCCCCGGATCGTGCCGGGCGCCGAGTCGAGCGGGTTCGTGGCCCCCATCATCCCCCGCACCGTCGCGACCGCCGACTCGCCCTCGACCACCATCGCCACCACCGGCCCGGAGGTGATGAACTCGACGAGGCCGGGATAGAACGGCTTCTCGCTGTGCTCGGCGTAGTGCTCGGCCGCCTGCTCGGGCGTAACGCGCAGGAGCCGCATCGCCCGGATGGAGAGACCGCGCCGCTCGATGCGCGACACGATCTCGCCGACCAGCCCGCGGGCGACGCCATCGGGCTTCACCATGAAGAGCGTGCGCTCAGCCATCTAGGGGACAGGCCGCTCCGAGGGCTCCCGGCGCGTGCGCTCGCTCACGGGCGGCGCCTGCACGGTCGCCGTCTCGCAGTACGGGCACAGCCGCCAGGACGGCTCGAGCGGGGCCTTGCAACGCCGGCAGGCCTGCTTCAGCTTCGTCCCGCAGTGCGGGCAGCTCAGGAAGCTGGCCTCGGCGGGGTTGCGGCAGTAGGGGCAGACGGAGTCGGCGCCGAGGCGGCGCTCCATCGCCTTGATCTCGAGCTCGCGCTCGCGCACGTCGGCCAGGTACTCGGGCGGGCGCAGGATCAGGTAGACGAGCACGCCGACGAACGGGAAGAAGAACGCGGTGGCGATGCACACCGCCACGATCACCGGGTCCTCGATCCGCCGACGGGCGTCCTTGGCGGTCCAGAAGATGAGCGCCAGGTAGAACGCCACCACGAAGATGATCATCAGCTTCTCGAACGCTGCGAAATAGCTCGAGTCGAAGAAGTCGCTGACGCCGTTGAACGGCCCCGAGGTGTCGCTGGTGGTTGTCGCGGCGAGGAGGTCGAGCACGGTCAGGCGGTGCTT
>JAICKX010000180.1 GCA_025927685.1 Thermoleophilia bacterium | reverse complement strand
CGGTCCGCCGGTCGCGGCCGCGCCGCCGGCGCGTGACGGCCGGCGGCCTGGCCTGGGTGGCCGTGCTCGCGACGCTGATGTTCGGGATCGTGGCCCTGAACGTGGCGGCGCTCCGTGGCTCGATCGACGTGAGCCGGATGCGTGACCACGTCCAGCAGCTCGAGCAGCAGAACGGCCTGCTCCGAAACCAGACGATCAGCCTGTCCAACCCGTACGCGATCGGGCGCAGGGCGCGCGGCTACGGGATGGTGCCGGCCGAGGCCATCACGACGAAGCACGTGCGGCTCGCGCCGCGCTCGTCCGGAGCCCGGCCCGCGCCGTGAAGCGGACGGCGGACCGCCGGCTGCGGCTCGTGCTGGCGCTCACGCTGGCCGCCTTCGCCGTCGTCATCGTCCGGGCGACCCAGATCCAGGTCGTCGACGCCGCTTCACTCTCCCGCAAGGCCGTGTCCCAGCAGCGCGACGTGCAGATGCTGCCGGCCGTGCGCGGCGCCATCCTGGATGCCAAGGGCCAGCACCTGGCCCAGGAGCAGCCCTCGAAGACGATCGTGGTCGACACCAAGGCGCTACGGCGCCCGCACCACGCCGCCATGGTCATCGCCCGCGCGCTCGGCTACCACCAGCTGAAGAAGCGCCACCATCCCAAGCATCACAGGAAGCAGAAGTACCGCCCGAACCCCGCCTGGCCGGACCGGGTGCAGGCCATCCAGGACCAGCTCGAGCGAGGCGGCGGCACGGCCCTGCGCCAGCTCGAGCCGGAGGTCGCCGCGCGGATCATGTCGTAGCACCTGCCCGGCCTCACGGCGGTCACCGAGCTGACCCGCTGGTACCCGTTCCACGGGCTCGCCCCGCAGGTGCTCGGCTACACCCAGGTCAACGGCCCCGGCGAACCCGCCGGCCCGGGCGTCGCGGGCATCGAGCAGCAGTTCAACAGGGTGCTGACCGGCAGGCCCGGCCGCCAGGTGGTGGTGCACGACCCGATCGGGCAGACCCTCGAGACGGTGAAGCTCCAGCGTCCGATCCCCGGCCGCGACGTCACGCTGACGCTCGACACGGCGATCCAGGCCAAGGTCGAGTCGATCCTGGCGCAGACCGTCAAGTCGTCGGGCGCGAAATGGGCGACCGGGATCGTGCTCGACCCCCGCACCGGCTCGATCCTGGCGATGGCCAACGCGCCCGGCTACGACAACAACAAGGTGCACGACCAGACCGACTTCTCGCAGGCCGGCCCGACCCAGAACCACGCGCTCGTGACGACGTTCGAGCCCGGATCGACCTACAAGGTCGTGACCTTCTCGGCCGCCCTCTCGGCCGGGCTGATCTACCCGCACATGGTGTTCCACAACCTGCCGTGGAAGATCCGGGTCGGGGACAAGTTCATCCACGACGACGTGTGGCGCAAGCCCGTCTCCTACGACGCGACCCAGATCCTCCAGAAGTCGTCGAATGTCGGCACCGACACCATCGCCCAGATGGTCGGAAGGCCGCTGCTCATGCAGTGGATCCGGCGGTACGGGTTCGGCCGCCCCACGGGGCTTGGCTTTCCCGGCGAGACGCAGGGGATCGTGACCCCGGGGCGCGACTGGACCGCGTCCTCGATCGGCACGATCCCGATCGGCCAGGGCATCGGCGTCACGGCCATGCAGATGGCGTCGATGTACCAGGCGATCGCCAACGGCGGCGTGATGGTGCCGCCGCGGCTCGTCCAGGCGGTCGGGATGCACCAGGTCCCGCCCCGCAGAGGGCACCGCGTGCTGAGCCCCGAGGTGGACGGCGAGCTGGTCGACATGCTCGGGACGGTCGTGCAGGACGGCGGCACGGGGTTCAAGGCGTCGATCTGCGGCTACTCCGTGGCCGGCAAGACCGGAACGGCGCAGAAGCCGATCCCGGGCGGCTACTCGACCACCGACTACGACGCGTCGTTCGTCGGCTTCTTCCCGGCGCACGACCCGCAGGTCGAGGTGATGATCGTCGTCGACTCGCCGCGCGGCAACTACTTCGGCGGCGCGGTCGCGGCGCCCGCATTCGAGCAGATCGGCACGTGGCTCGCGAGCTACCTCGGCATCCGCCCCGACAAGCCCTGCGACCGCTCCGTTAACTAGATTCCCGCGAGGATGCAGCTTGGGGCCCTGATCGAGGCCGTCCGCCCGCACGCCGTCCGTGGGCGCACGGACGCGGAGATCTCGGCGGTCACCTACCGGGCCGACGCCGCGGTGCCGGGGGCCCTGCACGTCTGCGTCCCCGGCCATACGGCCGACGGGCACGACTACGCCGGCGAGGCCGTCCGCCGGGGCGCGGCGGCGCTGGTCGTCGAGCGCGAGCTCGAGGTCGACGCGCCGCAGCTCGAGGTCGACTCGTCGCGGAGGGCGATGGCGGCCGCGGCCGACGCCTTCTACGGCCATCCCTCCGAGGCGCTGGCCGTGGTCGGCATCACGGGCACGAACGGCAAGACGACGACCGCCTTCCTGCTGCACGCCGTCCTCGAGGCGGCCGGCCGGCAGTCGGGCCTGCTCGGGACCGTCGAGCAGCGCGTCGGCGGCCGTGTGGAGCCGGTGGTGCGGACGACGCCGGAGAGCGTCGACCTCCAGGCCGTGCTGCGCCGCATGGCCGACTCGGGCGACACCGCCTGCGTGATGGAGGTCTCCTCGCACGCCCTCGAGCTCGATCGGGTCGCGGGCGTGCGGTTCGCCGCGGCGGCGTTCACGAACCTGACCCAGGACCACCTCGACTTCCACCCGGACATGGAGCACTACTACCGGGCCAAGGCGAGGCTGTTCGAGTCGGCGCCGGCGGCCGTCAACCTCGGCGACCCCTACGGGCGGCGGCTGGCGGGCGAGGCCGGCGGCCCGGTGCTCACGTACGCGCGCGGGGAGGCCGACGCCGACGTCCGCCCGCACGCGGTCGAGGTCGGCCCGGGCGGCGTCATCTCGCTGATCGCGGCGACCCCGCGCGGGCCCCTTCCGCTCGACGTCCGCCTGCGCGGCGGCTTCAACGTCGAGAACGTCCTCTGCGCCGTCGCGCTCGCGGAGGTGCTCGAGCTGCCGCACGCGGCGGTGCGGGCCGGCATCGCGGCCGTGCCGGGCGTCCCCGGGCGGTTCGAGCCGGTGGAGGCGGGCCAGCCCTTCACGGTGCTCGTCGACTACGCCCATACGCCGGACGGGCTCGAGAACCTGCTGCGCTCCGCACGTGAGATCACCGCCGGGCGCCTGATCTGCGTCTTCGGCTGCGGCGGCGACCGTGACCGGGGGAAGCGGCCGCTGATGGGCGCCGTCGCGCGCCGCCTGGCCGATGTCGCGATCGTGACGTCGGACAACCCGCGCAGCGAGGAGCCGGCGGCGATCGTCGCGGAGATCACGGCCGGCTTCGACATGGACGTCGAGGTCGACCGGCGCACGGCGATCGCCCGCGCGGTCGCGACGGCCGAACCGGACGACGTCGTCGTCATCGCCGGCAAGGGCCACGAGCAGGGGCAGGAGCTGGCCGGCCGGACCATCCCGTTCGACGACCGCGAGGTTGCGCGCGAGGCGCTCACCGCCCTCGCGGGCGCGGCGTGATCCGGCTCTCGGCGCGCGAGATCGCCGCCGTGACGGGCGGCACCGCGTCCGGCCCGGACGCCGCCGTCACCGGGGTCGCCATCGACTCGCGGGCCGTCGCTCCCGGCGACCTCTTCGCGGCCCTGCCCGGCGAGCGCACGCACGGCAGCCGCTTCGCCGAGGCCGCGCTCCGTGCCGGCGCCGCCGCCCTCATGCTCGAGCGTGAAACACCGGTGCCTGATGCCACTGTTTCAGCCGTCCGCGTCGACTCGGCGGTCGCGGCGCTCGGGGCGGTCGCCGCGGAGGTGCGGCGGAGGTCGCCGGCGCGGGTCGTCGCGATCACCGGCTCGACCGGCAAGACATCGACGAAGGACATCCTGGGGGCGATCCTGGGGGCGCGGTTCACGACGATCGTGAGCCACGCCAACTACAACAACGAGATCGGCCTGCCGCTCACGCTGTGCCGGATCGAGCCCGACACCCAGGCGGTCGTGTGCGAGCTGGGGATGCGCGGCGCGGGGCAGATCGCGTACCTGACCCGGATCGCGGCGCCCGACGTCGGCGTGATCACCTCGGTGGGGCCGGTGCATCTCGAGCTGATGGGGACCGTGGAGGCGGTCGCCGCTGCGAAGGCCGAGATCCTGGAGCTCGGCCCTGGCGCCGCCGCGGTCGTTCCGTACGCCGAGCCGCTTCTGGCGCCGCATCTCGCCGGGCGGGAGGGCCGGCTCGTGACGTTCGGGGAGCCGGAGGGCGCCGACGTGCGGCTCGTGAAGATCGGCCGCGGCAGAGCGGAGATCGCCCATCGCGGTCGAACCCTGATCGTGCCCGTGAGCTTCGACCAGCGGCACAACGGCGTCAACCTCGCGGCCGCGGTCGCGGCGTGCGACGCGCTGGGCGTCGCGATCGACGATTCGCTGCTCGCCGGCGCGGCCGCCGTCGAGATCTCGCGCTGGCGCGGCGAGCGGCTGCCGCTCCCCGGCGGGGGCGTCCTGATCG
>JAICKX010000030.1 GCA_025927685.1 Thermoleophilia bacterium | reverse complement strand
GGCGCACCGACACGTTGGCGTCGATCCGCAGGCTCCCCTCCTCCATGTTCACGTTGGAGACGTCGAGCTGGCGGACCGTCTCGCGCAGCAGGCGGGCCCAGTCGGCGGCTTCGGCGGCGCCGCGCAGGTCGGGCTCGGTGACGATCTCGACCAGGGGCGTGCCGGCCCGGTTGAAGTCGATCAGCGAGCGGTCCGCCCCGTGGATCCGGCCCTCGGCACCGCCCACGTGGATCGTCTTGGCCGCGTCCTCCTCGAGGTGCGCGCGCGTGATCCCGACCCGGGCCCCGTCCACGTCGAGGTGGCCGCGCGCGCAGATCGGCTCGTCGTACTGGCTGATCTGATACGCCTTGGGGCTGTCGGGATAGAAGTAGTTCTTGCGGTGGAACCGGCACCGCTCGGCGATATCGCAGTCCAGCGCGAGCCCGATCTGGATCGCCTTGTCGACGGCGCCGGCGTTGATCGTCGGCAGCGCCCCGGGATGTCCAAGGCAGACCGGGCAGGTGCGCGTGTTCGGCTCGTCGCCGAAGCGGTTCTCGCACCGGCAGAACATCTTCGAGTCGGTGTTCAGCTGGACGTGGATCTCGAGCCCGATGACGGGCTCCCAGCGCCCGGCGTCGACGCTCATGCCTGCGCCTCGGCCGTCGCGGCCGGCCGCGGGTCGAACCCGAGCGCCTGCTCGAGCGCGTGCGCGGCCACCAGGATCCGGTTCTCGGCGAACGCGGGCCCGACGAGCTGCAACCCGACCGGCAGGCCCTCCGAGAGCCCGCACGGGATCGAGATCCCGGGAAGCCCGGCCAGGTTCACCGGGACGGTCAGGACGTCGGACGCGTACATCGCCCACGGGTCGTCGACCCGCTCGCCGATCCGGAACGCGACCGTCGGCGACGTCGGCATCGCGATCAGGTCGCAGTCCCCGAACGCCGCCTGGAAGTCCTCGCGGATGCGCGTTCGCACCTTCTGCGCCATCCCGTAGTAGGCGTCGTAGTAGCCGGCCGAGAGGGCGTAGGTGCCGAGCATGATGCGCCGCTTCACCTCGGCGCCGAAGCCCTCCGCGCGGGTGCGCCCGTACATGTCGACGATCGTGTCGCCCGCCTCCTCGCGCCGCAGGCCGTAGCGGACGCCGTCGAACCGGCTCAGGTTCGCCGAGGCCTCGGCCGGGGCGATCAGGTAGTACGCCGGAAGCGCGTAGCCGGCGTGCGGGAGCGCCACCTCGACCACGTCGGCCCCCAGCCCCTTGGCGGAGCGGATGCCGGCGTCGAAGGACTCGCGCACGCCCGGCTCGATGCCCTGCTCGAGCAGGCCGGTCGGCACGCCGAGCCTGACGCCGCGCAGATCCTGCGCCTCCGGGACCACGATGGGCTCGGGCAGCTCCACCGACGTGGCGTCGCACTCGTCCTTCCCGCAGATGACCTGGAGCAGGAGCGCGCAGTCGCGCACGGTGTGCGCGAACGGCCCGATCTGGTCGAGCGACGAGGCGAACGCGATCAGGCCGTAGCGGCTGACGGCGCCGTACGTCGGCTTCATGCCGACCACGCCGCACAGCGCCGCCGGCTGGCGGATCGAGCCCCCGGTGTCGGTCCCGAGCGCGAGCGGCGCGAATCCCGCCGCGACCGCCGCCGACGAGCCGCCCGAGGAGCCGCCGGGGACGCGGTCCGGGTCCCATGGGTTGTGGGTCACGCCGAACGCCGAGTTCTCGGTCGACGAGCCCATGGCGAACTCGTCCATGTTCGTCTTCCCCAGCGAGACCAGCCCGGCCGCCTTCACGCGGGTCACGCAGCCGCCGTCATAGATCGGGACGTGGCCTTCCAGGATGCGCGAGCCGGCCGTCGTCTCCTCGCCCTTCGTGCACAGGATGTCCTTGAGCGCGATCGGAACGCCCTGGAGGCCGGTGCGTCCGTCGCGGTCGAACCCATCCGCCTCGGCCAGCGCGAGCTCGCGGCGCGTGCGCAGGAACGCGTGCACCCGGTCGTCGTCGCGGTCGATCCGGTCGAGGTACGCCGAGACCAGCTCGCGGCAGCTCACCTCGCGCGTGTCGAGCAGCTCGACGCAGTGCTCCGCGGACAGCCCGGCCGTGTCCATCATCATGCCGTGGGCGGCACCCGGAAGCCGCCGTCCGCCGGGTCGGGCGCCTCGCGGAGGACCTCGTCGCGGGGCCACGAGGGCCGCGAGGCGTCTGGGCGTACGCTGTTCGAGACGTCGAGCGCGTGGGCCGTCGGCGCGACGACGCCGAGGTCGAGCTTCGAGAGCTCCTGGACGTGGCCGAGGATCGTCGACAGCTGCTCGCGCATGCGCCCCACCTCGTCCTGGTCCAGCCGCAGGCGTGCCAGCCTGGCGACGTGGAGGACGTCGGCGTCGGAGATCGCCATCCGCGGCAGCTTAGTCCGCCGGGACGGGGATCACGCGATCAGGCGAGGGCGCGAACCGCGCTGGCCTGGAGGCCCTTCGGTCCCTGGACGACCTCGAACTCGACCCGCTGGCCCTCGGCCAGGGTCTTGTAGCCGTCCGACTGGATCTCGGAGAAGTGGACGAACACATCCTCGGCCCCGTCCTGGGAGATGAAGCCGTACCCCTTCTCGTTGCTGAACCACTTCACGGTGCCTTCTGCCACCTTGCAGTCCTTCCTCGAACTCCCGGCCATCTCCGCCGGTCGCGGCGAGCATATCAAGCCGTACGACGGGCCGTGGCTGCGTCCACGGTGTTGCGAAGAAGCATCGCAATGGTCATCGGGCCGACGCCTCCCGGCACCGGCGTGATCGCCCCCGCAACCTCGCTCGCGGAGGGGAAATGCACGTCCCCGCGGAGGCCGTCGTCGGTGCGGTTCACCCCCACGTCGATGACCGTTGCGCCGGGCCTCACCATGTCGCCGGTGATCATCTCCGGACGGCCGACGGCGGCGATCAGGATGTCGGCCGAGCGGGTGACATCCGGCAGGTCTCGCGTGCGCGAGTGGCAGATCGTGACGGTGGCGCTGCGGTGCAGCAGGAGGAGCGCCACGGGCTTCCCGACGATGTCCGACCGGCCGACCACGACGGCGTTTCGGCCCTCGAGCTCGACGCCGCTGCGGTCGAGGAGCTCCATGACGCCCTTCGGCGTGCACGCCACCATGCCGGGCTGGTTCGCGACCAGCCGGCCCACGTTCAGCGGGTGGAAGCCGTCGACGTCCTTGGCCGGGTCGATCCGCTCCAGCACCTCCTTGAAGTCGAGCCCGGCCGGGAGCGGCGACTGCACGAGGATGCCGTCGACGCGGTCGTCGGCGTTCATCCGGTCGACCATCTCGAGCACCTCGCGCTGGCTCGACGTCGCCGGCATCGGCTCGTGGAAGGACTCCATGCCCGCCTCCCGGCAGGCCGCGATCTTGTTGCGGACGTATACCTCGGACGCCGGGTCCTCGCCGACCAGAATCGTGACGAGCCCGGCCCGGTGCCCGGTGCGCTCCTCGAGCGCCGCCGCGTCCAGTGCGACCTGGGCGCGGACGTCCGCGGCGATCGCCTTGCCGTCGATGATCGCCGCCATTGCGCCCGGACGATATCGCACGATCGCGGGTCCCCCGGACGGGGGATCTTCGGGTGCCAGGTCTTGCGCAACGGCCACCGGTCCCCGACGCTGAGTGAGTACCCGCGGCCGGCACCCCCGCCGACCCGGGGAGGCCAAGTCCCCCGATCGGGCCTCAACTCTGAGACGTGTGATGCCGAAACACCTTTCCACCATGCCCCGACGCACGCTTCGAAACCAGCGCGGCCAGGCGGTGACCGAGTTCGCGGTCATCCTGCCCGTCCTCCTGCTCGTCCTGCTTGCGATCTACCAGTTCGGCGTGGTGTTCAACAACTACATCCAGGTGACCGCCGCGGCCCGCGAGGGCGCGCGCAAGGCGGCCGTCAGCCGCACCGCCGGCAACTGCACCGCCGTCCAGACGATCGCGACCAACGCGGCCCGCTCCGCAGCTCCCGGGCTGAACCAGTCCAACATGGGAGTGACGGTCACCGCCACCTGCACCAACAACGCCTATGCGCCCGGCACCGATACCACGGTGCGCGTGACGTATCCCTACGCCATCTCGATCCTCGGCAGGGTCGTGGCGTCGGGGACCCTGAGCTCCTCCACCACGATGCGCGAGGAGTGACCGGGCGCGGCAGCGCCGGCCGCACCCTCGAAGTCCCATTCCGGAGCGTCATTCCCGACGCCCTCGGAGGCGCCCGCCGGCAGCCTCAAGTCGCCGCCCGCGAGTGCCGATAGCACCAGAGCTACGTCCCGTCATCTTTCTCCACGAGAGGCTGCCGCATGACCTACAGCGTCCGCAACATCGTCATCGCGCTCGTCCTGGCCGCGGTCGCGGCGGGCCTGGTGATCCTGTACACCGGCAACGTCAAGAAGCAGGCCCACGACAGCCAGCAGAACGTCACCGTCGTGGTCGCCAAGTCGGCCATCTCCGCCGGCAGCCCGGTCAAGGAGCTCATCGACACCGGCGCCTTCGAGACGCGCCAGGTCGTCCAGCGCGACGTCGTGCCGGGCGCCTACACGTCGATCGACTCCCTCAACAAGGATCTCGCCACCGCGGGCCCCGTCACGGCCGGCTCGCAGATCACCCCCTCGATGTTCACCGAGGGCACGAGCGCGCCGATCGGCGCCCAGATCAGCGGCACGATGCGCGCCATCCAGGTCGCGTACAACCCGAACCGGGTGCTCGACGGCACGCTCCACGCCGGCGACCACGTCGACATCATCGTGGAGTTCACCGTCCAGTCGTCGAAGAACAACAGCCAGTACGGCACGCAGGACGCCTCGCGCGTCCTCATGACGAACATCCAGGTGCTCTCCACCAAGGCTGACGGCGTCGCCGCGACGGCCCTCACCGCCGACTCCGACACGACCGGCGGCAACGGCTCCGACGACGGCAACCAGGGCGCGGCGATGATCCTCGCGATCCCGCAGGATCAGCTCGCGAACTTCGACCTGGCCCGCGAGAAGGGCAGCCTCTGGTACGTGCTGCGGCCCACGACGGGCGCGCAGGATGCCAACACGACGGTCGCCACGCCGTGCAGCGTGCTCGGCGCCGGCCTCAGCCTCACCCAGATCAAGACCTACCTGCCCGTCTGCATCGCGAAGGGGAACTAACCACCATGAGCAATCCGTCCCCGATCAAGGTCTTCATCACCGGCGCTGCCAACGGGCTCGCCGAGGTCCGCGAGGGCCTGGCCGACCACCCCGAGGTCGAGCTCGTCGGCACTGCGGCCGATCCGGCCAAGGCCGGCGGCAAGCTCGCCGAGTCCGCCGCGCAGGTCATCCTGCACGGCACCACGGCCACCGACCACGTGCCGACCGCGGAGATCGAGGCGATCCGCGCGGTCACCGCGGCCCCGATCGTGCTCGTCACGACGGCCTCGGCGCACCACATCCTGTCCGAGGCGCTCCAGGCCGGCATCTTCGACGTCGTCCTCCTGCCGCAGCTCACCGACAGCGTCGTCTTCACGATCAAGAAGGCGAACTCGCTGGCGGCGGGCCGCTCGGGCGGCGCGCCGGGCAAGGTCTCGCAGCACGTCGAGGGCAAGGTCGTGACGGTGTTCGCCCCCAAGGGCGGCGCCGGCAAGACCGTCCTGGCCTCGAACCTGGCCGTCGTCTTCGCCCGCAAGCACGAGCGGCGCACGCTCCTGCTCGACCTGGACCTCCAGTTCGGCGATGCCGCCATCATGATGGGCATCGAGCCGGAGAAGACGATCTACGACCTCGTCATGGCCCGGCGCGAGCTGGATCCGGACGCCCTGGCGGGCTACGTCACGGCGCACCAGTCCGGCGTGCACGTCCTCCCGGCCCCGCTTCGCCCTGAGGACGCCGAGCTCGTGACCGAGGAGCGCCTCGGCCACCTGTTCGCGGTCGCCAAGGAGAGCTACGACGTCGTCGTCGTCGACACGCCGCCCTTCTTCCACGGGCCGGTGCTCTCGACGCTCGACCGCACCGACCAGCTCCTGCTCGTCGCCTCGCTCGACGTGCCGGCGATCAAGAACATCAAGCTGACGCTCCAGACGCTCGACCTTCTCCACTACCCGAAGGAGCGGCGCCACCTGCTGCTCAACCGCACCGGCTCCAAGGTCGGCCTGCGGCCGGGCGAGGTGGAGCGGGCCCTCGACATGAAGGTCGAGTTCGAGGTCCCGAGCGAGCGGGACGTCCCCGTCTCGATCAACCGCGGCGTGCCGATCGCGCTCGCCAATCCGCGCGCCGGCGTCGTCAAGTCGCTGGGCGACATCGCGGACAAGCTCGTGCCCATGCGGACGGCCGCCACGGACGACAAGAAGAAGTCCAAGCGGCTCGGAAGGTAGGTAGGCGATGTCGCTGCATTCCCGGATCCAGGTCGCGGGCCAGTCGGACGAGCCCGAGGCCGTCGACGTCAAGGAGGCGGAGCGCGCCTCTGTCGTCGCCGACCCGTTCGCCGAGCTCAAGACCCGCGTCCACAAGGAGATCATCCCGCGGCTCGGCCCGCGCCTGTTCAACCAGGACGGGAAGACGGACAACGATCTCGAGGAGCGCGTGAACGAGGTCGTGACCGAGGTGCTGGCGGTCGAGAAGACGCCGCTCACCCGGCAGGAGCGCCAGGACATCATCCGCCAGATCACGGACGACATCCTGGGCTACGGCCCGCTGGAGCCGTTCCTGCGCGACGACTCCATCACGGAGATCATGGTCAACGACCACCGCACGATCTACATCGAGCGGCACGGCAAGATCTCGAAGACGAACGCCCAGTTCGTCGACGAGGCGCATCTCCTTCGCATCATCGACAAGATCATCAGCCGGATCGGCCGGCGCATCGACGAGTCCTCGCCGTACGTCGACGCCCGCCTCCCGGACGGCTCGCGCGTGAACGCGATCATCCCGCCGCTCGCCGTGCGCGGATCGTCGCTCACCATCCGGAAGTTCCGCCGCGACCCGTTCACGATGGCCGACCTGATCAAGTTCGGCACGCTGACGCACAAGTCGGGCCAGTTCCTCGAGGCCTGCGTCCGCGGCAAGCTGAACATCCTGATCTCGGGCGGTACCGGCTCCGGTAAGACGACCACGCTGAACGTGCTCTCCGCCGCCATCCCCACCGACGAGCGCATCATCACCGTCGAGGACGCGGCCGAGCTCCAGCTGAAGCAGGAGCACGTGATCACGCTCGAGTCGCGCCCGGCGAACATCGAGGGCAAGGGCCAGGTCACGATCCGCGACCTCGTCAGGAACACCCTGCGCATGCGCCCCGACCGCATCATCGTCGGTGAGTGCCGAGGCGCCGAGGCCGTGGACATGCTCCAGGCCATGAACACCGGCCACGACGGCTCGCTCACCACGATCCACGCGAACAACCCGCGCGACGCCCTCGCCAGGACCGAGACGCTCGTCCTGACGGCCGGCGTCGAGCTCCCGCTGCGCGCCATCCGCGAGCAGATCTCGAGCGCGTTCGACCTGATCGTCCAGGTCAGCCGCCTCGTGGACGGCACCCGCCGCATCACGCACATCACCGAGGTGCTGCGGATGGAGTCCGATGTGGTGACCCTCCAGGACATCTTCCTCGCGAAGCCGGTCGACGAGGCCGGCGGGAACCAGGATGCCGGCCACCGGCTCCTCGGCCCCCTCACCTCCACCGGCCTGAAGCCGCACTTCCTCGACAAGATGGCCTCGAACGGCGTCAACCTGCCCCCGAACTTCTTCCAGGAGGAGTCCGGCGAGCGCGCGGCGTCCACGAGCGGCATCTTCGGACGGGCGGTCGGCGAGTAATGGCCGCCCGGCGCACAACGGCTGCTCTGCTGGTCGCGGCCGTCTGCGCCCTCGTCGGGGCAGGCAGCTCCGCCGCGGCGCAGCAGAGCATCGTCGTAAAGTCGGTCGACACGAAGCACTTCCCCGCGGTCAGCGTGACCGTGCAGACGCCGCAGCCCGGCCCTGCGCCCGACTTCGGCGTGAAGGAGAACGGCCTCGATGCGCCGGTCACCCTTCAGAGCCCGGACGCCGCCGCGGCCATCGCGGTCGCGATCGACACGTCGAACAGCATGGCCGGCCAGAAGATCGCCGACGCCAAGGCGGCCGCCGCACGGTTCGTCTCGTCGCTCCAGGCGGGCGACCAGCTGGCGGTCTACGGGTTCGGCGCCAAGCCGTACGTGGGGACCGCATTCCCGGCCAGCCCGGTCGCGGCAGCCACGTCGCTCACCCAGCTCGGCACCGGCGGTGACCCGGGCACGGCGATCTACGGCGCCGTGCAGATGGCCGCGGACGACCTGGGCAAGGTCAAGGCCCAGAAGCACGTCCTGATCGTGCTGTCCGACGGCGCCTCCCAGGACGACACCGCGAGCCTCGCGGACGCGACCGCCGCTGCCAAGGCGGCCGGCGCGACCATCTACGCCGTCTCGATCGGCGGGAACGCCACCGCGCTCTCGCAGCTTCGCCAGCTCACGGACCCGACCGGCGGCGAGACGATCGCGGCCGCCGACACGTCGACGCTCGACGCGGCGTACCAGAAGATCGCCGACAACCTCGGCTCGACGTTCACGTTCACCTACAGCAGCCTGGCCCAGAAAGGCGCCAAGATCCACCTCGTCGTGACCGCGCCCGGGATGGGCGCCGGCTCGACGTCGCTCACGGCGCCGGGGACGGCAGGCTCGTCGTCGTCGCACGGCAGCTTCGTGAAGCTGCCGACGACGTCCGCGGGACGCGCGGTCATCGCCGGCGTCGCGGCCCTCTTCGTCCTGCTCGGCTGCCTCGTGATCCTGTCGTCGAAGCCCGGCGTCTCGGCGTCGAAGCGCATCGCGCCGTACACCGAGCAGAAGCGCAAGGCGGCCGAGGTCATGGGCTTCGCGCCCGCCAAGATCTCGACGCTGCACCAGCTCTACATCGCGACCGAGAAGATCGTCGGCTCGTTCAACTACTGGAAGCGCATGACCTACCGGCTCGAGCAGGCCGACCTGCCGCTGCGCACGGCCGAGGTCATGTACATCCAGATGGGCGCGTCGCTCTTCCTGGGCGTGCTCGGCAAGTTCGCGCTGGGCCTGGGCGGGTTCTTCGTGCTCCTGCCGCTGATCCTGGGCGCGGCGATCCCGGCCCTGTTCGTCAAGTTCTCGGCCCGCCGGCGCCTGAACGCCTTCGAGGCGCAGCTGCCGGAGACCCTGATCACGATGGCCGCATCGCTCAAGGCCGGCCACGCGTTCAACGCGGCGCTCGCGAGCGTCGTCAAGGAGGGCGCGGAGCCGACCTCGAAGGAGCTCGCACGCGTCTCACAGGAGATCGCGCTCGGCATGCCGTCCGAGGCGGCCCTGGAGGCCATGGCGAGGCGCATGGACTCGACCAACTTCGGGTTCGTCGTCATGGCCGTCAACATCCAGCGCACCGTCGGCGGCTCGCTCGCCGAGATCCTCGACATGGTCGCCGACACGGTCCGCCAGCGTCAGCAGTTCACCCGCAAGGTGAAGGCGCTGACCGCCCAGGGCCGCATGTCCGCCTACGTGCTCGTCGCGATGCCCTTCCTGATGGGGCTCGCAATCTTCGGCCTGAACGCCAAGTACATGTCCGTGCTCTTCACGACGAGCGCAGGCAAGGTCATGATCTGCATCTCGCTGGTCATGATGGCGATCGGTGGGGCCATCATCCGCAAGATCGTGAGCTTCAAGGGGTAGCCGTCATGATCATCGTCCTCGCCATCGGATTGTTCTGCGCGTCGATCTACATGCTGCTGGGCGGCCTCACCGTCAAGCAGCGCGAGATCGCCATCACGCTGCGCAAGGCCAAGCGCTACGGCACGCGCGATCAGCGTGAGATCGAGACGCGCCGCAGCGTCAACGACCGCATCGTCGGCCCGCTGACGCAGCAGATCGCCGACGTCACCCAGAAGATCCTGCCCAAGGCCGACCCGAACGAGATCCACGGGCGCCTCATGGCGGCCGGCCTCTCGCGCTCGATGTCGCCGCAGATGTACCTGGCGCTCAAGGGCGGCCTGGTCGCCATGGCACTCGTGCTCGGCCTGGTCATCGCGGCCTCGGGTGCGATGCCCGCGATCATGGGCCTCATGATCGCCCTGGGCGGCGGTGCCATCTGCTTCATCGCGCCGGACTTCTTCATCAACAGCCGCATCCGCGTCCGCCGCGAGGAGATGCGCAGCGAGCTGCCGAACGTGCTCGACCTGCTGTGCGTCTCGGTCGAGGCGGGCCTCGGATTCGACGCCGCCGTCAGCAAGCTGAGCGAGCGGATGGAGGGCCCGCTGGTAGAGGAGTTCGGGCTCGTGCTGCACGAGATGCGGATCGGCGAGAGCCGCTCAGCGGCGCTCAAGAGCCTGTCCGACCGCGTGGACGTCCCCGAGGTGGCCCAGTTCTGCCGCGCCATCATCCAGGCCGACCAGCTCGGTATCGCGCTCTCGCGCATCCTGCGCGTGCAGTCGCACGACATGCGTGTCCGCCGCCAGCTCGCGGCCGAGGAGAAGGCCATGAAGGCCCCGGTGAAGATGCTCTTCCCCACCGTCGTCTTCATCTTCCCCTCGATGTTCGTGGTCGCCCTCGGGCCTGCCGCGATCAGCCTGCTCGCGACGTTCGGCGGAGGCAAGTAACCCCGTGGGGGAGCAGGCTCCCTGTTCCCCCCACGAGCAACCACCGGGGCCTGGCCCCGTGCGGCGTCAGGCCCGTTGGGGTTCAAGCGCCGGTAAGGCGACGACCGGAATCGAACCGGTGTACGCGGCTTTGCAGGCCGCTGCCTAACCACTCGGCCACGTCGCCGCAGCGGCGAAAGGCTATCAGCCGGCGACCGCGCACCTCGAGGCCACGCCTCAGTCGTTCGGATAGCCTGCTGGCGCCTTGGAGACGTTGGCCGTAGCGGCGCCCGAACCGATCCCGGCCGGCTGGCGCCGGCTGGCGGTCGCCGGGCTCGCGCTCATCCTGTTCAACTTCGCGGCGACGATCCTCGTCATCGTGGGCGGCGCGGTCCTGCTGCCGCGGTTCCATCCGCTGTGGATCCGCGCGGCGATCCTCGCCGCGGCACACCTCTTCGCCAACGCCTGCGGGATCGTCGCGGCGTATCAGATCGCCTTCGCCGGCCGCCGCCGGAGCATCGTGCCGCTCGGCCTGGCCCCGATCCGCCGGGTGATCTCCTCGTCGCTGCTCTACGTCGTCCTGCTGGTGGTGGTGACGGTTGCGGGCACCGCGCTCACGCGCGCCATCGGCCTCGATCACGGCACGACGTCCATCGACACGGACGACCGCAGCCTGCGCTACCGGATGGTGATCGCCGTGGTCGTGGTGCTCGTGGCGCCCTGGATCGAGGAGATCGCCTTCCGGGGCCTCCTGCTCGGCGCGCTGTGGTCGCGGTTCGGGTTCTGGACGGCGGCGGTCGTCTCGGGGTTCACGTGGGCCGGGATCCACCTCACGCCGTCCGTCCTCATCATCTTCACGGCCGAGGGCGCGCTCCTGGCGTGGGTGCGGCGCCGGACCGGGTCGATCCTAACCGGCGTCGGCCTGCACGGGGCGCAGAACACGCTCGCCGCCGGGGTGAGCGGCGGGGGGCTCGCCCCGCTCCCGGTCGCCGGCGTCCTCCTGGCGACGATCATCGCCGCCGACCGCTACACGCGTACCATGCGGGCATGACATCCGATCCCACGCCCAGCACCGCCGCCGTCCCGTCCACCGACGACGAGTGGCGGGCCCGCCTGACGCCCGAGCAGTACGACGTGCTCCGCCGCAAGGGCACGGAGCGCCCGTTCACGGGCGAGTACGTCCACACCAAGGACGACGGCACCTACGTCTGCGCCGGCTGCGGCGCCGAGCTCTTCTCGTCGGACACGAAGTTCGAGTCCGGATCCGGCTGGCCCAGCTTCACCGATCCGATGAACACCGAGAACGTCGAGCTGCATCGCGACCTGAGCCACCTCATGATCCGCACCGAGGTCACCTGCCGCCGGTGCGGCTCGCACCTGGGGCACGTGTTCGACGACGGCCCCGGCCCCGGCGGCAAGCGCTACTGCATCAACTCCTGCGCGCTTCAGCTCGACCGGCGAAGCGACGAGGGGTAGCCCTCGTCACGCAGGCGCCGCAAGAGCGCGGCGTTCTGGAGCGCCAGCGTGCCCTGGCCGGCGATCGCGGCGATCCAGTCGCACGCCGTCCGGCTGAACCGCTCGCCGACGACGACCAGCGTGCCGTCGTGGACACTCGTATGGGCCGCCTCCCGCGCCGCGGCGGTCTCCGCGACGGGGACGGCGGCCAGCTCGGCCGTCGAGACCACGGCCACCCCGTCGCCGCCGGGGCCGCGGGCGTGCGCGACTGCCAGCGCCACGGGCCGGACAGACGCGTCGCCGCAGGCGGCGAGCACGCGTTGACGCCCGCCCCGGTCCACCACCAGCGCCGCACCCGAGGCGCCCTCGACCCGGCAGGCCGCCGTGACGACCCGGCGGGCGACGACCTGGGGCGACGCCTCGCGTGAGGCGGCGGTGGCGATGTCGAGGAGCGACTCGGCCGTCGCCGCTGCCCGCCGCTCCTCCGCGAGCAGGCGCGCGTTCTCGAGGGCGACCGCGGCGTGGGCCGCGAGCAGCTCGACCTGGCGAACCGCCAGCGCCGAGAACTGGCTCAGCCCCAGCTTTGCGAGGACGACGACGCCCGTGGCGCGCCGGTCGTACATGAGCGGCACCGCCAGGATCGACTCCTCCAGCTCGTCGGTTCCGGGGATGTCGGCGGCGAACGGGCACGCGTTCGCGTCGGGCACGTTGAGCGTCTTCCCGCGGAGCGCCGCCATCCCGGTGATGCCCTCGCCCACGGCGACGCGCAGGCCCTCGAGGGTCTCGCCGGAGTACTCGTCGATCGAGCCCCGGAACGCGATCGGCTCGAGCGCGCCGTCGCCGTCGAGGACGTAGACGCGGGCGTTGTCGTAGTCGACCATGCCGGCCAGGTCGGCGACGATGGTCTCGCCGATCCTCGTGACGTCGTTCAGCCGGTTCAGCTTCGCGGCCAGGCCGCCGAGCAGCTGGAACTGCTTCAGCGACTCGACCTGCACCGCGTCGCTGTCGCCGGCCGGCCGGCCGGCCCGGACGGCCGCCGTGTAGGTCGCCGCGCGGTCCTTCCCGCGCTCCTTGGCGGCGTAGAGCGCGGCATCGGCGGCGGCCAGGAACTCGGTCACGTTGGGCGCGTCGTTCGGGAACGAGGCGACGCCGCAGGAGACGGTCATCGCTCGTGCCCCGTCGCGGAGCTCGCGCACGCGCGCGCACAGCCTGTCGGCCGCGGCGCGGGCCGCCCGCTTCCCCGTCTCCGGGAGCATGATCGCGAACTCCTCGCCGCCGATCCGGCAAGCGATGTCGCTTGCGCGCAGCCGTTCCGTGGCGGCGGCCGCCACGCGGCGGAGCACCAGGTCGCCCTCCAGATGGCCGTGCAGGTCGTTCAGGAACTTGAAGTCGTCGAGGTCGAACACGATCAGCGACAGCGGGCGCCCGTACCGCTCGCTCCGGTCCATCTCGCGGCGCAGGCGCTCGTGGAACAGGCGGTGGTTGCCGAGCCCCGTCAGGAAGTCCGTCTGCGCCTCCTGCTCGAGCGCGTGGCGGATGCGGGTGTTGTCGAGCGCGAGCGCCACCAGGTCCGCGAACCTGCGTATGAGGTCGAACTCGTCGTCCGAGAAGGCCATGTACTGCCCCAGCCGGTAGGCGTTCAGCGCGCCGATCGGCCGGCCGCGGACGACGAGCGGCACCACGACCAGCGCCTCGCGCTCGTCGGGCGGCGTGCCCGGCACGACCTGGATCCGGGGATCGTTGTGCGCCGCCGGCAGGTTCTCGGCCGTGCAGTGCTCGATGGCCCACCCGGTCAGCCCCTCACCGATCTTGAGCGGCGAGGACATGATCTCGTCGGCCCACATGTCGACGGAATGGAGCGGCTCGACCAGTCCGCGCACGTCGTCGACGCCGTAGATGGTGACGGCGTCGTACCCCACCAGCCGCCGCAGCTCGCTCGTGACCCGCTCGAACAGCTCGTCGAGGCTCGCCGAGCCCAGCAGCATGCGCGAGACGTCGATCAAGGTCTCGTACGACCGCAGCCTCGCGGCCTGGGTGTCGCGTTCCGGCGGTTGAGCTTCGGGCAATGGAATGCTGGCGCGGCAGTCGGGGGAGTGCGCCTGCTCTCATGGTGCGCGCTCCGGCGGCCGCCTCCCACTCCCCGGACGGGGGATCCCTGTGCGCGGCAACCATCTACACTCGCCTCGATCGCCGTCGAGACGAAGGAGCGCTTGACCAGATGCCCGACACCGACGCCATCCTCACCCGCCTCGGCCTCGACCCCTCGTCGATGCGCGACGGCGACCTCGAGGTGCGAACGCCGATCACGGGCGAGCCGATCGCGCGCCTCACGACGTCGACCGCGGCGGACGTGGACGCGGCCGTGACGCGTGCCGTCGCGGCGTTCGAGGCCTGGCGGCAGGTGCCTGCGCCGCGCCGCGGCGAGCTCGTGCGCCTGCTCGGCGAGGAGCTCCGGCGCGAGAAGGAGGCGCTCGGCGCGCTCGTCACCCTCGAGGCCGGGAAGATCGTCCAGGAGGGCCTGGGCGAGGTGCAGGAGATGATCGACATCTGCGACTTCGCCGTCGGCCTCTCGCGCCAGCTCTACGGGCTCACCATCGCGTCGGAGCGGCCGGGCCACCGCATGTTCGAGACGTGGCACCCGCTCGGGCCGATCGCCGTCATCACGGCCTTCAACTTCCCCGTGGCGGTGTGGAGCTGGAACACGGCCGTGGCGCTGGCCTGCGGCGATCCCGTGGTGTGGAAGCCCTCGTCGCTCACTCCGCTCACGGCGCTCGCGTGCCGCTCGATCTTCGAGCGCGCCGCGGAGCGCTTCGGCGACGCGCCCGACGGCCTGCTCGAGGTCGTCGTCGGCGACGAGGCCCGGTCCCTCGTCGACGACCCGCGGCTCCCGCTCGTCTCGGCGACCGGCTCCACGGCGATGGGCCGCACCATCGCGCCGAAGATCGCCGGACGGCTGGCCCGCTCCGTCCTGGAGTTGGGCGGGAACAACGGGATGATCGTGGCCCCCACCGCCGACCTCGACCTGGCTGTGCGGGCGATCGTGTTCGCGGCGGTCGGCACCGCCGGCCAGCGTTGCACGTCGCTGCGGCGCCTGATCGTGCACGAGGACGTGGCCGACGGGCTCCTCGACCGGCTCGACCGGGCGTACGCCAGCGTCGGCGTGGGCGACCCGCGCGAGGACGGCACGCTGTGCGGCCCGCTGATCTCGGAGGATGCGTTCACCGCGATGCGGGAGGCGCTCGACCGGGCCCGCGCAGACGGCGCCCAGATCTCGGGCGGCGACCGCCTGCACGCCGACAGGTGGCCGGACGCGTACTACGTGCGCCCGGCGATCGCGCGCATGCCGGCCCAGACCGACCTCGTGCGGGAAGAGACGTTCGCGCCCCTGCTGTACGCGATGACCTACAGCGATCTCGACGAGGCGATCGCGCTCCACAACGACGTCCCCCAGGGCCTCTCCTCCTGCGTCTTCACCGGCGACCTGCGCGAGAGCGAGCGCTTCCTCTCACCCGGCGGCTCCGACTGCGGCATCGCCAACGTGAACATCGGCCCCAGCGGGGCCGAGATCGGCGGCGCATTCGGCGGCGAGAAGGAAACGGGCGGCGGGCGCGAGTCCGGGTCCGACGCCTGGAAGGCCTACATGCGGCGGCAGACGGCCACGATCAACTACTCGTCGGAGCTGCCGCTCGCCCAGGGGATCGTCTTCGACGTCGCATAGAGCGGCTACGTGCGCTCGAGCGCCTCGCGCTGCTTCACGTCGAGGCGCTGGATGACCCGTAGGAGCCGGGCGACGTGCTCCTTCTTGTCGTCCACGATGCGCTGGACGTGCTCCTTGGCGTCCTCGTCCGCGAGCGAGAACGCCTGCTCCTCGTAGCGGTTGATGGCGAGCAGCTCGTCGGCCAGGTTCTCGCGCAGCGCTTGGAGATCGGCGTGGAGCTCGGTCAGGCGCACGCGCGCATCCTACGCCGTCAGCCGGCGTGCGGCAGCGCCCCCAGAGCGCGCCGCAGGTACGCCATCACCTCGCCGTCCATGACTCCGCGCGACACCGTCCCCGGGTCCTCGTTCTGGTACATCCGCTCGAGCGAGGCGTACATCGCAGGGTCGCCGCCGGTGAACGCGCGGACGAGCTCGCGTGCCCGCTGCGCCAGCGGCCGGACCGCGGGCGCCGAGGGGTCGTCGCCGGCCTCCATGTGGCCACGCAGGGCGGCGGCGAGCTTACGCCACTCCTCCTCGGTGCGCCCGACCGCGTCGCCCCCCAGCTCGTCCCAGCGCCGGGCGAGCGTCTCGCGCTGCTCCTTCGTGAAGTACCGCTCGTGCATGGCCATCCCTTCGATCGTCGTCACCAGGTCGTCGGTGGAGATGCCCTCCTCCGCCCGGGTGCAGAGGCGGGCGAGCCGGTCGCGCAGAGCCCGCCGGCGGTCGATCGACCGCTCGACGTGCACCAGGTGGGCCCGGAGCACCGCGCCCAGGTCGGCCCCGTCGTCGAGCGTCTCGCGGATCTGGGCCAGCGACATTCCCAGCTCGCGCAGCGCCACGATCCGGTAGAGCCGGCGGAGGTCGGCATCGGCGTAGAGCCGGTGGCCGGCCTCGCTGCGCCCGCTCGGCACGAGCACGCCGATCGTCTCGTAGTGGTGAAGCGTGCGGACGGTCACTCCCGTCGCCCGGGCCAGCCGGCCCACCCGCCATCCGCTGGTCTCGTCGGTCGAGGGCATCTCAGCCTCAGCGTAGAACCTCACGTTACGTGAGGTGCAAGGCCGGCGAACGGTCAGGCGCTCTCCGTCGCACGAATCTTCACGAGAGCGCCGCGGCGAAAGCCGCTCGGTCGGTCGGTCCGCCGTGCGTTGCGAGCACGTGCTCGACGGGCAGCTCCAGCAGCGGGCGCAGGCCTTGGACGACGTGCTCGCGAGTGACTCGGGCCCGGCTCAGCCACCGGGCGTTGATCTCGAGGCCGTCGCCGAAATCGACGAGCGTGTCGCCCGCGACGACCGCCCTGTGGCTCTCGATCCAGAGCACCATGTCGTTCGGCTTCTGTCCGGGAAACGCCTCGACGCCGACGTCCAGCCGGTCGCCCGCCGCGTACGGACGTGCCTCGCCGATCTCCTCTCGGAAAAGCCAGATCAGGTCGGGGCTGCCGTCGCCCGCCTGCTCGGCCGTGATGCCGTACGTCTCCATGAGGTACTCGGCCGAATCGGGCCTGGGCGTGTAGACGGGCACGCCGAGCCGCTCGACCAGGCTCCGGGCGTCGCGCTCGTGCCAGGGCGCCGTGAGCACGACCGCCGTCTCGCGGTCGGCCGCCCGATGAAGGAGCTCGCTCGGCACGGCCAGCGGATCGACGAGTAGCAGCCACTCGCCGTCGATCGCGTAGGAGGACACGTGCTGGTCCCACGGCTCGGCCGGCTCCCAATCTGGGTGTGGTGCCTTCCAGTGCCAGAGTCCTGGGGCGAGCTCGTGCATGCCAGGATGCATACCCCGCCGGCGGTCGTGACACCACGCTGTTCAGGTGGCGATGAGGAACCCGTCGACGTCGACGCGGGGACGTCCGGCTGTGCCTCTCACGGGAAGCGCGAGCGTGTGGTGCGTGTTCAGGGGGAAGGTGTGGGCCAGGCGACGCGGCGATAGGTGGAAGAGCGTCGACCTGTCAAGAAGGCTTGGCGCTACGGTCGCCGGGTAATGCTCTGTTTCACCCAGGTTGCAGGCAACCTGACCGGCGCGGCCGAGGCCGCGCAAGCTAGGCCACTCGACCGCTACGTGGAGTGGTGCCTGCCGTTCGCCCGGCACATGGTACGCGCGGCCAGCGAGTTGGGATGATGGTCGTGAACATCAGGAACCGGGTTGCCAACCGCGGCCCGCTGCGCAGCCAGCGGCACCCCCACGTGTACCAGCTTGTCCTTGCTCTCCAACGCACGGGGTGGCGGTGAATCGAGACCTACAGCTGCGGCGGCTAAGAGCCCATTCCCATGTGGAGCATCGGATCGCTGCCCGGCATCGTGAGGCCGGGGACGGCGTCGGGCGCGACGAGCACGAGCAGGCCGAGAGCGAACAGGATCGCGGCGGTTCCGTAGACCGCGACGCGACGCCATGGCACGGTCTTCTCGAACGCGATCAGCCCGGCGACGACGGCCATCCAGACGATGCTCATGATCCCCAAGGCGAAGAGCGAGGCCATCAGCGCCCAGCAACACCCGATGCACCAGGCCCCGGTCTTCGCTCCCATCCGCAGTGCGCCCGACCAGCCGGCCCGCCAGGATCCGAGCAAGACGCCGAGCGGGCTGCGGCATCTGCCAAGGCACGCGTCCTTGAGAGGCGTCAGCTCGTAGACGGCTGCGACGACGAGCGTCGCCCCTGCCACCCACCGACCGGCGCGATTCCACGACAGCACGTCGCCCGCAACCGCACCTCCGGCCGCGGCGAGCGCGAACGCCAGCACCCCCGCACTCGCCCACGTGATGAGGTACCCCGCCGAAAAGACGAGCGGGGGGAGCGGCGAACGCCCGCCGGTCATCCGGGAATAGAGGGCCACCGTCGGGGCGACCGACGGGAACATCATTGCGGCCATCATGACCACCCACACGGCGAGGAACCAGCCCACGGCTCCAAGGCTCGTCCATGGCCCGTGGTCCATCCCCCGCATCTGGATTGCGGTCCACCACCAGCCGATGCCGGCGAGGGCAAACAGCAGCACGACGAGACCCAATCGAGCGCGGGCGGCGGCGAACGCCGGGGCGAGGCCTACGCCGCCGGAGGCGCGCTCCGGCGCAGGCACGATCACAGGCTCAGGCTGCCCAGGAGAACTCGGACGTCGAGAGCCCGGTCTTCCCCTCGTAGTGGATACCGAAGGCATTGATCCGCGAGCGCTTCGCCTCCGCCATTGTGAGATCCGGCGCCACCGGGTGGAACATGCCCGAGAACCGAACCGGCTGGCCGGTCTCGACGCCGAACGGCACCACATCCTCGATCTCGAAGTCGATCACGTCCCCGACCCGCACGCTGTGACGCACCCCGTCGTCGTGCACGTCGATCGGCGCTCGCTCCACACCGAGCATCTCGCCAACGAGCGGGGCCAGACCCGCCATCGGGCCCCCCAGTTGACCGCTGAACACTTGAACGAGCTTGTCGAGCTGTTCATCGGTCGCCCGTTCGTCGACGAACACGCCGAGCCGCCAGTTCCCTTCGGTCATGACCTTCGGCGTGTCTGCGATGGCGGCAACCTTGAGCCCGCCGATGTCGGTGCCTTCGATCTCGCCCTCACGAATGTTGAAGACGAGCGTCACGCGGCAGAAGTCGTACGTCGCACCGTGGTCGAACGACAGGTTGCACGGACACATCAGCTCACACGAACAGGTCTCAACGTAGCTGCCCTTGAGGTTCCACGACATCGACGACCTCCGTCCGGGGACCGTCGACCCTATGCGCCGGAGCGAGTCGAGTCAACTCGCCGCCAGATCGTCGCCACCACCCGCCAGGATCGGACACCGCACCGATCTCCAAAAACGGCTTGGCTGAGCGGAAAGAAGCGGCTGAAGGGGCTCGAACCCTCGCTCACACTTGCTCGTTCGCCTCGAGGGCGTAGGTCGCGGCAGCGTCGAGGTCCATCGCCAACCCGACCTGGCGGCCCCGCTCGAACTCGCCGCGGCCGGCGCCCACATCAAGGTCCGTCATCGTCCACGCCGACACCGGCGCTCGGGCCAGCTCGGCCTCTGCCGCTCCGCGGAGCCGCCCCGCCCGTTCCACCTGTCCGCGATCGACGGCGATGGCGGCCAGAATGTCGAGCAGCTGCACGATCCGGCGCCGGTCCGAGATCACGACGGCCAGTCCCAGCGACTCAAGCGCCCAGCGAAGCGCGTCAGCTTGGCGGTCGAGCTCTCGCGCCCGCTTCACAGCGCGCAGCAGCATCCGCGCCTCCCACCAGCGAAAGCCGCAGGCGGCTGCGACGGCGACGCTCTGGTGGAGCAGCTCGAGGCCCCGGTCGTGCTCCCCTCGCTCGAACTCGAGCTCGCCCAGCAACCCCAGAGCCTGGGCCTCGCTGCGCGTGTTTCCCGCCCGTCTGCTGCCGTCCAGGCCTTCGCGGCCGAGGGCGAGGGCCGTGTCGTTTGCGCCGCGGTACCACGCGCTGTGGCCGAGGCGCACGAGAACGCCCGCGACGCCGTCGTCGTCTCCCAGCCTCCGGTACTCAGCCAGGCTCGATTCGTAGAGCCGCTCGGCCAGCTCATCGTTCCCCGTCGGGTTGACGACGCCGCCGTACGTGCGCAGCGCCGCTGCACGTACCGACGCGGATACGTCCTCAGACCGTGCCAGGAGGGCATCGAACCACCGCATCGCCTCGAACGGGTCGGCGACAACCCAGAAGTTCTCGAGCGCCGTCGCCAGCCGAAGCCCGAGCTCCGCGTCCCCACCGGCCACCGTCCAGCCGAGCGCCGCGCGAAAGTTCGCTTGTTCGGTTAATGCAACACCGTACCGTGCTTCACCCGGCGCCCAGTCGGACAGGTTTGCCGACTCGGCGACCGCAAGGAAATACCGAGCATGCCGCTCGCGCACCTGCGCGGCCCCGCCCGATTCCGCCAGCCGTTCCGCGGCGTACTCACGAATCGTCTCGAGCATCCAGATGCGGTCGCCCGTCCGGCGGATCAGGCTCTTATCGAGCAGCGACTGCATCCCGTCCGGTTCTGCGCCCACGACGGTTTCGGCGGCCTCGAACGTCGCGCCGCCCGCAAATACCGAGAAGCGGGCGAGAAGCGCCTGCTCCTCGGGTGTGAGCAGATCGTGGCTCCATTCGATGGTCGCGCGCAGAGTGAGGTGACGGGGATCGACATCCCTTCCACCGCTGAACAGATCGAGGCGCTGGGAGAGGCGCTGGAGGATCTGCGCCGGCGAGAGCAGGCTCGCTCTGGCCGCCGCCAGCTCGATCGCGAGGGGGAGTGCTTCCAGCCGGGTGCAGAGCTCGCGAACAGGCTCCGTCGGCTCCAGCCCGGCTCGCTGCGAGAACAGCGCCGCCGCGTCGTCGCCCGACAGCGGGGCCAAGGGGAACTCACGCTCTCCCTCGAGCCGCAACACCTCGCGGGTCGTCACGAGCAGCGTCAGCCCCGGGCACGAGGCGAGGATCGGCGACAATTCCGGCGCGGCCGCGATCACATGCTCGAAGTTGTCGAGCAGGATCAGCATGCGTTTGCCCGCCGCATACCCGGCCAGATCCGTTGATGCCCCCACCGCGCGCTCGATGCTGGCGACCACGAGCCTGCGATCGGACAGATCGGCCAGCGGCACCCACCACACACCGTCCGGATACCTCTCAAGAGCATCTCGCGCGAGAGCGATCGCAAATCGGGTCTTGCCGACGCCTCCCGGGCCGGTGATTGTCAGAAGTCGGGTTTGGGAGAGCATCGAGGATGCATCCCTGAGCTCGGCCACGCGTCCGATGAACGAGCTCACCGGCTCCGGCAGGTTGGTCGCGTTCAGGCTGCGAAGAGGCGGAAAGTCCGCCGCTCCGAGCTGGAACAGACGCACGGGGTGGACGACATCCTTCAGCCGATGCTGACCCAGATCTCGCGCAACGAGGTCAGCGTCCAGCAGCTCGCGCGTCCGGCTCGAGACGACCACCTGCCCGCCATGCGCACAGGCGGCGATTCGCGCCGCCGTATGCACGTCCAACCCCACGTACCCCTCCTCGGTCAGGCGCGGCTCCCCGGTGTGAACCCCGATGCGGACGCGGATATCGCCGGCGGCCAGCGCGTCCTGCGCGGTCCCAGCCGCCGCCACGGCATTCGAGGCTCGCGCAAACGCGTAGAAGAACGCATCGCCCTGGGTGTCAACCTCGACACCGCCGTAACGCTCCATGACGCCGCGAAGGATTCTGCGGTGCTCCGCTAGCGCAACCGCATAGTCGTCACCCAGCTCGTACAACAGCCTCGTCGAGCCCTCGATGTCGGTGAACAGCATGGTGACGGTTCCTGCAGGGAGGTCGCGCATCGAGGCAGGCGCTATCCGGGCCACTTTCCGCTCATCATCCCCCATCCGGACGCCGGAGGCGAGGCAACGCCGACTCGAGAAAGCGCAGCTGGACGCCAGTGACTCGGCGCGGAGCCAGTCGGCGCGAGCGTCCGTCTATGCCGACGTCAGTGCGCCTCGGTGCACACTGCGCCCTTGTGAGGCATGGGACAAGCAGGCCAAGTCGGCGAACGGCGGTCCCGGCTCACCCCCGGTCGACGGCGTGCGCGAGCGCCGACGGCGTCTTGCAGCCAACGATTGCCGGAGCTTCATGGACGAGCGCGTCGTTTCCCAAAGCCTCGACCATGAACAGGGCGAAGTCCACGCGACGGGTGATGTTGCTCTCGAGGATGGGGTCGCCCACGTGCCGGCTCCAGACCGGCAGGCCCTGGCTCGCGCCTTCCTCGAGGTCGCTGCCGCGCACGACAGTCCACCGGGTGTCACTCGCGAATACCCGCCGACAGGCCTCCACCTGATCATCGAGGTCTGCGAATCGAGCCAGCCGCGCCAGCGGGCCGAACACCTTCACGATCATCTTCAGCTTCCGCGAGTACACGTCCCGGCCGTCGCGCGTGATGTGCCATCCGGACGAGAAGATGAGGCGCGCCCCCGGCGGCGCGTAGTCGAGCACCGCTTGGGCGGTGCCGGTCGAGTACCCGTGCACACCTCGCGGCACGAGCACCACGAGCACCCCGTCGCATCCCTCGACGGCCTGCTTGATGACGTCCCGGTCGTCTGTCGCGCCGGGCACGACCGTGATGCGCCCCTTGAACCCGTCGAGCTTCCCCACGCTTTGCTCGCGACACACACCGACCACTTCGTAGCCGCGATCCAGCGCATGCTGAACCATGTATCGCCCGAGCTTGCCAGAGGCTCCCACGATGCAAACCTTCATCGCACCCTCCGTCCTGTATCCTGGGCGAGGCCGAGGTTCTAGCCCCTTCGGAATCGCCAGAAACGGCCTGGTTAGGCGGAAAGAAGCGGCTGAAGGGGCTCGAACCCTCGACCTTCTGCATGGCAAGCAGACGCTCTAGCCAACTGAGCTACAGCCGCTGGAGAGGGCTCAGTATACCCGCGCTCAGCCCGCGGCGGCGTCCAGCGCCAGGTTGACCTGGAGGTCGGCGGCGGCGTTCTCGGCACGTGGGATCTCGACGAACCGGACGCGCTCGAAGGCCGCGGCGGCGCGCCGGGCCTCGAGCCAGAGCTCGCGAAGCGCCGCGTTCTTCACCCGGTAGGCGCCCGTCATCTGGCGCATCAGAAGCTGCGAGTCGGCACGTACCTCGACCTCCCGGCCGCCCAGCTCCGCGGCGGCGAGAAGCCCCGCGATCAGCGCCCGGTACTCGGCGACGTTGTTGGTCGCGATGCCGATCGACTCTCCCGCCTCGACCAGCGTCACGCCGGTCTCGTCCTCGATCCGGTAGCCGGTCGCGGCCGGGCCCGGGTTGCCGCGCGACCCGCCGTCGACCCAGAGCCGGAGTGCGTCACTCACCGCGCACCGCCAGGACGCGCAGGAGGTCGTCGACCCGGCCGTCGACGGTCTCGAGCGTCCCGGTGGCGACCGACGACTCGTCGTGAACCCCGTGCTCGGAGACGACCGCGACGACGACCGTCCGGGCCGGCACGTCGCCGCGCTGGGCGAGCTTGATGACGGCGGCGATCGGCGCCGCGGCGGCGAGGTCGATCCACGTGCCCTCGAGCTCACCCATCTGCATCCGCGCCTGTTCGAGCTCGGCGTCCGACACGCGCACGACGAGCCCCTCGGACTCGACGACGGCGTGGAGCGTCTGCACGGTCCCGGTCACCCCGGCCAGCGCCCGCGCGGGCGACTCGACGTAGCCCGTCGGCGCGACCCAGTCCTTGCCGCTCGCCAGCGCGCTCGCGACGGCGCCGCCGATCTCGACGGCGACCATCCGCGGGATGCGGTCGAGGAGGCCCCAGGAGACCAGCTCCCGGAACCCGCGCCAGATGCCCTGGAGGCCGTCGCCGAGCCCGGTCGGGGCGACGACGAGGTCGGGCGCACCGAACCGCAGCTGCTCGGCGATCTCGTAGGCGATCGTCCGGTAGCCCTCGACCGCCAGCGGGTCGCTCCCGATGGGCGGCGAGGACCGGTTCGAGACCGCACGCCAGCCCAGCGTGCGCTCGGCGTCGGCCAGGAGCGGCCAGCGCCCCTCGGGGTTCGTCACGCCGACCACCCGGCCGCCGACCGCCTCGATCGCGTCGCGGGTCCGTTCGGACACCGCAGTGTCGACCAGGCTGACGGAGCGCAGGCCGGCCCGGGCCGCGTAGCTTGCCAGCGCGACGCACTGCGCCTCGTCGCCGGCGCTGCCGAGCGTCACGCTCGAGTCCTCGACCTGCGAGACGGCGAGCGCCGCAAACCGGTCGCGCCAGCTCCCGGTCGGGTTCTGGCGCTCGTCCTTCACCAGGAGGCGGCGCAGGCCGAGCTGCGGGCCGAGCGCCTGCGTCGCGAGCAGCGGCGTGTCGCCCTCCCCCATCGTCACCAGCCGGTCGCGCCCGACGGGGAGCTGGGTGAGATAGCGCGCCATCCCCGGACCGGCCGCCTTGCCCGGCCGGAGCGGCGTCATGCGCGTGTACACCGGCGCCACGGTGGACGGTGTGCCCTCGGTCGCGCACGACGGGCACCCGGCGGGCATCGGCACGATCGGATATCGCCGGCGGCAGCGCAGGCACTCCAGTCCGCTCGCCACGGCCATGCACGCGAGCATACCCCTTGACGGCGGCCGGCCGGCCGGTGTCTACTTCAGGGGTGATCTACTGCGTGATACCGCGCGAGCTCGAGGGCGAGCTGCTCGAGCGGATGACCCAGCACTACGCCGGGAACCCCAACGTGCAGGTGATCGTCGACCGGCGCGAGGGCGGGTCGAACGACCGCCGCCGCGGCGAAGAACAGGTCGTCGACGAGCGCCGCGAGACCCGCGACCGGCGCCGGCCGCGCGCGCTCGGGACGTTCCCGCCGATCGAAGCCTTCGACGCCGAGAGCTAGCTCGCCAGGGCGACGGTGCCGTCGGCCTCGACGGTCGCATTCCAGGCCTGGAAGCGCGACTCGATCTCGGCCAGCTACGCCCCGCGGCGGGGGAGCGTGACGGGCCGCGGGCCGAGCAAGTCGATGCGGTACTGGTACCAGGACAGGTCCCACGCGACCGTCACGACGATCTCGCTCGCGTTCCGCTGAACGACGCTCACGCGCGGGTCGCCGAGGGTGCGGGCGATGCCCGACACGGTGCGCGGGTGGCCGCTCCCGTTGAAGAGCTCGACGCCGGCCTCGACGGCGCCGCGGGGGTCGTCCGGGAGCTCGTCCGGGCCGAGCGGCGCCTGGCTCGTCGGCCGGCGGCGCGGCGCGAGGAGGCCCTTCAGCCCCTTGGGCTTCAGCGGCTCGAGGCCGCGCAGCGGCACGGTCGGCGTGCCCTCGCGCACCCATCCGCGCACCTCGGCCTCGTCGATGCACAGCTCGCAGACGCGCGCGTCGCCGCCCTCCAGCCGGTGGAAGGTCACCAGCCGCTCGCCGAGGAGCATCGTGCGCCCGCAGACGGCGCACATGGTCTCGATGTCGTTCCGGTGAATCCGATTCATCGCGCGCCCACGCACGGTTCCGGACGGGCCCCCGAGTATACCCAGCAGCCAGAATTGTGCCGCAACGTGCGCCTCCGCGGCAGCGTGTGTGCCGGTGCCCGCGTGCAGGGTGATGGTAGGGTCCGGGGCGTCCGAGAGGGGGGAAGTTGGCGCACGAACGACGGACTGCGGCACTGCGACGGCTCCTCGCGGTGGGGGTCGTGGCCTCGTGCGCGCTCCTCCCGGCGCTCGCCCAGGGCTCGGTGCGGTCGGACCGCACCGCGGCGGCCCAGGTGATGCGCCAGCTCGACCGGCTGGACGCGCGCCGCGCGGACCTCGTGCAGCGGCGAGAGTCCGCGCGCGCGCGCCTGGACGGCCTGGTGACGGCGATCGGCGTGACGAAGGTCACGATCGCCGACGAGCGGGCCCAGATCGCGGCTGCCCGGTCGGCCCTCGCCGCCGAGGTCATCGGCGACTACAAGGCCGGCGCGCCCGACGCCACGTCGTATGTCCTCGGGGCGGTGTCCCTCGCCGACCTCGTCGACCGGATGGACGTGCTCGACCGCATCGACACCAGCGAGGTCACGCTCATCCGCCGGATCACGGGGCAGACGGCCGTCCTGGCCGCGACCCGGGCCCGCCTGCACGACCAGATCGGGGAGCAGCGAGGACAGATCGCCGAGATCGACTCCGCCACCCGGCGGATCGACTCGGCCATCGCCGCGCGCCACCACCTGCTGGCGAGCATCACCGCACGCATGCGCGCCCGTCTGGCCGCCGAGCAGGCCCGCCGCGACCGGATCGCGCAGCGCGACGACGGTGGGACGACGAGCAGCGGGGGCGGCGGCGGCACGACGCCCACCGGCCCGGTCTTCTACGGCGACTGCACCTGGTACGGGCCGGGCTTCGCCGGCGACCCGACCGCGAGCGGCGAGATCTTCGACCCCCACAAGCTGACGGCCGCCAGCCCATGGCTCCCGTTCAACACGATCCTGCAGGTGACGAGCACGGTCACCGGCAGGTCCGTGACGGTGCGCGTGAACGACCGCGGCCCGTTCGGCCACGGAGTGCTCGACCTCTCCCAGCACGCCGCCCGGATCATCGGGCTCGAGGGCTGGCAGCGGGTGCGGATCGAGATCGTCTCCGAGCCGTAGCCCGCCGGCTACGCCTTCGCCAGCTCCTTCTCCCTGTTGGCGGCGGCGATCAGGCTCTGGGCCACGTGCCCCGGCACCTCCTCGTAGCGAAGGAGGCTCATCGAGTAGTCGCCGCGCCCGCCCGTCATCGACGTGAGGTCCGGCGCGTACGCCAGCACCTCGGCCATCGGCACCTCGGCGTGGACGGTCGTGACCCCCGACGCCGGGTCCATCCCCAGCACCCGGCCCCGGCGGCTCGTCATGTCGCCGATCACGTCGCCGACCGACTCGTCGGGCACGGTGATGTGCAAGCTCATGATGGGCTCGAGCAGGATCGGGTCGGCGTCGGCGAACGCCTTCTTGAACGCCATCGACCCCGCGATCTTGAACGCCATCTCCGACGAGTCGACCGTGTGGTAGGAGCCGTCGTAGAGCGTCACCTTCACGCCCACGACCGGGCAGCTCGCCAGCTCGCCCCGGATCATCGCCTCCTGGATGCCCTTGTCGACCGCCGGGCGGAAGCCCTGCGGGATGACGCCGCCGACGATCTTGTCGACGAACTCGTAGCCCTCGTGGCCGGGCAGCGGGTCGAGCTGGATGTGGCAGTCGCCGAACTGCCCGCGGCCGCCGGTCTGCTTCTTGTAGCGGCCCTGCGCGCGAGACGGCTTGCGGATCGTCTCGAGGTACGGGACGCGCGGCGGGTGCAGGGTCACCTCGACGCCGAAGCGGCGGTGCATGCGCTCGAGGATCACCTCGACGTGCATCTGCGAGAGGCCGGCGACGATCTGCTCGCCGGTCTGCGGGTCGCGGTGCACGTCGAGCGCCGGGTCCTCCTCCTGGAGCCGGCGTAGCGCGCTTGCGATCTTCTCCTCGTCGCCCTTGTGCTTGGGCTCGATCGCGAACGACACCACCGGCGCCGGGACGCCCAGCGGCTCGATCTCGGCGGGCGCGTCCGAGTCGGAGAGGACGTCGCCTGTCCCCGTCTCCTTGAGCTTCGCCACGGCGCCGATGGCGCCCGTCCCGAGCACGTCCGTCTGGCCGTGCTCCTTGCCCTGGATCGTGAGCAGCGCCCCGATGCGCTCCTTCGAGCGGCTGTGGTTGTTGACGAGCGTCGAGTCCGACCGCACCTCGCCCGCGAAGACCCGCAGCAGGTTGAGCTTGCCGCTGTAGGGGTCGGCGATCGTCTTGAACACGTACGCCACCGTGCCGGCGTCGCCGACCTCGGGCAGGTTCTTGGCCCGAAGTGGTGACGGCAGGCCCTCGACGATCAGGTCGAGCAGGCCGTGCGAGCCGATGTTGCGGGTCGCCGCGCCGCAGCCGACCGGGAAGAGCTCGCCCTCCACGACGAGCTTCTTCAGCGCCTCGGCCATCTCCTCGCGGGTGATCTCGCCGCCCTCGAGGTATCGCTCCATGAGCTCGTCAGAGGTCTCGGAGACGATGTCCATCAGCTTGTCGTGGTACTCGTCTGCGGTCGCGCGCAGGTCCTCGGGGATGTCGACGGGCTCGTCGCGCCCGGCGCCCTCGCCGTGGTCGTAGGCGACCATGTGGACGAGGTCGATCACGCCGTGGAACTCGTGCTCGCGCCCGATCGGAAGCTCGACGGCGACGCACTTCGGCGAGAGCCGCTCCTGGAGCGCCTCGAGCGTCGTGAAGAAGTCGGCCCGCTCGCGGTCGAGCAGATTGACGAGGATGAGACGGGCGAGCCCGAGCTCCTCGCAACGCCTCCACAGCCGCTCGGTGCCGACCTCGACGCCCATCACGCCGGAGACCGTCATGATCGCCCCCTCCACCACTCGCAGCGCGCCCAGCACGTCGGCCTGGAAGCTGGGCTCGCCCGGCGTGTCGATCAGGTTGATCGTGCGGCCGTCCCACTCCAAGTGGGTGACGGTGGCCGAGATCGACATGCCCCGCCGGCGCTCCTCGTCGTCGTAGTCGCAGACCGTCGTCTTCTCGGTGACGCTGCCAAGCCGGTTCACGGTGCCCGCCTCGAACAAGAGCGCCTCGACGAGCGAGGTCTTGCCCGTGCCGCGATGGCCGATCACGGCGACGTTTCGGATCTTGCCGGGCTCCGTTCCAGGCATGCGTGGCCTCCAGGGCGAATCAGGTGGACGCGCGGAAGGGTATCGCGCAGCGCCTGCCGGGAGCTACCGGAACCGCTCGGCCGAGGCCCGCTCCAGGCTGCCCTGGAGCTTGGCCTTGAGGCGCAGGATGGCCTTGGTGTGGAGCTGGGAGACGCGCGACTCGGTCACCCCGAGCACCTCGCCGATCTCCCGGAGCGTCAGCTCGTCGTAGTAGTAGAGCGTGATCACGGTCTTCTCGCGGTCCGGCAGCTTGCCGATCGCGCTCGCCAGCGCCTCGCGCACCTCCGTGCGGGTCATCTCCGTCGAGGGATCGTCGGCATTCGGGTCCTGGAGCGTGTCGATCAGCGAGACGGTGTCGCCGCCCGACGACGAGATCGTCCACAGCTCGTCGAGCGCGGCGACGGACGAGCGCGAGATCTGGGTCAGGCTGTCCTGGAACTCGGTGTCGGTGATGCCGAGGTGGGCGGCGATCTCCTCGTCCGACGGCGGCCGGTGCAGCTTGTGCTCGAGCTCCACGATCCCGCGCTCGATCTCGCGGGCCCGGCTTCGCACCGATCGCGGCACCCAGTCCATGGAGCGCAGCTCGTCGATGATCGAGCCCTTGATGCGGCTGATCGCGTAGGTCTCGAACTTCGTGTCGCGGTGGGGGTCGAACCGCTCGATGGCGTTCATGAGGCCGAGGAGGCCGTAGGAGACGAGGTCGCCCTCGTCCACGTGCGCCGGCAGGCCCGTCCCCAGCCGCCCGGCGACGTACTTGACGAGCGGCGCGTACGTCAGGATCAGGCGGTCGCGCAGGCGCTTGTCACCCGTGCGTTTGTAGTCGTCCCAGATGGAGGTGGAGTCGTCGCTCATCGAGCCCGCGGGTGGGAGGCGGCGTGCGCGGCCCGCAGGTGGCGCACGCTCACGTGTGTGTATACCTGCGTCGTCCCCACCGATGCGTGGCCGAGGAGCTCCTGGATGCTGCGCAGGTCCGCCCCGTGCTCGAGCAGGTGGGTGGCGAAGGTGTGCCGGAGCGCGTGCGGGGAGCGCTGCGCGAGGCCGGCGGCATCCAGCTCGCGACGGAGCGCCCGGCGGACGTCCGTCGGGCCGAGCGGCCGGCCGCGGACGCTCACGAACACGCGGTCGGTCGCCGGACGGCCAAGCCGCGGGCGGCCCGCGCCGACGTAGCGCGCGAGGGCGTCGGCGGCGGCGGCGCCGAGTGGGACGACCCGCTCCTTGCCGCCTT
>JAICKX010000054.1 GCA_025927685.1 Thermoleophilia bacterium | reverse complement strand
GGAGGAGCGCGACCCGGCGCCGGCGGGCGCGGCGGAGGTCGGCCGGCGACGGCAGCGCCTCGAGCGCGGCGCGCAGCGCCCGGTCAGAGACCCCGGGGTCGGGCCCGGGCGCGCCGCTCAGCGCGCGCTCGAGCCGGCGTTCAAGCTCGCTCGGCATCGCGCTCCTTCTCCAGACCGCGCAGGTCCTCGAGCCCGCGCGCGAGCCGGGAGTGGATGGTGCCCACCGGCAGCCCGAGCAGCTCGGCGATCTCGGCGGGAGGCAGCCCGAGCCCGTACCGCAGCACGATGACCACCCGCCACTGTGGCGAGAGCCCCGAGACGGCCTGGAGAAGCGCCCGGTCCTCGGCCGCCGCGTCTCGCCACTCGCCCTCGATCCGCTCCGCCGACTCGATCCCGACCAGCCGCCGCTCGCTTCGCAGCAGATCGAGCGAGCGGTTGACGACGATGCGGTGCAGCCACGGCTCGAAGGGCCGCCGCTCGTCGAAGCGCGACAGCGCGGCGAAGGCGCGCTCGAACGCGTCCTGGGCCACGTCGTCGGCCATGTCGCGGCGCCCGGTGACCGTTCGCGCCATCCGCCAGGCCCGCGGCCAATGGCGCGCGAAGAGCTCGGCGGCGGCCTCCCTCGACCCGTCCCGGGCGCGCACCACGAGCTCGCCGTCGCTGGGCGTGCGCATGTCGCTCACCAGCGTAGTACGCCCCAGGCGGGCGGCTACGTCCGGCGACAGGTGAAGACGTCGGTGCGGTAGGGCACCCGAAGCGGCCGCGGGAGGTCGCGGACGAGCTCGCGCACCTGGCGGATCAGGCGGTCGCGGTCCGCGTCCGGCAGCGCCGCGACGTAGCTCGTCGATGCGATCCGGTCGACCAGGCCGTGCTCGTCGAGCTCGTGGACGAGCCCGAACGTGCGCTCCCGAAGCGGCGTGAAGAGCGGTGTCGCCCGGAAGGCCTTGCGCCACGGTGACACCCCATAGGCCGGCACGGAGCCCCGGCTGCCGTGCACGAGCTCTCTCAGGGCGGCCAGCCACCCGGCGTCCGCCCCCATCACGTTCCAGATCAGGCCCAGCCGCCCGCCCCGGCGCAGGACGCGGTGGATCTCCACGATCGCCGCCTCGGCGTCGAACCAGTGGAACGCCTGCGCGACCGTGACGGCGTCGACCGACCCGTCCGTTAGCGGGATCGACTCCGCGGTGCCGTCGAGCACGGTGACGCCCGCGACGGCGTGCTCGAGCGCCGCCCGCATTGCCGCGACCGGCTCGACCGCGACGACCTCCGCGCCGCCCTCGACGAGGAGCCGCGTCAGCTTGCCGGTGCCGGCGGCAAGGTCGAGGACGCGCGCCGCCGGACCGAGCCCGAGCTCGGCGGCCAGGTATGCCACCGCGTCGTCCGGATACGACGGCCGGCCACGCTCGTATGCGTCGGCAGCGCTGCCGAAGCCGGCCACGGCGGTGGGGTGCGTCGACATCCCTCGATCGTAGACGTCAGGAGGCCATCGGAAGCCCGCCGCGCTGATGCGCGGAGCCGTCGGCCTCCTCGAGCGCGGCCTTCAGCGCCAGCTGCGCCCGCTCGGTCCCCTGGATCGAGGTCACCTCGCACCCGACCCGGTTTCGGCCGTAGTGCGCGTCGGCGACGTGCAGGACGCGCGCCCGCATCCGGATGAGCTTGCGGTCGATGGTCGCCATGACCGACAGCAGGTCGCCGATCGCGAGCCGCCGGTCGGTGATGAACGCCATCCCGTCGGGGCTCACGTCGACCATCCGCACATCGAACTCCGGGTCGTCGTGCGGCACGCTGGAGTAGAGGACGCCCACGAAGGCCAGGTCGTCGACGCGCGCCCGCGGGGTGGCCCGGTTGCCGTTGAAGCGGCGCACGCGCTCGACCGTCAGGTGGACGGCCGCGACACCGGCCGAGTGGAAGAAGAGCTCCGAGACGGACATGTCGACGTCGTAGCCCCGCCCCTCGGGTGTCCGCATTCGCAGGCGCAGCCCCAGGCCGAGCCGCACCCTGCTCCGCTGAGTGAGGGCGTGCAGCATCTCGTTGTCGTGGCCGGCGAGCTCGATGGTGACCGAGCCGCCGTCATCCGAGAGCACCTCGAGCGCCGTCGGCAGCTCTGCCAGGATGCCGAGCGCGAGCTCGAGGCGCTGATGTGGGGTCATCCGCGCCATCTCTCCGGTTATCGACCGAAACGACCACCGACGTGAGCGCCGGTGGCGGCTCGGGAAGCCAAATTCGCCCGCTGTCGCACCGCGTGCGAACTCCGGTGGGATGATCGGTGTCGAAGAGGGGACCGCCACCGACCCGGGAGACCACCATGGCACGCCGCCGGACCGTCCTCATCGCCACCGCGCTCGCCGGCGCGTGCCTCGTGCCGGCGGCCTCCGCCACCGCCGCGGCGGCCAAGCCGCCGACGCTGCGCCTCTTCGCCGCGTCGGCGAGCGTGACGATCGAGAAGTTCGGCCCCGGCGGCGTGCAGGTCGGCGTCGGCGCCTACCTGGCGGCGCTCGGCGGCGATTTCCGGCTCGACGTGCGCCGGGCGAGCTACCGCAGCCCGATCGGCGTGAGCCAGGTGATCGGCTCCCGCCACCGCGTGCTCCCGGCCTCGCTCCTGCGCGGATGGGACGGCCTCGCCCGCTTCGTGACCTACACCGTTTCGAGCGCGTCGCGCGGTGTGATCGCGACGCGGACGATGAGCTTCTGCCCGAACGACTGGAACCGCCAGCGCGTCGACGGGTCGGGCCCGCTCACCCCGCGCTATCCGCAGTTCTGCGGGACGAACCCGTTCACGCTGGGCTCGGTCTGGGGCATCGACCGCGGCTGGGCCGTCGGGCTCGACAGGGCCGCCCCGGTCGTGCGCCTTCCGGTCGGGACGTACACCGTCCGGGTTGCGCTCGCGCCCAGGTACGCCGAGCTCTTCGGCGTCACCCCGGCGAACGCGTCGACGACGGTGACCGTCCACGTCGTGAAGCCGCCCCCCTGCCCGCCGAGCTGCGGCGGGGTCGCGGCGCATCGCGCGACCCACGCGGCGCCGCCGAGACTGCCACACGTCGCCACAGTCGCCAAGCCCGCGCCGGCGACGATGCCCGACCTCATCCCCCTCCCGCCCTGGGGGATCGGCATCGACCGCCAGGCGGGGCGTGACTACCTCGACTTCGGGGCGACCGTGTGGGACGCGGGCCAGGCGCCGATGGACGTCGAGGGCTTCCGCCGCCCGGGCACGAACGTCATGGACGCCTACCAGTACTTCTTCCGGAACGGCAAGCCGGTCGGACGGGCGAGGGCGGGGACGCTCCTCTACGACAGCCGTCCCGGCCACGAGCACTGGCACTTCCAGCAGTTCGCGCGCTACTCGCTGCTCACGTCCTCGAAGTCGCAGGTGGTGCGCAGCGAGAAGGAGGGCTACTGCCTCGCTCCGACCGACCCGATCGACCTGACCGTGCGCGGGGCGCTCTGGGACCCGTACTCGATCGGCCTCCAGGGCCAGTGCGGCGACGCGACGTCGATCTGGACGCGCGAGACGCTGCCCGCGGGCTGGGGCGACACGTACTTCCAGTTCCTCCCGGGCCAGTCGTTCGACATCACCGACCTGCCTAACGACACCTACTACATCGAGGTTCGCGCCAACCCGCTGGGCGCGATCCATGAGACGTCGACCACGAACGACGTGCGCCTGCGCAAGGTGATCCTGGGCGGGAAGCGGGGCGCGCGCACCGTCCACGTGCCGGCTTGGAACGGCCTGGACCCGGAGTGACGCACCCCCGGGGGCCCCGCTCTCAGCTTCTGTCCGGGCGGTCGACGCCGGCGTCCGCCAGCGCGGCGGTGAGCGAGCCGAACCGGTCCTCGATGTCGTCCAGCGGCGGCCAGCGGTCCGGGTCGCGCCCCTGGAACTCCCTGTAGGCGGCCGGCGTCAGCTCGCCCTGGATACTCGCCGCGGCGGCCCGCACGGCCTCGGCCAGCTCGAGGTCGTCCTCATCCAGGCGGCCGGGCACCGCCCGCTCCGCCTGCGAGACCTCGAGGTGACGCGGTCGCCGGGTGCCGGGGTCGTCGTCGAGCATCGGCGGCTACCCGCCGTGCCCGGCGCGCTGTGTCTTTCCGCTCAGCTTGTCGAGGCCGTCCTTGGCCTTGTCGGCGGCGTCGTCGACCCGGTCCTTGGCCTTGGCGCCCGTCTCGTCGATCTGGCCTTCGCGCTTCAGATACTTGTCGTCGGTCAGGTCGCCGGCCGCCTTCTTGGCGCGGCCCTTCATCTCCTGTGCGCTGTCGGGCATGTCAGGATCTCCTCTCGGCGAAGATGGACGTGGTGCGGATCTGGGGAGTGGCCGGTGGCGGCTGGCCGGGGTCCGGTCCCGGCTCGGGGTCAGGCGGGAGCTCGGGCTCGTCGGGCACCGCCGGCGGCGTCAGCGGCCGGTCGGGCTGAGGCGGGGGCTTCGGAGCCGGCGGAGGCGGCGGGCCGGGTGTGATCTCGAGGTGGGGCCGGGAGGAAAGCTGCATGTCCCGCGGGTACCCCGCGGCGCCCGCCCTCGAAACGCGGTTGCGCGGCGGCGCGCGTGGGTATCCGAGGCGCCGTGGCGAGGACGAACGGCGGTGCCGGCATCGAGCCCGAACGGTCGGCACGTGCAGCCGGCCTTCGGTACGTGAACGACGAGCGGCCCGGGATCGGCCGCAGGCGGCGCGGCCGCGGCTTCCAGTACATCGCACCCGACGGGAGCACCATCGCCGACGGGGACGAGCGGCGGAGGATCGACGCGCTCGCGATCCCGCCGGCGTGGACCGGCGTCTGGATCTCCCCGTGGCCGAACGGCCACATCCAGGCGACAGGACGAGACGCGCGCGGCAGGAAGCAGTACCGCTACCACCCCCGGTGGCGGGAGGTGCGTGACGAGACCAAGTACCACCGGATGGCCGCCTTCGGGCGCGCGCTCCCGCGCATCCGGCGGCGCGTGGACCGGGATATGCGCCGGCGGGCGTTGAGCCGCGACCGGGTTGTCGCGACGGTTGTCAGGCTCCTGGACACCACGACGATCCGGGTCGGGAACGACGAGTACGCGCGCGAGAACCGGTCGTTCGGCCTGACGACCCTCCGCGACCGGCACGTCGACGTCCGCGGCGACCGGATCGCGTTTCGCTTTCGCGGGAAGAGCGGCCGGGTGCACGAGGTCGAGCTCGAGGATCCCCGCGTGGCCCGCGTGATCCGCCGGTGCGAGGAGCTCCCCGGCCAGGACCTCTTCCAGTACGTCGACGAGGACGGCGAGTCGGTCGCCGTGACCTCCGACGACGTGACCGACTACATCCGCGACGCCGCCGGCGACGAGTTCACCGCCAAGGACTTCCGTACCTGGACCGGGACGGTGCTGGCGGCGTGGACGCTCGAGGAGCTGGGCGGCGGCGACGGCGCGCCGAAGAAGCAGCTCGTGTCCGCCATCGAGAGGGTCGCCGAGGAGCTGGGCAACACGCCGGCCGTCTGCCGGTCGTGTTACGTGCACCCGGACGTCATCAACGCCCACCTCGACGGCACGCTGCGCACGGGCCTCGGCCGGCAGGCCGGCCGCGTGCTCACACGCGACCGGCACCGGCTCTCGCCGCAGGAGGCCGCCGTTCTGGCGTTCCTCGAGCGGCGGCTGGCGAAGGGCGGCTAGCCGCTCAGCGCTCGACGACGGTCGTCGAGCCGCGATCGGTGCGGCGCGTGACCGTGGCCGCCCAGATGAGCGACACCACGAGCCCGACGACGCCCACCACCATCAGCACGTCGCCGACGATGTCCCAGTTGACGTTCTTCGTGCTGAGCGTGACCGCGAAGCGCAGGATCGCGCCGACGGCGATGAGGATGATGGAGGTTCCGATTCCCATGGATGTGAGATACCCGGCCGGCTGCGAGATCAACCGCGCCGGCCCGGTGTTTCCGAACCCTCGAGCGGCGGGTACCAGGGCCGCCATGCACCGACGCCGCTCCAGGTCTCCCATCGCCGCCGTCGGCCAGGGCCTGCTCGCGGGCCTGATCGGAAACGCCGTCTTCACGGGCTACCAGGCGCTCCAGAGCCGCCGCTCGGACGGGCCGCAGGGCGAGAGCGAGCCGCCGGAGGATTGGAGCGAGACGCCCGCGCCGGCCCAGGTCGGCCAGCGATTTGCGGCAGGCGTGTTCCGGCGGCCGGTCGACCTGGACCAGGCCGGCCTCGTGAAGACCGTCGTGCACTGGGCCTACGGCTCGAGCTGGGGCGCCGTCTACGCGCTGATCGAGGAGTCCGTCGGCCGGCCGCTGGTCAGCGGCGTCGCGCTCACGAGCGCGGTCATGGCCGCCGACTACACCATGCTGCCGGCGATGAAGATCTACAAGCCGCCGTGGGAGTACGAGGCGGGGACGCTCACGAAGGACTTCGCGAACCACCTCGTCCACGGGCTCGCGATCGCGGCCGCCTATCGCGGGCTGGACGCGGCGTTCGCCCGCCGCTAGCGACTCGTCAGCCACGTTCGCGTGTCCACCTCGGGGCGGCGCTCGGTGCCGTTCACGGCCAGCGAGACGCCCTGGATCACCGCCTCCGCGCCCGGGGTGGCATACGTGCTCACGGCCAGGTGTCTTCCCCGCAGCGGCCAGGGGTAACCTCGGCGGCGCTCTCGCCACGGGCGCTGGGCACGACGGCTTGGGTGAGGCGGGCGGGGGGCCGGCCGGCCGGCCGACAGTTGTCGGCCGGGTGAGGCGACATTCGCGGTGTTCCGTGACGGTCGTGTGGCCGGTCAGTCCTCGGCGGTGACCTGTCGTCGCCGATCGGCGACGATGATCACGGGGTGGGGAGGTCGGCGGCCGGGTCGCGAGTACCGACAGTTGTCGGCCGGGTGAGACGACATTCGCGGTGTTCCGTGACCGTCGCGTGACCGACCCGCCGCCCGCCGGCGACAGGTCGAGCCAACCGGTGGCAACCTCCCCGGCGGATGTTTGACGCCCGGGTGGCGACGGTACTCCAGAGGCTCACCGTCCCACCTCCCGGAGGCAGCGATGATCCTGCGCGTCGACCGACTCGAGACGGAACTTCCACCGCCGTCAGATGCCGATCCGGCCGGCGCCGCCGCGGCTCACGACCTGCGCAGCAAGGCCGGCTTCGCCAAGGCGGGCCGGTCATGAAGGCCGTCGTCTGGCACGGAAAACGGGACGTCCGTGTCGACTCCGTGCCCGACCCGGCCATCGAGGAGCCGACCGACGCGATCGTGCGCGTCACCTCGTCGGGGATCTGCGGCTCGGACCTGCATCTGTACGAGGTGATGGGGCCGTTCCTCGACGAGGGGGACGTGCTCGGTCACGAGCCGATGGGGATCGTCGAGGCCGTCGGCTCGCAGGTCGAGCACCTCGCGCCCGGCGACCGGGTCGTGGTTCCCTTCAACATCTCCTGCGGCCACTGCTACATGTGCGACCAGGGCCTCTTCTCGCAGTGCGAGACGACCCAGGTGCGCGAGCACGGCAAAGGCGCCGCCCTCTTCGGCTACACGAAGCTCTACGGACAGGTCCCGGGCGGCCAGGCCGAGCTGCTGCGCGTCCCGCAGGCCCACTTCGGCCCGATCAAGGTGCCCGAGGGCCCCCCGGACGAGCGGTTCGTCTACCTCTCGGACGTGCTCCCGACCGCGTGGCAGGCGGTGGAGTACGCCGCGATCCCCGCCGGCGGCAGCGTCGCCGTGTTCGGGCTCGGCCCGATCGGGCAGATGTGCGCGCGCATCGCCCGCCATTGCGGCGCGGGCCTCGTGATCGGGATCGACCTCGTCGCCGAGCGGCTGGCCATGGCCGAGCGGCACGGCATCACGACGATCGACGCAAGCCGGCATGACGACGTCCCCGAGGCCGTACGTGACCTGACCGACGGGCGCGGGACCGACTCGGTGATCGACGCGGTCGGGATGGAGGCCCATGGCTCCACCATCGCCAACGTGGCGCACCGTGCGGTCGGGCTCATGCCCGACGCTCTCGGCCGGCGCATGATGGAGAAGGCGGGGCTCGACAAGCTGAGCGTCCTCCACGCCGCGATCGCGACCGTCCGCCGCGGCGGCACGATCTCGCTGAGCGGTGTCTACGGCGGGATGGCCGACCCGATGCCGATGATGGAGCTCTTCGACAAGCAGATCCAGCTTCGGATGGGCCAGGCCAACGTCCGCCGCTGGGTCGACCAGATCCTCCCGATGGTCGAGGGCGACGGCGATCCGCTCGGGGTCGAGGACCTGGCGACCCATCGGGTCCCTCTCGACCAGGCTCCGAAGGCGTACGCCGACTTCCAGGAGAAGCGAAACGGCACGATCAAGGTGCTGCTCCAGCCGTGAACCTCGACGGCAAGGTGGCGTGGATCACCGGCGGGTCGAGCGGCATCGGCGCCGCGCTCGCGGGTGAGCTCGCGCGCCGGGGCGCCCGGGTCGCGATCACCGCCAGGCGGGAGGGGAAGCTGGCCGAGGTCGCGGCCCGGGCGCCGGGCGAAGTACGGCCCTATCCCGGCGACGTGCGTGACCAGGAGGCCATGACCGCCGTCGGGCGGCGCATCGAGGCCGACCTCGGACCGGTCGACCTGGCCGTGCTGAACGCCGGAACCTGGGAGCAGATGGACGTCGCCGACTGGGACTCGAGGCCGATCCGCGAGCACATCGACACGAACCTGCTGGGCATCGTGAACTGCCTCGACGCCGTCCTGCCGCGGATGATCGCCCGCCGCTCCGGCACGCTGCTCGGGGTCGCGAGCGTGGCGGGCTACCGGGGGTACACGCGGGCGGAGGCGTACAGCACGACCAAGGCCGCGGCCATCAACCTGCTCGAGTCGCTCCGGATCGATCTCGACAAGCTCGGCGTGAACGTCCAGGTCGTGAACCCGGGGTTCGTGCGGACGGAGCTGACGGAGGACGAGGACTTCCCGATGCCCTTCATGATCGAGGTCGGCGACGCCGCCCACCGGATCGCCGACGCCATCGAGAAGGAGAAGGCCGAGGCGGTGTTCCCGCTGCCCTACCGGGTCGGCATGAAGCTGGTGCGCTTCGCGCCGGTGCGGCCCTACACCGCCGTCTCGCGCTGGTTTGCGAGGAGGAGTGCCCGGGGTAGCGAATCGGCGTGAGCCAGCTCGGCTACTACGTCGTCATCATTCTGCTCGGCCTGGGCAACCTGGTCTTCGCGGTCGTCGCCTACCGGCAGCGCGACAAGCAGATCCAGGGGAACCAGCTGCGCGAGGCGCAGCTCGAGCTGGCGGAGCTCCGAAACGAGCTGGCGCAGCGGCGCCTGGAGTACCTCGGCACGCAGGTCGACCTGCTCCGCGAGATCCGCGACGCGCTTGTGGCGGGCCCGGAGGACGGGGCTCTCGAGGTCACACGCGCGGCGCAGTCGTCTCCGCCAGAGACGCGTCCGCAGCACGCTCGAACGTCCCGGCGATCGCGCCGGCAGCCCCACGCTCCTGCGTGAGGATCTCGTTGCACACCCCCTCCGTGTGTCCGTCGCCGGCCCGGGCGGCGACGCGGGCCAGGAGCTCGTAGCCGGCGATCTCGAGGTGCTCGAAGGCGTAGGCGAACGCCGCGAGCTTGCCGGGCGTGTCGGGATGCGCCTGGAAGAAGGCGCTCCAGTTCAGGCCGCCGAGGCGCATCGCCGCATCCTTCAGGCTCGAAGGGCTCGCGTCGTGGGCGTCGAGCCGCCGCTCGAGGATCCGGGCGTGCTCGCGGGACTCCTCGAGATGTCGCTCGTACACCTCCACGAACATCGGATCGCCCGCGATCGTCGTGGCGCGCCCGAGGAGCGCGATCGCCTGCTGCTCGAGGGCGTGGGCGTCGCCGAGGTACGACACCAGCGCCGAGCCCAGATCCTTGGGCTCGACCCGGGCCAGGGAGTCGTCCGCGGCCTCGTCGTAGCAGGCCGCGAGCCGCTGGCCCATCAGCCGCTCCTCCTCGGCGATGTCGTTCGCGAGCGCCGTCGTCTCGGTGTCGCCGCTGCGGTCCGCCACGATCGCCAGGAGCCGGTAGGCGGCCAGCTCGAGGTGCTCGTACGAGTAGGCGTGCGCCAGCAGCTTCCCGGGCGTGTCCGGCTGGGAGCGCGCGAAGAGCACGAAGCCCTTGCCGCCCACCGCCATCACCACGTCCTTGATCGTGGACGGCGATCCGCCGAGGGCCTCGAGCCGCTCACGCACGCTCCGCTCGTGTCCCTCCGTCTCGGGCAGGTGCTCGGCCAGCACGGCGGCCAGGCGGCCGTTCCCGGCGATGTCCGGAGCGACCCGGAGCTGGGCGAGCGCCTGCTCCTCGATCGAGTGCGCGTCGGTCAGATACTTGACGAGCTGATCGGCTGTGGTTCGGTCGCTCACGGGTCCTCCCGGCATCGGTGTGCCGTCGCGGTACCCCGCCGAAGGCGGCGCCAACCGCGGGAGCGTTTGCGGGCCGGACGGCGCAGGGAATTGACCTCGACGTGGACGTCTTCGCACCTGCGACGCCTGCGGCCCCGCCCCGGCAGGGTCCCGCGCCCGAGCTGCCGGAGGGGCGCGGTCCCGTGTCCGAGGCGATCCTCGCGTCGTTGCGGCGCCCGCCGGGTGTGTGCGAAGTGCCGCTCGTCGAGGCCGTCGACCCGCTCGCCGACGACGACCTGCACCTGGCCCTCTACTGCTGCTACGAGCTCCACTACCGCGGCTTCGCCGGCGTCGACCCCGCGTGGGAGTGGGATCCGCACCTGCTGGCGGCCCGGCAGGTGCTGGAGCGGCCCTTCGAGAGCGGCATCCGGGCGGCGGTGCCGCCGGAGCCGGTCGAGGCCGGCGCGGTCGAGCAGACGCTCCGGGAGGTCGTGGACGACGATTCCGGGCCGTCGCTCGCGCGGACGATCGAGCGGCGGGCGAGCCTCGAGCACGTGCGCGAGTTCCTCGTCCACCGCTCGGCGTATCAGCTGAAGGAGGCCGATCCGCACTCGTGGGCGGTGCCCCGGCTCTCCGGGCGCCCGAAGGAGGCGCTGGTCGAGGTGCAGTCCGACGAGTACGGCGGTGGGCGGCCCGGCCGCATGCACGCGACCCTGTTCGCCGGGTCGATGCGGGCGCTGGGGCTCGACGACCGGTACGGCGCGTACCTCGACCGGATTCCGGGGACGACCCTCGCCACCGTCAATCTCATGTCGCTCTTCGGCCTCCACCGGCGCCTGCGGGGGGCGATCGTCGGCCACCTGGCCGCGTTCGAGATGACCTCGTCGGAGCCGAACGGCCGCTACGCGCGCGGGCTGCGCCGGCTGGGCGCCGGCGACGAGGCCGCCGAGTTCTTCGACGAGCACGTCGAGGCCGACGCGCTGCACGAGGCGGTGGCCGCGCACGACCTGGCCGGGGGCCTCGCCCGCTGCGAGCCCGAGATCGCTCCCGACATCGTCTTCGGGGCGCGGGCCCTCATGCTGCTCGAGGCCCGGTTCGCCACGGCCCTCGTCGAGGCCTGGGACGCCGGCCGCTCGTCGCTTCGGGCGCCGCTCTAATCGCCGCGCAGCGGGTGGCGGCGCTCGGCGTCGGGGCTCACGCCGCCCTCGGCCCGGTACCTGGCCCGCCGGTGGGAGCCGTCGCAGAACGGCCGCAGCTGCGAGCGGCCGCACCGGCACAGGGCGACCGTCCGGCGGCCGGCGTCGATCTCGCGGCCGTCCTCGTCGAGCAGCACGAACGGGCCGCGCACGACCAGCGGGCCGTCGCGGTACGGGATGATCTCCGCGCGCTCGTCACGCGCGCTCATGCCGCATCCCCCGGCTCCGTGCGGTCGGCCGCCCAGGCCACGAGCCCGGGAAGCCCGTTCGCGGCGGCGATCTCGCGCTGCCGTGCCGGCGCGGGCCGCTCCAGCATCTGGAGGCCCCGCTCGAGCGCGCGCTCCTCGGCCGGGCCGCCGGCGTATGGGCTGATCCGGGGGAGGAGCTCCGCGAGGCGGGCCCGTGTCGCGACCGGCCGCATCACGTCCAGGTCGACCAGCTCGCCCTCGATGCCGTCCGCCGCGGCTCGCCAGCGGTTCTCGGCGATCGCCCAGACCGGGTGCGCGGGGAGCGGCTCGCCGCGGCGGTAGCGCTCGAGCAGCCAGCGGGCGAGCGACCAGACGACCGTCGCGACGGTCTCGAGGTCGGCCCGGGCCGCCTGCGCGTCGGGCACGCGCACCTCGATCGTCCCGAAGGCCGGATGCAGCCGGCACTCCCACCAGAGCGTCGTGTGGTCGGGGAAGGAGCCGGTCCTCCGCCCCCATCCGAGCAGCGCCGCATAGTCGGTGAACCCGCGGAACACCGGCCCGACGCCCTGGTTCGGGAGCGCTTCCGCGAGCTTCGGCCGGATGCTCGCGAAGCCGGTATCGCGGCCGGCGAAGTAGGGCGCCGCCGCCGCGAGCGCTGCCACCTCGGGCATGTACCCGCGCAGGGCGTTGTAGACCGCGAGCAGCGCTTCGGCGCCAGGGATGCCGAGGTGGACGTGAAGCCCCGCCGCCAGACCGCCCTGGCGGGCACCCCACCGGAACCGGCGCTCGATCAGCCCGAACCGGCGCCCCGGCGAGATCTCGCTCCACGGCTCGGCGAACGGATGCGCTCCGAGCCCCGCGATGCGCACCTCTCCGGCGGCCGCCTCGACGACCGACCGCCGGCCGGCGACAAGCGCGGCGGCGGCGTCCGCCGGCGAGCTGCACACGGGCGAGACGATCTCGATCTGCGCCGGGGAGAGCTCGGCCCGGAAGCGGCCTCCGTCGTCCAGCTCGGTCAGGAGCTGCGGACCTGCGCTCACCGCGTCGAGCGTGCGCGGGTCGACCAGCAGGAGCTCCTCCTCCAGGCCGATGGTGACCGTCTCGGCGCGGTCGAAGAGCGCCCGCAGGTCACGGGCGATTCCGCCCGCAGGGTCGGGGGTACGGGTCTCGATACCCATGCTTACCCGGTACCGCGACGTGCGACTCCTCACCCCGCGCGGTGTCTTCCGGCCGCGCAGCGACGCCGGCATGCTCATCGACGCCGCCCGCGAGCACATCCGCGGCGACGTCCTGGATGTCTGCACCGGCTCGGGCGTGATCGCGCTGTCGGTCGCCCCCGCCGCCCGGACCATGACGGCGGTCGACGCGAGCCACGCCGCCGTCCTCGCGGTGCGGCTGGCGGCCCTCCTGAACGGCGTCACCGTGGAGGTGCTGCGCGGCGACCTGTTCGCGTCCGTCGCGGGACGGACGTTCGACGTGATCGTCTCGAACCCGCCCTACCTGCCCACGCCCGCCGGGCCATCGGCGCGCGGCTCGCATGCCTGGGACGGCGGCCACGACGGCCGGACGATCCTCGACCGGCTCTGCCGGGAGGCGCCCGCGCACCTGCGGCCCGGGGGCGATCTCTTCATCGTCCAGTCGTCGCTTGCCGAGACCGACCGGACGCTCGCGATGCTCGAGGAGGCGGGGCTCTCGGCCGGCGTCGCCGCTGCCCACCATGGAGCGCTCGGGCCTCTCGCCAGCGCACGCACCGATCATCTGCGGGCGATCGGCGCGCTGCGCGGCCCCGGGGCCGTCGAGGAGATCGCGGTCGTGCGCGGGCGGCGTCAGCCGCCGCCCTGAGGGAGTGCCTTCCAGAGCGCGGCGAGGTCGGTCGTGAACGCGCGCCGCTCCTCGTGGCGGGCTCGGTCGTCCCGCTCGCGCAGGATGGCCGACGGGTGGATCGTGGCGAGGACGAAGGGCGCCAGGTCCGAGTCGAGCAGGCGGCCGCGGTCGGCGCGGAGCCTGAACGCCGGCCCCACCAGGGCTTGCGCGGCCGTCGCCCCGAGGAGCGCGATCCCCTCCGGCCGGATCAGGTCGAGCTCCTCATCGAGCCACGGCTTGCAGGCCGCGACCTCCAGCCGGCCGGGCTTCTTGTGGATGCGGCGCTTGCCGCGCTCTTCGAACTTGAAGTGCTTGACGACGTTCGTGACGTACGCCTCGCGGCGGTCGATGCCGACCTCGGCGAGCGCGCGGTCGAGCTCCCGCCCGGCCGGCCCGACGAACGGCGCGCCCGCCCGGTCCTCGCGGTCGCCGGCCATCTCGCCTACGAGCACGAGCCGCGCCCTGCGCAGCCCCTCGCCGAACACCGTCTGGGTCGCCGGTCGCCACAGATGACAGCCGCGGCACCCCCGCGCCGCCTCGCGCAGCGCCTTCAGCGACCGCCGCTCGGGCAGGAACGGCGTGGCGTCGTTGGGCTCCGCGGCGTCCATCGGCAGTCGTGCGATACCCCCGCGGAACGGCCCATAGTCGCATCGCGTTTCCGTCGTCCTGCTGCGGGGAACCGAGGGACCGACCAGTGAGAGGAAGGACTGATCGCATGAAGGCTGTCGTGTTCCACGGAATCGGGGACGTGCGGCTGGACGAGGTGCCGGAGCCCGAGACGCTCGTCGGCCGGCACGCGCCCGTGACCTCGGCCATCGACGCCTACGAGCAGTTCGACCGCCGGAAGCAGGGCTGGCTGAGGGTCGAGCTGGAGCCGGTGGGATGAGCCTGCCGGGCGACGACGACCGCTCCATCGCCGAGCTCACCAAGGAGCTCCTGCGCAACGTGTCCGAGCTCGTCCGGCGCGAGATCGAGCTCGCCAAGCTCGAGGTGGCTGAGAAGGCGCGCCGGCTGACCGTCGGGATCGCTCTGGTGGCGGTCGGCGGCGTCATCCTGCTGGCGATGCTGGGCGCGCTCACCGCCACCGCGATCCTGGCGCTTGCGACCACGCTGGATGCCTGGCTGGCCGCGCTCATCGTCACCGTCGTGGCCGGCGTCCTGGGAGCGGTGGTGGTGCTTCTCGGCGTCAAGTCGCTCAAGCGCGGGGCCCCACCGGTCCCGGATCAAACCGTCGACTCAGTGAAGGAGGACATCGCATGGGTCAAGACACGCGCGAAGTCCGGGACCAGGTAGAGGAGGCCCGCGAGCAGCTCGGCGACACGGTCGCGGCGCTGGCCTACAAGGCAAATGCACCGCGGCGCGCCAAGGACCGGGCGATGCTGAAGCTCGACGCTGCGAAGCGGCGCGTGAACGGCCTTCTCGGCCGGAGGGGAGTGGCCCGATGACCGCCGGCGAGGCACTTGCCATGGTGGCGCGACCGACCGTGAGCGGAACGATGCGCGCCCGCCGAACCAAGAAGGAGCAGGAGTCCGTCACCGCCAAGCAGTGGCTCTCCTACATCGCCGTCGCGGCGGTCACGACCTGGGCGACCCAGAAGCTCTACGACCTGGTCGACGACCGGTTCGGGACGCCGCACGACTGACGCACGGCCGTCAATCGACGAAGCAGTACGAGTCGCTCGAGGCGTCGCCTCCCTGGAGTCGCGTCTGGTGCACGCGCAGGCCGCGGAAGTCGTCGCCGTGCGGGAAGAACCGCTGGTCGACGCTCATCCCGCCGCCGTTTCCGCCCGCATCGACGCGAGCCATCCATGCGCCGACGCCCTCGGGGTAGAAGATCTCGTCCCATGAGGCGTAGAGCGAATTGGTCGCGTAGATGCGCCGGCCGTCCCGGCTGATCTCGATCATCTGCGGCCCGCCGCGAAGCTCGTACCCGGGCTCGGCCGGGTGGGGGCTTCGGCGCGTGATCCCGCCGAGGTGGACGGAGCCCGTCTCCCTCGGGTTGTGCGGGTCGCTCACGTCGAACTGCTTCAGCTCGCCCGTGCCCCAGCACGAGACGTAGAGCCAGCGGTCGTCGACCGAGAGGTCGATGTCGGTCACGAGCGGCGGCACGGCGCCGAACGGCTGGAGCGCCGGCGGCAGGTCGGCGGCGTCGGCCGGCTCGGCGGGGATCGTGATGACCTTCTTGGCTGTGAAGACGTCGCCCTCGTGGTGCCACAGCCAGATCGACGCCGACAGGTCCTCGACGCTGATGACCACGCCGACGAATCCCCACGCCTGACGGGGCTCGTGCGCCGGCCGGAGCTCGAGCACCATCTGATGCTCGTCGCCGAGGTCGATCCGCTGCGTGATCCTGCCCTCCGACAGCTTCCAGAAGTTGAGGTGGTGACCGAACTTGCGGCCGAGCAGGTCGTCCGGGTTGAGCCCGGCCTCGATCATCGACGGCGTCGCCCACTCGGACGTGATCGCGACGTCGTCCTTCAGGTGCCACCACACGTCGTAGCCGTAGCGCTGCTCGCCGCGGTCGGTCTCCCAGGCACCCGTCACCTCGAAGGTGTCGTGGTCGATGAGCGCGACGCCGCCCGGCCCGTCGGTCCCGTTCGCTCCGCCCAGGTTCGACATGAAGATGCCGCCGGGGCCGCAGTGGACGGTATGCGGACGCGAGTAGCCCGCCTTGGCCGCGAGCTCCTCGGGCTCGATGATCTTCACGACCTCCGGGCTGCGGGGATCCGGCTTGGTGTCGAGGATGTGGGTGCGCGACGAGCGCAGGCCCGGCACGACCAGGTAGCGCCGCTCGAGGTTGTGGTGGGCGTGTCCCTCGTGGCAGAGCGCGCTCGAGCACGCGTTCCAGCCGAAGTGGTGCAGCTCGTTCCCGGCCGTGGGCAGGTCGGCCCACCCGACAACCTGACCGTACGTCCCCGACTCGGCATTGCAGTCGATCACCGTGATCGCGTCGCGCTTCTCGGACGCTGGATCGAACGCGGCGACGTAAGCGAGCTCCTCGGGCGGCGCGGCGATGGCGGCCGTCGGCGACCGGTAGAACGTCTGGTCGGCGTGCTCGTTCATGGTGCCCCCTTCCGGACGGTCGAGCCGCCAGTCTACGCCCGTGCGCCGGCTCTGGTGTCGCTCAGAGGTGGAGGCGAACGATGTCGCGGATGAACGGGTTCAGCACGTCGTGCGCGTGCCCGTAGATCGAGCAGTGGCCCATGCCCTCGAAACTCGTGGTACTCGGCGGCGGGGGCCAGCTCGGCCACCTCGCGCCCGTCCTGGGGCGGGGCCTGGACGTCCTCGGAGAAGGCGATCACGTGCATCGGCACCCTGCACTCCGGTAGCGACTCCATCTGGTCGTAGAGGAGGCACGCCTCCCACTGCGGGATGAGCGAGCGCTCGTTGTCGTCGGTCGAGAGCCACGATTCGAGGTCGGCCCTGAGCCTGGGCCAGAGCTCGCGGTCGCCGAGGACCCGGGCCGGGAACATCATCGCGGCGTTGTGGACCACCGCCATCGGGCCGTCCAGCCGGTTCCCCTCCTTGCGCCAGTCGATCTCGGCCTTCTGGTAGTCCCAGCCCCAGCCGACGCTGCGGGCCCCGGTCCCCATCGTGACGACGCAGCGCAGGAGCCCGGGGAAGTCGATGGCGACCTGCTGGACGATGGCGCCGCCGAGCGAGAGGCCGACGAGGGCGACCGGCGGCTCGCAGACGGCCTCGATCAGCTCGGCCGTGTCGCGGGCGAAGGACTCGAGCGGCCACGGGAGCGGGATGTCGCACTCCGTCGCGCCGATCCCGCGGTTGTCGAAGGTCGTGCAGCGGAACTCGCGCTCGAAGAACGGGATCTGGTACGGGTGCCAGTCGGTCGCCAGCCCGCCGCCGCCGGCGACGAAGACGACGTCGGGGCCGGCACCGTGCTGGACGTAGTGGATGCTCGCCTCGGAGCCGTGGAACCGCATCGCGAGCGAAGCATCTCGCACGCGCCGGATGCCGTGCGGCCGTTTCCACCCGTGGCGGCGCGGGCATGTCATCGCCGTGGAGAGACACGCCCGGGCCTGGCTTCTGTGGTGGCTCGGCTGCTTCGGCCTGTGGCTGGTGCTGGTCGCCGACTGGAGCCGGGTGAACGCCCTCGCCGGGGCCTGTGCGGCGGCGGCCGCGGCCACCGTCGCGGAGTCCGCCCGCGCAGCCGCCCGCCAGGACGTCCGCGTCTCGGGGAGCACGCTCCGAGCCGCCGGCGCCGTGCCGGTCGCCGTCGTGGCCGATTTCGGCATCCTGATGCTGGCGCTGGTGCGGTCGGCATCGCGGCGGCAGGTGGTGCGGGGCGAGTACGTCTCGCGCGAGGTCGACCCCGGATCCAAGACCACTCCTTCGGGCCCGGCGCGCCGGGCCTGGCTCGCGCTCCTGGCCGGCTACAGCCCGAACTCGTACCTGGTGGACGTCGACCCGGAGGCCGGCACGGCCCTCCTGCATGACCTCGTGCGGCGGCGCAGGTCGGAGGAGCCGGTGTGAACGCGTTCACGATCGCGGCCACGGCGATGCTGGCCGGGTTCGTCCCGCTCCTGCTCGTCTGTGTCCGCGCCGAGGCCGTCGACGCGCTGATCGCGCTCGAGCTGGCGGCAGCGCTGACCACCACGATTCTGCTCTGCCTGGCCGAGGGGCTCGGCAGCTCGGCCATGTTCGGCGTGCCGGTCGTGTGCGCGACGGTGACGTGGGTGGGAGGGCTCGTATTCGCGCGGTTCATGGGACGGCACCTGTGAGCGGCATCGTCGTCGACGTGCTGCTCGCCGTGGGCGTCGCGGCCCAGCTCATGTCGTGCGCCGGGCTGGCGCTCATGCGCACCAGCGCGGACCGGCTGCATTACGCCTCGGCCGGCTACTCCGTCGGGCCGCTGTGCATCCTCGCCGCCGTGCTCGTGCGCGAGCATGCGAGCACGAGCGCGTGGGAGGCGGTCGCCGCAGTGGTGGTCCTCGTGCTCGCCGGGCCGGTGGTGGTGCATGCCACCGGACGGGTCGTCCGCCGCATCGACCTCGGGGAGGTCGTCCTCCGCGACGAGGGAGCATCGCGATAGCTCTCGAGACGATCGCCCCGCTCCAGTCGGCCGTGCTGCTGCTCGTGGCGGCCGCGGCGACCGCGGTGGCGCTCACGATGGACCCGCTCCGCCAGGTCGTCGTGAGCAGCGTCTACGGCCTCCTGCTCGTCATCCTGTTCGTCGTGCTCCAGGCGCCGGACGTCGCGCTCTCGATGCTCGTCGTCAGCTCGGTCGCCTACCCCCTCATCGTCCTCATCGCGATCAGCCGGACGCGGCGCCGGCGCGGGGGCGAGGGATGAGCCGCAGGGACGCGCGCCGCGTGCTCGGCCTGCCGGTGTGCGCGGCGCTGGCCGCGGTGCTCGCCGCCGGCATCCTGGCGGGGCCGCGGTTCGGCGAGTTCCACGGCGCGTACGGACGCATGCTGAACGCGGTCGCGGTGCCGCAGCGGCATGCGACGAACGTGGTCACCTCGATCGTGTTCGACGTCCGCGGCGTGGACACGATGGGGGAGGAGTTCATCCTCTTCGCCGCCGTCGTCGGCGTCGTCCTTCTGCTCCGCGACGAGCGTGAGCCGGCGGGCAGCACGAGGGCTGACGACGTGCGAAGCGACGCGATCCGGATGTTCGGCGTCGTGATGGTGGGCCCGGTCCTCCTCGTCGGGCTGTGGCTTGCCGCGTTCGGGCTCGTGACGCCGGGCGGCGGCTTCCAGGGCGGGATCGTGATCGCCGCCGCGATCGTCCTCGTCTACGTGAGCGCCGGCTACCGCCAGTGGAGCCGGTTCGGGCGGGAGCGGCTGCTCGACCCGTTCGAGGGACTGGCTGCGGCGGCGTACGTGGCGGTCGGGCTCGCCGCCCTCGTCGCCGGCGAGCCGTTCCTCCGAAACCTGCTCGGGAACGGCCAGACCGGCACGCTCGTCTCGGGCGGGAGCATGAGCATCCTGAACTGGGCGGTGGCGATCGAGGTGGCCGCGGCGAACCTCGTGCTCTACACGGAGTTCCTCGAGAGCTACGTCGTCCCGCACATCTCGGAGCGATGAGCATCCTCGCCGCCCTGGTCGTCGCATGGGTGTTCGGGGTCGGCGTCTACGGCGCGATCGTGAGCCGGAACCTCATCCATCTCGCCATCTGCCTGAGCGTGTCGCAGTCCGCGACGTACATCCTGCTCCTGACCGTCGGCTACCGCCACGGCGCCGGGGCTCCGATCTTCAAGGGCGTCCCGCTCGGGAGCCCCGCCGTCGATCCCGTCGTCCAGGCGCTGACGCTCACGGACGTCGTCGTCGGCGTGACAATCACGGCGCTCATCCTGGCGCTGGCACTCGACGTCCATCGCGAGTCCGGGAGCGTCGACCCGGACGAGATCGCCGAGCTCCAGGGATGAGCTGGGCGCTGCCGCTCCCGGCCGCGATCCCCCTGCTCGCGGCGGCGGTGCTCGTGGCGGCCGGCCACATCGCTCCTCGCCGGCTCCAGGACGGCTTCGCCGTCGTCGCGGCCGCATCGGCGACGGGCTTCGCCGTCGTCGTCGTCGTCGCGTCGCAGGACGGCACGCTCCTGCACTGGTTCGGCGGCTGGCACGTGCGGGGCGGCGTCGCGTTCGGGGTGGCG
>JAICKX010000053.1 GCA_025927685.1 Thermoleophilia bacterium | reverse complement strand
CTTGACGCCGCCCGCGCGCAACGCCGCCGGCGGCGGGCCGACCCACGTCAGCCCCGCCGCGAGCACCGCCTCCGCGAGCTCGGCGCTCTCCGACAGGAAGCCGTAGCCGGGATGGACGGCGTCGGCGCCGGCGGCGGTCGCGGCGCCGACGAGCGCCTCGGCGTCGAGGTAGGAGGCCACCTCGACGGCCTCGTCGGCGGCGGCGACGTGGAGCGAGCGGCGGTCGGCCCGCTCGTAGGCCGCCACGGAGGCGATCCCGAGCTCGCGGCAGGCGCGCGCGATCCGCACGGCGATCTCGCCGCGGTTGGCGATCAGGACGCGTTCGAGTCCGGGGCCCATCGCGGCTTCCGCTTCTCCAGGAACGCCGCCAGCCCCTCCTGCGCCTCGGCACCGGCGCGGACCGCGGCCAGGCGCTCCGGGAGGTCGGGCAGGCGCAGCGGCGCCGTGGCGTCGCGCAGGAGGCGCTTGGTCTCGGCGATCGCGGACGGGCCGCACTCCAGGTAGGCGAGCACGGCGTCGGCGACGCGGTGCTCGAGCTCGTCGGGCTCGCACACCTCCTGGACGAGCCCGATCCGAAGCGCCCGCTCGGCGCCGAAGCGGGCGCCGGTCGTGAAGAGCGGCTGCGCGTGGCCGGGCCCGATCTTCCGCAGGACGTAGGGCGAGATCGTCGCCGGGATCAGGCCCAGCCGGGCCTCCGTGAAGCCGAACCGGGCGCCGGAGACGCACACCGCCGTGTCGGCGATCGCGACGAGGCCGGACCCGCCGCCCAGGGCGTGCCCGTTCACGCGCGCGATGATGGGGAGCGGGCAGGCGTCCAGCGCCTCGAGCAGGCCGCGCATGACCGCCGCGTCCGCCACGTTCTGCTCGTGGGTCAGCTCGGCGCTGCGCCGCATCCATTCCACGTCGGCCCCGGCGCAGAAGATGTCGCCTCGGCCCGTCAGGATGAGGACGCGCGTCCCGTCCTGCGGGAGCGCGGTGATGAGGTCGCGCAGCTCGATCATCATCGCCGGCTCGAGCGCGTTTCGGGCCGCGGGCCGGTCGAGGGTCAGGGTGGCGACGACGCCGTTTCGTGACAGGCTGACCGCGCTCACATCCGGAACACCCCGAACGTCGTCTCGGGCACGGGCGCGTAGGCGGCCGCGGCCAGGCCGAGTGCCAGCACCCGGCGCGTGTCGGCCGGGTCGATGATGCCGTCGTCCCAGAGCCGGGCGGTGGAGAAGTAGGGGTTGCCCTCGCGCTCGTAGGTCTCGAGGATCGGGAGCTCGAACGCGTCGCGCTCCTCCTCGCTCATCTCGCCGCGCACGGTTGAGAGGACGCGGGCCGCCTGCTGGCCGCCCATCACCGAGATGCGCGCGTTCGGCCACATCCACAGCTGCCGCGGCCCGTACGCCCGCCCGCACATCGCGTAGTTCCCGGCCCCGAACGAGCCGCCGATCACGACCGTGAACTTCGGCACGTCGGCGCATGCCACCGCCGTCACGAGCTTCGCGCCGTCCTTGGCGATCCCGCCGGCCTCGTACTCGCGCCCCACCATGAAGCCTGTGATGTTCTGGAGGAAGACGAGCGGGACCCGGCGCCTGCACGCCAGCTCCACGAAGTGCGCGCCCTTGAGCGCCGACTCCGAGAACAGGATGCCGTTGTTCGCGAGGATGGCGACCGGATACCCCATCAGGTGCGCAAACCCGCATACCAGCGTGTCGCCGTACGTCGCCTTGAACTCGTGGAAGCGCGACCCGTCCACGATGCGGCCGATCACCTCGCGCACCTCGAACGGGTGGCGGATGTCGGCCGGGACGACCCCGTGCAGCTCGGCCGGGTCGAGGGCCGGATCCTCCGGCTCGAGCCGAACCCACGGCTCCGGCGGCGGGTCGCCCAGGTGGCGCACGATCTCGCGGCAGATCGCGATCGCATGCTCGTCGTCGGTGGCCAGGTGGTCGGTGACGCCCGAGAGGCGGCTGTGGACGTCGGCCCCGCCGAGCTCCTCGGCGGTCACCTCCTCGCCGGTCGCGGCCTTCACGAGCGGCGGCCCGCCGAGGAAGATCGTGCCGGTGCCGCGCACGATCACGGCCTCGTCGGACATCGCGGGCACATAGGCGCCGCCCGCCGTGCAGGAGCCCATGACGAGCGCGATCTGGGGGATGCCCAGGGCCGACATGCGGGCCTGGTTGTAGAAGATGCGGCCGAAGTGCTCGCGATCGGGGAAGACCTCGGCCTGGAGCGGGAGGAAGGCGCCGCCGGAGTCGGCCAGGTAGATGCACGGCAGCCGGTTCTGCTCGGCCACCTCCTGCGCGCGCAGGTGCTTCTTCACCGTGAGCGGGAAGTAGCTCCCGCCCTTGACGGTGGCGTCGTTGGCGACGACGACGCACGGCCGGCCCGCGACCGGGCCGATGCCGGTCACGATGCCGGCGGCCGGCGCCTCGCCGTCGTAGAGGCCGTGGGCGGCGAGCGGGGACAGCTCGAGGAAGGCCCCGCCGGGGTCGACCAGCCGGTCGATCCGCTCGCGCGCGAGGAGCTTGCCGCGCTTCTTGTGGCGGTCGATCGCGGTCCGCCCGCCGCCGGCTTTCGCTCGCCCCAGCTCGGCCTCGAGATCGGCCAGCAGCTCGCCCATCCGCTCGCGGTTTCGGAGGAAGTCATCCGAGGCGGTGTCGAGATGACTCGCGATGCGGCGCACGGGGCCAAAGCGTACCGTGACGTGCGGATGACATTTGACAGACGCCAGATATGATGTCATGATGACGTCATGGAGACTTCACGATTCGTCGACGGACTGCGGGCCGACCTGGCCGCGGCCGCCGCGCTCGGCGACCAGTCGATCGTCGAGGCGGCGGACCGGCTCGCGCGCGCCGTCGAGTCCTCGGTGCGCGTGCACCTCCTCGACGCCCTTCAGGAGGCGGCGATGGAGCTCACCGCCCAGCTGCCCAGCGGCCGGATCGACGTCCGCCTCTCCGGCGGCGACGTCCAGCTGCTCTACGCCGGCGAGGAGCCGGCGGCGGGGCCGCCGCCCGACGACGACACGTCGGCCCGCGTCACCCTGCGGCTCTCCGAGCGCCTGAAGTCGCAGGCCGAGGCCGCGGCCGGACGCGAGGGCGTCTCGCTCAACACCTGGCTCGTGCGCACGATCTCGTCCGGCCTCGGCCGGCGCACGGTCGGAAACCGCCTCCGCGGCTACTCGGGATGAAAGGGGATCTCATGACCACGTCCAACCTGCGCCTGCCCGCCGCCGAGCTCTCGAAGCTCGCGCCGGTCCGATCGCGAGCCGCCGACCACGTGCCGGCGGCCGCCGCCCGGCCTGATCCGGCTCCGCGCCGCCTGCGCCGCGCCGTCCACGAAGTCATCGGGTACGCCCGCGCGTAGCCACGAGCCACGAAGGAGCCGACCATGCCGACCACGACCCACCACACGCCGGGGCCGCTCGATCTCGACATCCGCGTCCAGGCCGGCCGGATCGAGATCGAGACCGCGGCCACCGACGAGACCACCGTCGACATCGAGCCGCTGGACGGCGGCGACGCCGGCCGGGCCGCCGTGGAGACGGCCCGCCAGGAGCTGCGGCCCACGGGGGAGGGCCATCGGCTCGTGATCGACATCCCGCGCCGTCCGCGCCTCTTCGGCTGGAACGAGCCGGAGGTGTGCGTGCGCGTCCGCTGCCCGCACGGCGCCGGCGTCATCGCCAAGACGGCATCCGCCGACGTCGACGTGCGCGGAGGAGTGGGCGCCGTCTCGACCAAGACGGCCTCGGGTGACGTCACCATCGAGGCGGCAGGCGACGTCGACGTGAAGACCGCGTCCGGCGACATCTCGGTGGGGCTCGCCGCCGGGCGCGCCGGCCTCAACACCATGTCCGGCGACATCGTGCTCGACCAGGCGGACGGGGCGGTGTCGGCCCACACCATGTCAGGGGACGTGCGGGCCGAGCGGCTGACCGCGGGCACGGTCGAGCTGCGCACGATGTCGGGCGATATCGTCGCGACGGTGCGGCTCGGTGCGACGCTCTGGATCGATGCCAGCTCGATGTCGGGCGAGGTGTCGTCCGACCTGCCCGTCTCCGACAGCGCCCCCACCGGCCGTCCGACCGACATCGAGCTGCGCGCCAGCTCGATGAGCGGTGACATCGACCTGCGCCGGGCCGAGGAGGCGAGCACGGCCGGGGCATGAGGCGCCCCGGTCAGCGCGCGAGCGGCAGCGTCACCGTGAAGGTCGAACCCTCGCCCGGCGTGCTCTCGGCGGCGATCCGGCCCCCGTGCTCCTCGACGAGCTTCTGCGCGATCGCGAGCCCGAGGCCGGCGCCGCCGGAGTCGCGGTTTCGCGCCCCGTCGGCCCGGTAGAAGCGTTCGAACACGTGCCCGAGCGCGTCGGCCGGGATGCCGATCCCGGTGTCGGTCACGGCCATCACGGCCGAGCCGTCGCGGCGGGCGACGTCCACCGCCACGTGGCCGCCCTCGCCGGTGTAGCGAAGCGCGTTGTCGACCAGGATCACGACCAGCTGGCGCAGCTGCTCGCGGCTGCCACGGACGCGCAGCTCGGGCGCGGCCGAGACGTCGAGCGCGACCCCACGCTCGGCGGCGAGCGAGCGCATCGACACGGCCGAGCCCTCGACCACGGCGCCGAGGTCGAGGTCGTCGTAGGCGACGCCGCCGTTCCGGTCGCCGCGCGCGACCGCGAGCAGCGCATCGACGAGCGAGGAGAGCCGGTCCGTCTCCGACACGATCTCGGACGCCTCCTCGCTGGCCGGCTCGCGGCCCTGAAGGAACTCGGCGTTGGCCCGGATGACCGCCAGCGGTGTCCGCAGCTCGTGGCTCGCGTCGGCGACGAAGACGTTCTGGCGCTCGAAGGCCTCCTGCACCGGCGTGAGCGCCTTCCCCGCCAGGAACCAGCCGCCGATCGCGGCGATCACGATCGCCGCGCCGCCGCCCAGGAGCAGGACGGCGAGCAGGTGGTCGAGCGCCTCCTCCTCGGGCTCGAGCGAGCGCGAGACCTGGAGGACGAGGGTCGGGCTGATCCGCTCGGAGAGGACGCGCAGCGGGCCGCCCGGTGCCGAGACCGTCCGCATGTCGCTCCCGCTGATGAGCGCGGCGCGGGCGGAGTCCTGGTTGATGACGTCGCGGCTCGAGGTCTCGCCCGTGGCGTCGGTGACCGTGACGGTGTAGGCCGACGGCGCGGTGTCGCTCAGCGCGATGATCCGGTCGAGCCCGCCCACCGCGAAGGCCGTCTCCACCCGGCCGGCCTGGACCTGGAGGCCGTGGTTCACGTTCGAGAGCAGCTGGTGGCGCTCGACCAGGTAGACGGCCGCCCCGAGCAGCACGAGGAAGGCCGCCAGCACGCCGGCGTACCACGCGGTCAGGCGGATCCGTGCCTTGCTGAACATGCGCTCGCCCCGGTGAGGTCGCTATTCCTGACGACGGAAGGCGTACCCGAGGCCGCGGACGGTGCGGATCGGGTCGTCCGTGACGCCGGCCGCGCGCAGCTTCCGGCGCACATAGTGGACGTAGATGTCCACTACGTTCGAGGTCGGCTCGGGGCCGTCGCCCCACACGTGCTCGCGGAGCTGGTCGCGTGAGAGGACGACGCCGGCGTTCTGCATCAGATGCTCGAGCAGCGCGAGCTCCGTGCCGGTCATCTCGACCGCCGAGCCGTTCACGCGCAGCTCGCGAGCGGCGGGGTCGAGCGTCAGCGGGCCGGCCTCCAGTACCTCGGTGCCGTTGGGGCGTCCGCGGCGCGAGAGCGCGCGCAGGCGGGCCTGGAGCTCGGCCAGCGAGAAGGGCTTCGGCAGGTAGTCGTCGGCACCGGCGTCGAGCCCGGTGATGCGGTCGGCGACCGCGCTGCGGGCCGTCAGCATGATGATCGGGACCTGGTTTCCGTCCTCGCGCAGCATCCGGCACACGTCCATGCCGTTCACCTTGGGAAGCTGGATGTCGAGCACGACCGCGTCGTGGCTGCGCCCGCGGCCGAGGTCGAGGCCCTCCTGGCCATCGATGGCGACGTCCACGGTGTGGCCGCCGGACTCCAGCGACTTCTTCACGATCTTCGCGAGCGGCGCATCGTCCTCGACGACCAGGATGTGCATGTGCAGAGCGTAGCGAGTCCCGATTGGGGCTCAGTTCGAGACGGGCAGCGCGCTTGCGACCTCTGCGACGAAGGCCTCGAGCGCCGGAGCGCCGCCCTGCTCCGCGACCTCGATCGCGCGCGAGCCGATGACGACGCCGTCGGCGCCGGCGTCGAGCATGGCCCGGACGTGGGCCGCGGTCGAGATGCCGAAGCCGACGAGGAGCGGGAGCGGCGTCCGCGGGCGGACGCGGGAGATGAGCCCGGCCACGCGGTCGGAGGCCCGCTCGCGGGCGCCGGTGGTTCCGGCGACGGACACGAGGTAGACGAACCCGCCGGCGCGCGAGCAGGCGATCTCGATCCGCTCGTCCGTCGAGGTGGGCGCGAGCAGCGGCACGAGGTCGAGCCCGTGCTCGGCGCATCCATCCGCGAGTGCGCCGGCCTCGTCTGCGGGGACGTCTGGGACGATCAGGCCGTCGACGCCGGCGGCGGCCGCGTCGGCACAGAAGCGGCGCTCGCCGTACGCCATGACGGGGCTGGCGTACGTCATCGGCACGAGCGGCACCGGGACACGGGCCCGTAGCTCGGCCAGCAGCGCGAGCGCGCGCGGCGTCGTCATCCCGTTTCGGAGCGCCCGCTGGCCGGCGCGCTGGACGGTCGGCCCGTCCGCCAGCGGATCCGAGAACGGGATCCCGATCTCGAGCAGGCCGGCCCCGCCGCGCACGGCCGCCTCGGCCAGCTCGACCAGGTCGGCGTCGGCCATCAGGTAGATCGAGACGACCGGCGTCGCGACCTTCATCGCTGGAGCGCCTCGACGGCGTCGACGTCCTTGTCCCCCCGGCCGGAGAGCCCGACCAGCCACACCTCGCCCGCCCGCGCGTGCCGAAGCGCCAGCGCGACGGCGTGGGCCGACTCGAGCGCCGGGATGATGCCCTCCTTCACGCAGGTCAGGTGGAAGGCGGCGAGCGCCTCGGTGTCGGTCACCGGCTCGTAGCGGGCGCGGCCGGCGTCCTTCAGGTAGGCGTGCTCGGGGCCGACCCCCGGGTAGTCGAGGCCGGCCGAGATGGAGTGCGACTCGAGCACCTGGCCGTCGGCGTCGGCGAGCACGTAGGAGCGCGAGCCGTGGAGCACCGAGACCCGCCCGTGCGAGAGGGTGGCCGCGTCGCCGTGCTCGTCCCCGCCGGCCTCGGCGCCCCACAGCGCGACCTCGGCGTCGTCGAGGAAGGGGTGGAAGAGACCGATGGCGTTGGAACCGCCGCCGACGCATGCGCAGACGGCGTCGGGCAGCCGGCCCTCGCGCTCGAGGACCTGCTCGCGGGCCTCGCCGCCGATCACCGACTGGAGGTCGCGCACCAGCATCGGGTAGGGGTGCGGGCCGGCCGCCGAGCCGATCAGGTAGTGGGTCGTCTCGACGTTGGTGATCCAGTCGCGGATGGCCTCGTTCATCGCGTCCTTGAGCGTGGCCGAGCCGGACGTGACGGGGATCAGCTCGGCGCCCAGCATGCGCATGCGGACGACGTTGGGGTGCTGGCGGCGGATGTCCTCCTCGCCCATGTAGACGTGGCATTCGAGGCCGAAGCGCGCGCAGACGGTGGCGGTGGCGACGCCGTGCTGGCCGGCCCCGGTCTCGGCGACGATGCGGCGCTTGCCGAGGCGGACGGCCAGGAGCGCCTGGCCGACGGCGTTGTTGATCTTGTGGGCGCCGGTGTGGTTCAGGTCCTCCCGCTTCAGCCAGATCCGTGCGCCGGAGCCCTCGCCGAGGCGCTCGGCCAGGTACAGCGGCGAGGGCCGGCCGACGTAGTCGCGGCCGAGCCGCTCGAGGTCGGCGGCGAAGGCCGGGTCGGCGCGGGCGGCCTCGTACCCGGCGGCCAGCTCGTCGAGCGCGCCCATCACGGTCTCGGGCACGAAGCGACCGCCGAAGTCGCCGAACCGGCCGCGGGGGTCGGGCAGCGTGCTCATGCGGCGTCCTTGGCGGCCCGGACGAAGGCCCGGATCAGCGCGTGGTCCTTCACGCCGGGCTGGGTCTCGACGCCGCGCGCGGTGTCGACGCCCCACGGATGGGCGGAGCGCACGGCGTCGGCGACGTTCTCCGGGTCGAGGCCCCCGGCGAGGATCACCGGCTGGCGCACCTCCGCGGCCCGCGCCCAGTGGCCCGCGAGCTCCTTGGCATCCGGCCGAGAGCCAAACGGCAGGTCGAGCAGCACCGGCACACCGTCGGGCACATCCTCGGGCAATTCGGCCCTGCTGGCCACGATGACGTCTCGGAACTCGGCGGGGGTGTCATAGGTCTGTGTCAAATCAAACCCCTCGAGGGGGGCGTTACCTGGTATCCCCAGCACCACTGCCACCGTCTTCACGCGGTCCGGGACGCGGGCGGCGAGGGCGCGGGCGCGGTCGGGGTCGAGGTAGCGCGGCGTGCCCTCGACGAGGACGAAGCCGACCAGGTCGGCGCCCGCCTCGACGGCGGCGTCCACGTCCTCCGGTCGCATCAGGCCGCAGATCTTGACGATGGTCACCGGGCCACCCCCACCAGCTCGGCCAGGAGCTCCGGGCGGCGCATGAGCGACGTGCCGACCAGGACCGCGTCGGCGCCGGCGGCGCGGGCCGCCTCGACGTCCGCCCGCGAGGCGATGCCCGATTCCGCGACGCGGGTGACCGTCGCCGGCAGCCTCGCCAGGAGCTCGAGCTGGCGGTCGCGGTCGACCTCGAGCGACTCCAGGTCGCGCGCGTTCACCCCGACGATCGCCGGCCCGAGCGCGAGCGCCCGCTCGACCTCGTCGGCGGTGTGGGCCTCGACCAGCGCGTCCATCCCGAGCAGCTCGGCGGTCTGGAGGAGCCGCGCCGCCTCGGCGTCGGAGACGAGCGCGAGCAGCACGAGGATCGCGTCGGCGCCCGCCACCCGCTGGGCGGCCACCTGCTCCGGGAAGACGGTGAGCTCCTTGGCGAGCGCCGGCAGGCCGGCGGCCGCCCGGGCCGCGCGCAGGTCGTCGAGGCTCCCGCCGAAGTCGCGCTCGGCCACCAGCACCGACATCGCCGCCGCGCCGCCCTCGGCGTACCGCGCGGCCGTCTCGCCGGCATCGGCTCCGGGGGCGATCCCGCCCTCCGACGGCGACGAGCGCTTGATCTCGGCGATGACGGCCACGGCCGGGCCGGCCCGGAGCGCGTCTCCGAACCCGCGCGTCGGCTCGGGAGCCTCCCGGCGCAGGTCGCCCGCCAGCCCGCTCAGATAGCCCCTCACGCCGCCGCCGCCCGGGCCCGCGTGAAGGCCACCAACTCGTCGAGCTTGGCCTGCGCCCTGCCCGAGTCGATCGTCTCGACGGCCAGGTCGATCCCGGCCTCCCAGCCGTCGACGACACCGCCGACCAGGAGGGCCGCCGCCGCGTTCAGGATGACGGCGTCCCGGCGCGGCCCGCGCTCGCCGTCGAACACGGTGAGGATGACCGCCGCGTTCTGCGCGGGGTCGCCGCCGCAGCGCAGGTCGTCCGGCGAGCCCGGCACGGGGCCGGTCGAGAGCGGTGCCGGGTCGAGTGTCGTCGTCCGCACCGTCCCGTCGCGCACCTCGGCCATCAGGTTCTCGCCGGTCGGCGTCAGCTCGTCGAGCCCGCCCGCGCCGTGCACGACGATCGAGTGCTCCGTCCCGAGCTTCGAGAGCACATGCGCGATCGGCTCGACCAGCGTCTCCGAGTAGACGCCGACCACCTGGCGGCGCGCGCCTGCGGGATTGGTCAGCGGGCCGAGCAGGTTGAAGACGCTGCGGATGCCGAGCTCGCGCCGGATGGGGCCGGCGTGGCGCATCGCCGGGTGGTGGGCCTGGGCGAAGAGGAAGCCGAAGCCGACCTCGTCGATGCACGCGGCCACGTCCTCGGGCGAGAGGTCGATCCGCACGCCCAGCGCCTCGAGCACGTCGGCAGAGCCGCACCGCGACGAGACGGCCCGGTTGCCGTGCTTGGCGATGACGGCGCCCGCCGCCGCGGCGACGAGCGCCGCCGACGTGGAGATGTTGAACGTGTCGGAGCCGTCGCCGCCCGTGCCGCAGGTGTCGACGAGGTCCGAGCGCGACGGCGTGGCGGGCGTCACGTGCGCTCGCATGGCGCGCGCGCACCCGGCGATCTCGTCCGGCGTCTCGCCCTTCATCCTGAGGCCGACCAGGAACGCCGAAATCTGGGCCGGCGAGGCGTCGCCGGACATGACCTGCATCATCGCGACGTGGGTCTCCTCGCTGGAGAGGTCGCGGCCCTCGACCAGCTGCTTGATCGCGTTCGTGATCACCGGCCGGCCTCCATGGCGAGGAAGTTCTCGATCAGCCGCCGCCCGTGCGGGGTCAGCACCGACTCCGGGTGGAACTGTACGCCGTGGGTAGGGTCGGCCCGGTGGCGGACGCCCATCACCTCGCCGTCCGGTGTCCGCGCGGTCACGACCAGCGCCTCGGGAACCTCGCGCGCCGCGAGCGAGTGGTAGCGGCCGGCCTCGAAGGGGCTCGGCAGGCCGGCGTAGAGCGGCGAGCCGTCGTGTGTCACCTCGTCGGGCTTTCCGTGGACGATCCGGCCCGCGCGGTCGACCCGGCCGCCGTAGAGCTCGCAGATCACCTGGTGGCCCAGGCACACCCCGAGGATCGGCACCCGGCCCGCCATCCGGCGGACGACCTCCTCCGAGACGCCCGCCTCGCGCGGCGTCCCCGGCCCCGGCGAGACGACCACGTGCGTCGGGCCGAAGGCCTCGGCCTCATCCGCGGTGACCGCGTCGTTTCGCTCCACCCGCACCTCCGCCCCGGCCGTGGCGATGTAGTCGACCAGGTTGTAGGTGAACGAGTCGTAGTTGTCGACGACCAGGACGCGCGCGCTCATCGCCCGTACACCCCCGACTCGGCCCGGTCGATGGCGGCGCCGAGCGCCGCCACCTTGTTCATCGCCTCGCGGTACTCGTCGTCGGGATCGGAGTCGGCCACGATCCCGCCGCCCGACTGGATGTAGGCCAAGCCGTCGCGCAGGACCACCGTGCGGATGGCGATGCACGTGTCCATGTCGCCGCCGAACCCGAGCCAGCCCACCGCGCCGGCGTAGGCCCCCCGGCGGCGGCCCTCCAGCTCCGCGATGATCTGCATCGCCCGCACCTTGGGGGCGCCCGAGACCGTTCCGGCCGGGAACGTCGCCCGCAGGAGCGCGGCCGCGTCGTGCCCATCGGCGATCTGGCCGAAGACGCGCGACACGAGGTGCATGACGTGGGAGTAGCGCTCGACGTCCATGAATCGCTCGACCCGCACCGACCCCGGCGCGCAGACGCGGCCCAGGTCGTTCCGGGCCAGGTCGACGAGCATCACGTGCTCGGCCCGGTCCTTCTCGCTCTGGAGCAGCTCGGCGGCGAGCGTGTCGTCCTCCTCTGGCGTCGTGCCCCGGGGCCGCGTCCCGGCGATCGGGCGCAGCTCGCAGGTGCCGTCGAGCCCCAGCCGCACGTGGGTCTCCGGCGAGGAGCCGATCAGCTGGTAGCCGTCCATGTCGAGCAGGAACATGTACGGCGACGGGTTGACGGCCCGCAGTGCCCGGTAGATCGCTGCCGGGGACGCGCCGGTGCGCCGGCGGACGCGCTGGGAGGGGACGATCTGGTAGGCGTCGCCGGCGGCGATGTGCTCCTTGGCCCGCTCGACCGCCGCGAGGTAGCCGGCCTCGGTCATCTCGGCCTCGGCGCTCCCCGGCTCGAGCGGCTCGGCGACCGGCACCCCCAGCGGCCCGCCGAGCGCGTCGATGGCGCGCTCGACCGCACCCCGCTCGCCGGTCACGGTCATGGTGCGGCGGACGTGGTCGAAGGCCACCACCGTCTCGGCGAGCAGGAACCGCATCGTCGGCAGCCCGGCGTCCGCGCCGTTGGCCGCCGGGAGCGCCACCGGCTCGAGCCCCGACACCCAGTCGTTGGTCAGGACGCGGACCGCGCCGCCCACCAAGGGCGGCGCGCCCGCCGTGGGGCCGGGCTGGGAGGCGGCGAACGCGACCGCCTCAGCGAGCGTCGCGACCGCCGGCAGCCCGGCCGCGAGGAACGAGTAGCGGCCGACCTGCTCGCCGCGCTCGACCGACTCGAGCAGGAACGCGGGCCCGCCCAGCGCCTCGCGCAGGCGCAGGTAGGCGCCCACCGGCGTGATCAGGTCGGCGGGCAGCTCGCGGGTGTGTCGTTCGGTCGTCATGCCATGAAAAAAGCCCCTCGCCCTGGGGGGCGGAGAGGCTCGAGCGAAGCGCGGATGCCGTGGCGGAGCTAGCGGGCCGCACCTCGCTCGCGTCGCCACCACCACTGCCCGAAGGTCGTTTGCACGGGCTTGACTATGCTGCATCGTCGGTCATGAGTCAAGCCCGAACCGTCATTCTGAGCGCCGCCCGCACGCCGTTCGGCAGGCTCGGCGGCGGCCTCGCGAGCCTGTCCGGGCCGGAGCTGGGGACGCAGGCGGCGGCCGGGGCGCTCGAGCGCTCCGGGGTCGCGGCGGGCGACGTCGGCTACGTCGTCATGGGCGAGGTGCTCCAGGCCGGCGCCGGCCAGATCCCCTCCCGGCAGGTGTCGGTCGGGATCGGCCTCGGCCCGACCGTCGGGTCGGAGACGATCAACAAGGTGTGCGCGTCCGGCATGCGCGCTGCCACGCTGGCCGACGTGATGATCCGGGCCGGCGAGCACGACGTCATCCTCGCCGGGGGCATGGAGTCGATGTCGAACGCCCCGTACCTCCTGCCCAAGGGCCGGTTCGGCTACACGATGGGCGACGGCGCCGTCCTCGACTCGATGACCTACGACGGGCTCACGTGCACCTTCGACGGCCTCATCATGGCCGAGCAGAACTCGGTGGTGGCCGCCGAGGTCGGGATCTCGCGCGAGGAGCAGGACGCGTGGGCGCTCCGCTCCCACCAGCGCGCCGTGGCCGCGATCGACGGGGGCCGGTTCGCCGACGAGATCGTGCCGGTGACGGTGAAGGGGCGGAAGGGCGAGACCGTCGTCTCGACCGACGAGGGCCCGCGCCGGGACACGTCGCTGGAGAAGCTGGGCGCCCTGAAGCCGGTGTTCGTCGCCGACGGCTCGACCACCGCCGGGAACGCCCCGGGCGTGAACGACGGCGCGGCGGCCCTCGTCCTGGCATCGGAGGTGTGGGCCAGGGCGCGCGGCATCCAGCCGCTGGCCGCGATCCGCGGCCACGGCTACGTGGCCGACGACTACGCCTACCTCGTGCGGACGCCGTCGGCCGCGACCCGGGTCGCGCTCGAGAAGGCCGGCATGGCGGTCTCGGACATCGACCTCATGGAGGTGAACGAGGCGTTCTGCACGGTGGCGCTCAACACGGTGCGGCTCCTCGGGATCGACGAGGAGCGCGTGAACGTGAACGGCGGGGCGGTCGCGCTCGGCCACCCGATCGGCGCCTCGGGCGCGCGCCTCCTCGGCACGCTGATCTGCGAGCTTCGCCGCCGGGGCGGCGGGATCGGGGTCGCCGCGATCTGCTCGGGCGCCGCCCAGGGCGACGCGACCGTGCTCGAGGTCTTCCCCGCGTGAGCGACACGGTCTGCGTCGTCGGCGCCGGGCAGATGGGATCGGGCATCGCCCAGGTGGCGGCGGTGGCGGGCTACGACGTGCGGCTCGTGGACGTCGCGCCGAACCAGCTGGAGCAGGCCCGGTCGGGCATCGAGGCGTCGCTGGCGAGGTTGGTCGAGAAGGGCCGCGTCGAGCCCGGCGACGCCGAGGCGGCCCTGGGCCGGATCGAGACCGCCTCCGAGCCGGGGCCGGCCGACCTTGCCATCGAGGCCGCCACCGAGGACGTCGACCTGAAGCTCCGCATCTTCCGCGACCTCGACGCGGCCGCCGGCGACGGCGCCGTGCTCGCCTCGAACACGAGCTCCATCCCGATCACCCGGCTGGCGGCGGCGACCTCGCGGCCGGATCGGGTGGTCGGCATGCACTTCATGAACCCGGTGCCGCTCATGCCGCTGGTCGAGCTGATCCGCGGCCTCGAGACCTCCGACGAGGCCGCCGGCATCGTGCGGGCCGCCGCGGAGCGGATGGGGAAGACCGTCGCCGAGTCGCGCGACTACCCGGGCTTCATCGCCAACCGGATCCTGCTGCCGATGATCAACGAGGCGGTCTATTGCCTCATGGAGGGCGTCGGCAACCGCGAGTCGATCGACACCGTGATGAAGCTCGGGATGAGCCATCCGCTGGGGCCGCTCCAGCTGGCCGACCTGATCGGGCTCGACACGTGCCTCGCCATCATGGAGGTGCTGCACGACGGCCTGGGGGACTCGAAGTACCGGCCGTGCCCGCTCCTGCGCTCGTACGTCGAGGCGGGCCGTCTGGGACGCAAGTCCGGGCGCGGGTTCTATGAGTACGGCTGACCGGGACTGGTTCGAGGGCTTCTTCGACGAGGACTACCTCCAGTTCGCCGTCGACCGCTTTCCGGCCGAGGAGACGGCGGCCGAGGTCGACTTCCTGATCGAGGCGCTCGGGCTCGGCGAGGGGACGAGGGTTCTCGACCTGGCCTGCGGCCACGGCCGCCACAGCGTGGAGCTCGCGCGGCGCGGCATGGCGGTCACCGGCGCCGACCTGAGCGCGCCGTCGCTGGAGCTGGCGTCGGCGCGGGCCGCCGAGGCCGGGGTGGACGTGCGCTTCGAGCGGGCCGACATGCGCCGCATCGCCTACGAGGCCGAGTTCGACGCCGTCATCAACATGTTCACGGCGTTCGGCTACTTCGCCGAGGAGGCCGACGACCGGCTGGTGCTCGAGCGGGTCGCGGCCGCGCTCGTGCCCGGCGGCCGGTTCCTGATCGAGTTCGGCAACCCCGTCTCGGTCTTCGGCCGCTTCGAGGCGCGCGGCTGGCACAGGCTCTCGAACGGGACGCTGATGCTGGAGGAGCGGGTCTACGACGCCCCCCGGGGCCGGTTCGAGACGTGCTGGACGTTCGTGCACGGCGGCGAGCGGCGCGAGCGCCGGTTCTCGCACCGGGGGTACACGGCGCCCGAGCTGGCCGCGCTTGCAGGCGCGGCGGGGCTCGAGGTGGAGCGGTTCTGGGGCGGGCTCGACGGCTCCGAGCTCGAGATGGGCTCACGCCGCATCGTCATGCTGGCCCGGAAGGCCGAGTGAACCCGTGAGCCGCGGGCGCCGTCGAAGGAGCATGCACGTCCGGTCGCTCGCAGCGCTCCTTGCCACCGCCGCCCTCGCCGCCGGCTGCGGCCAGGCGGCCGGCGGTGGCGGGAGCGGCGGCGGCGGCGAAGGCTCGCAGCCGCCGCCTCCCTCGACCCAGCCCGGCACCGTCGAGATCTCGGGCGTCCTCGTCGCGACCACGTCGGGGCACACGGGCGGCGGCTCGCCGCAGCCCAACGTGCAGATCGGGATCTACACCCGCCCGATCTCGAACGCCGGGCCGATCTCGGCCGACCCGCCGCGGCCGGTCGCGACGGTCCGGACCGACGCCGAAGGCCGCTTCGCGATCCAGCTGCCCGGCACGCGCTCGCGCTACTTCGTCTCGGCGATCGACGCGCGCGGCTACGCGCCCGGCCGGTGGGCGAAGCCGGGCGCGCCCGTGCGCCTCACGGCCTGCACGGACTGCGCGATCCCGCTGTAGCGCACGGCGGCTGACACCGGGTGTTCGCCTACCTCGCCGGCACCGCGACCTGCACGACCTCGGCCTCGGTCGCGACGACCGCCGCCGGCTCGAGCCAGCGCCGGGCCGTGATCGCGCCCGCCGCGGCGACGACCGCCGACATGACCCACACGGCGTCGTAGCCGGTGCGCTCGATCGCGAGTCCTGCGATCGGGGCCGCGAGCGAGCCCATACCGAAGACGACCGTCGAGGCGACGCCGACGGCGCGTCCTGCGCGCGAGGCGCCCGCGAGCTCGCCGGCGAGCAGGTAGAGGACGCCGTTCATGCCGAACGCGCCGAATGCCACCACGACGCCGAACGCCAGCGCCCCGGCCGGGACGGCCGCGAGCATCAAGGGCATGACGCACGTCGCGCCGACCGTGAGGATGCCGATCTCGGTCAGCGTCCTGGCCCGGCGGGTGCCGCCGCCGCCGTCGGCCACCCGGCCCCACACGATGCGTGAGAGCGCGGCGGTGATGTTGAGGGCGGCGAAGCCCGCCGCGGCCTCGGCGTGCGAGAGGCCGGCGTCGCGGAGCGCTCCGACGTAGTGGGCCAGGATCGCCCCCAGCGCGAGGACGTAGAGCAGCCCGACCGCCAGCAGCGGCTTGAAGCCGGGGATGCGAAGGACGCCCGCGACGCTCTGGCCGGCGCCCGTGGCTCGGCCGGCCGGGCGCCCGTCCGAGACGGCCGCGAACGCGAGCGCCGTCGCCGTCGCGGCCACGCCCGCGCCGGCCATCGCCAGGCGCACGCCGCCGAGCGCGGCGAGCCCGGGCAGGATCCCTGCCCCGAGCGTGCCGCCGAGGGGCACGCCGAGCTGGCGCCAGCCCATCGCCATCCCGCGCTGGGCCGGCGCGAAGACGCGCAGGAGGGCGGTCATCCCCGCCACGGGCACCGCGGCCCCGCCGATCCCGGCCAGGACGAGCGCCGCCGCGAAGGTCCCGGCCGTCCCGGCCGCCGCGGCCAGGAGCAGCCCGATGCCGTTCACGATCCCGCCGACGATGAGGATCCGCCGCCCGCCGAAGCGGTCGACCAGCGCCCCCGCCGGGATGAGCGCGGCCGCCGACCCCAGCCCGACCGCCGCGAAGACGGCGCCGAAGCCGGCCGGCCCGAGGTCGAACCTGTGCCGGATCTCCGCGCCGATCGCCGGCAGACCGAAGGTGATCATCGAGAACGCGGCCTGCGAGGCCACCGCGAGGACGAGGATCGCGCGCTGCCGGCTCACCGGCTCACCGTAGCCGAGGAGCTCGGGGACGCGGCCACTTGGCCGTGCTCCCCGGTGCCAAACGGCCACTTGGCCGCGCGGCATGTGCCAATTGGCCGGCGCGTGACCGCACCGGAGAGGCCGACGAGCGACCGGATAGGCGGGTGACGCGCGAGGCGCCACCCGCCGGGAGTCGGTCAGGCCGCGACGCGGTGTCGCAGGCCGCCGCCGAGGTACACCCGGCGGCTTACACGGATGGCGTCGTCGATACGGCGCCGGAGCGTGACGGTGTTCATGGGCTCGTTCGGGTCGACCATGACGGCCGGGGTGGCGTCGAGGACGCCGCACGCGGCGAGGGCGACGGTCACGATGGCCACGTCGGCCTCGTCGAGGCCGACGTCGAAGACGAGGGCGTCGGGCTTCATGTCGTTCACGAGCCCGAGGGCCTCCTCGGCGTCGCGGGCGACGACCACGTGGTAGTGGTCGGCGACCGCCCGCCGAACCATGGCGAGGGTCAGGGGGTCGCGGTCGATCACCATGACGGTGGCACGTGCCCCAAGCGAGGAGATCCGAGCCAGCGGGCTCGGCTCGACGACGTCGCGGCGGGCGTGTCGTTCGCGATTCGGTGGGTCAGGCCGTACATCGGTGTGATTCCTCCTGGAGCGTGGAGCGGATTGGAGCTGCACCGTCCGTGGTAGCCGAGTGATCGGCCCTTCACATTTTCATAATGAAACCCTTACGGGGGAATTGCAGACGCCTCCAGACGGGGCACATCGCAGCGATGCTCTACCCTGCCTCTGTGCGCATCGACCGGATCTACACGCGCGCCGGAGACGCCGGCCAGACCTCGCTCGGCGACGGCGAACGGGTGTCCAAGAACGACGCCCGGATCTGGGCCTACGGCACGGTCGACGAGGCCGGCGCCGCGATCGGTGCCGCCGTCGCGGGCGGGCTTCCGGACGACGTCTCCGACCTGCTCCGGCGGGTGCAGAACGACCTCTTCGACGTCGGCGCCGACCTGTCGGTGCCGGTCGGCACGACCCGCGGCAAGGGCAAGAGCCGGCTTCGGATCGGGGAGGCCCACGTCGCGGCACTGGAGGAGGCGTGCGACCGCTACTCCGACGCGCTCGAACCGCTCACGAGCTTCGTCCTCTCCGGCGGCACGCCCGCGGCGGCCGCACTGCACCTGGCCCGCACCACCTGCCGCCGGGCCGAGCGCTGCGCCGTGGCGCTGGCCGAGCACGAGGAGGTGAACGCGGCCGCGCTGGCGTACCTGAACCGGCTTTCCGACCTCCTGTTCATCCTGGCGCGGCTCGCGAACGACGGCGGCCGAGCGGACGTGCTCTGGCAGCCGGGCGCCACGATGGCGTCCGGCGGCGCCGGTTAGAGCAGCTGGTATAACACCAACCGCTATAATCCGCTGATGCCCGGCGAGAACCCCTTCCGCTACGGCGATGTCGTGTCGGGCACGCAATTCACCGACCGGCGCGAGGAGATCGCGGCGCTCCGGGCCGACGTCGAGAGCGGCCAGAACGTCGTCGTGATCGCGCCGCGGCGGACCGGCAAGAGCTCGCTCATGCGGGCCTGCGTCGAGGAGCTGCGCGACGCGGGCGTGCTCGTCGCCGAATGCGACCTCTTCGCCGCGCCCGACAAGGGCCGCCTGGTGGAGCAGCTGACGACGGCGCTCTACCGCGGGCTGCTCTCGCCGTTCGAGCGCGCGGGCCGCCGCTCGCTCGACTTCCTGCGCCGGATGCCGGTCGCGCCGGTCGCCACGGTCGACCCCGCCGACGGCAGCCTCTCGTTCACGATGCCGACCACACTCCGCCGCGGAGACGTCGATGTGACCCTCGACCGGCTGCTGCGCCTGCCGGCGGAGGTGGCGGAGGAGCGCGGCCGCCGGGTGGCACTCGTCCTGGACGAGTTCCAGGAGGTGACGCGGATCGACCGCGACCTGCCGCGGGTCATGCGGGCCGCCTTCCAGCAGCAGCCCGAGGTGGCACACGTCTACCTGGGAAGCCAGCGGCACCTGCTGCGGCGGCTCTTCACCGAGCGGAACGAGCCGCTCTTCCGGAGCGCCAAGGTGATGGAGCTCGGGCCGATCCCGGCCGCCGACTTCGGCCCGTTCATCGCCGAGCGGTTCGCCGCCACCGGCCGCAGCATCGCGCCCGGCGCGGTCGAGCGGCTGCTCCAGATCACGGCCGGGCAGCCCTACGACACCCAGGAGCTGGCCCGGTTCCTGTGGGCGATCTCGGCCGAGCGGGCGGCGACGCCGGAGATGGTGGACGAGGCGTTCGAGCACGCCGTCATGGCCGAGTCCGCCCGCTGCGCGACGATCTGGGAGGGGCTCTCGCCCTATCAGCGGCTGGTGCTGCTCGCCGTCGCGGCGGAATCGGGCCGGATCTACTCAGAGGAGTACCGTCACCGCCACCGGCTGGGACCGCCCGCCCGCGTGCAGAAGGCGGTGGCGGCGCTCGCCGACCGCGACCTGGTGGAGGGCGCGGCCCGGCCGGGCTTCACGGTGCCGGACCCGTTTCTGCGCGCGTGGCTCTCGGGCCGGGTGCGGACGCCCCCGGCGCCGGTATCCTCCGGGTGATGGCGCAGCCTGAGCGTGCCCCGGAGCCGCGGCCCGAGCCGGAGCGCTCCACGATCTCGGGGATCCCGTACGAGCCGCTCTACTCGCCGGCCACCACGCGGATCGACTACGAGGCCGACCTGGGCGACCCGGGCCGGTTCCCGTTCACGCGCGGTGTCTACGAGACGATGTACCGCGGCCGGGCATGGACGATGCGCCAGTTCGCCGGGTTCGGGACGGCGGAGGAGACGAACCGCCGCTTCCGCTACCTGCTCGACCACGGCCAGACCGGGCTCTCGACGGCCTTCGACATGCCCACGCTCATGGGCTACGACTCCGACCACGCGCGCTCCCTGGGCGAGGTCGGGCGCGAGGGCGTGGCGGTCGACACGCTGGCCGACATGGAGGATCTGTTCGCCGGCATCCCCCTCGACCAGGTGACGACGTCCATGACGGTGAACGCGCCGGCGGCCGTCGTCCTGGCCCAGTACGTGGTCGTCGCCGAGAAGCAGGGCATCCCGCCGGAGGCGCTGGGCGGCACGATCCAGGCGGACATCCTCAAGGAGTACATCGCCCAGAAGGAGTGGATCTTCCCGCCGGAGCCGTCGATGCGGCTCATGGTCGACATGATCCAGTGGTGCACCGAGACCATGCCGCGCTGGCATCCGGTCTCGATCTCCGGCTACCACATCCGCGAGGCGGGGGCGACGGCCGCGCAGGAGCTCGCGTTCACGCTCGCCGACGGGTTCGCGTACGTCGAGGCGTGCCGGGAGCGGGGGATGGACGTCGACGACTTCGCGCCGCGGCTGTCGTTCTTCTTCAACGCGCACATCGACTTCTTCGAGGAGATCGCCAAGTACCGCGCGGCCCGGCGGATCTGGGCGCGGGAGCTGCGCAACCGGTACGGCGCCAAGCGCGAGCGCTCGCTCCTCATGCGCTTCCACACGCAGACGGCCGGCGTGTCGCTGACGGCGCAGCAGCCCGAGGT
>JAICKX010000079.1 GCA_025927685.1 Thermoleophilia bacterium | reverse complement strand
GGCGACGGCAACGGTTCGTAGCAACGCGTTCAGGATCGAGTGACGCGGCCGGGGGGGCCCCCCCCGCCGCGACCTGGGGAGAGGGGGGGACCATCGGTACACACGCCGCAGGCGGGGGGGGCGGGGGGGCCCCCGCGGCCCGCGTCACTCGATCCTGAACGCGTTGCTACGAACCGTTGCCGTCGCCACCCGAGCCCCCATGCGCATGGCCGTTCCCGTTGCCGGGATGGTCGGGATGCGCGGGATGGTCGGGATGGTCGGGCTTGTGCGACGAGCCGGTGTGCTCGTCCTTGTCGGCCTGGCCGGGAGGTTCGCCGACGTGGCTCTTGCCGCCGCTCGCGACCGGGGCGATGACCTTGCCCTTGCCGGGAGCGGGCGTGTCGTGTGCGAGCTGGGAGATCTGCTTCCCCTTGCCGTGGTCGCCGGTGTCCGAGCCCTCGTCGCCCGCGCCGCTGGTGCCGTCCGCGTCGCCGGTGTCGTCGCCCGTGCTGCCGCCTGTGCCCTCGGCGTCGCCGGTGTCGCCCGACGAGCCGTCCGCGGTCGCCGCGGCGGATCCTGCATCGGCGGCCGAATCGTTGTGGGACGCCGGCAGGGTCACGCCCACCCTGTCGAGGACGTCGGATGCCACGCCCTGCGCGGGGCTGGGCAGCGCCCCGGCATACGCCAGGCCGCTCATCGCAACGAGCACCGCGCCCGCGAACGCGGCGGTGAGTGAAAGACGGAGACGACGTGATGCCATCGGTGCCCTCCTGTTGTGGTCGACGGTGCCGGCCGCACGTACCGCGGCCGCGATCCGGGCCACTGACCGCTCCTCGCTCGCGAGCTCGTCGGCCCGCCCGGGCCGGCGCAGCGTGTCGAGCAGCGCGACGAGAGGGTCGGCGCCTGCCGGCTCGGTCGAATCCGGCAGGCGCGCCCCTCGCCAGGGATTACGCGGAAAGTGGCTCATCCGCATCCAAGATCGTGCCGCGGCGCTCATTCGTTACACTCGCCTCCGCGGCAAGGACCGCCGCGAGCCGGCCCAGGCCCCGATGCTGGAGCACCCGCACGGTGCCCGGCCGCTTGCCGAGGATCTCGCCGACGCTGTCGGCGTCGAGACCGACGACCACGCGCAGAAGGATCACGTCCGCCTGGTCGCGCGGGAGGCTCGCGAGCCGTTCGAGCGCCGCGTCGAGCGCGACGCGTGCCTCCAGGCCGTCATCGCCTGCGACCGGGTGCGCCGCGAACACCTCCGGCGGCACGGGATCCGTGCGCCTGCGTCCCGCCCTCCGGCCGGCGTCGATCATGCGCCGGCGGCAGATGGTGAACGCGAAGCGGAGGAACGCCTGCCGGTCGCCGTCGAACCGCCCCAGCCCACCGGCGATCTCGAGCCAGACGTCCGACGCGATGTCCTCGGCGGCCGCCCTCGGCGCGGCCACTTGCAGGTAGCGCAGCAGGCGCGGATGCACGTCGCGCCAGATGGCGGCGACCGCCCGGTCCTCACCCAGGCGGGCGGCGGCCAGGACGCCGCCGAACGTCGTGTCCGTCAGATCGCTCACGTCGTGCCCCACTCATCCATCGGCGCGCGGGACGCGAAACGTGAGTCAGCGGTCGGTCAGTCGCTCCACCAGCCCTGGGCCATCTCGACCTCCATCGGGTCGTCGCCCGCACCGAACGCCAGGTACTCGATGCCGTCGGGGCCGGCCTCGACGGCGCGCATCGTGTCCTTCTCCAGCCGGATCGCGTCATACGTGGCGAGCTCGACGATCTCGTCCTCGACCTTGATGCGCCCGGAGCCCTTCACCACCACGTAGACCTCCTCCTGCTCCGCGTGCTTGTGGCCGAACGGGATGCGCACATCGGGCCCGAGCTGGAACAGGCTGAGCCCGAGGTCGTGACCGTCCAACGGCCTGCGCGCGAACCGCGCCTCGAGCCCGTCGGGCATCCCGAAGTTGGGAGCGGAGTTGTCGACGTCGAGCAGGTTCTGCTTCGTGTAGCCGCCCATGGCTGGGCCTCCTCCGTCGGGTCGACCGGGGGGTGCCCCCGGCGCCGGCGGGACAAACCTAGGAGGTCGGGGCGGTGTCGCGCGGAGTGCAGCGCGGGTCGTGATGCGCGGCGAGCCGGACGAGGAGCGCCTGCAGCTGAGCGCGCTCGTCCCGACCGAGCGGCGCGAGGAACTGATCCTCGAGCCCGGCCACGATCGCGCGCAGCTTCGCGAGCATCTTCCGCCCGTCCTGCGTCATCTTGACGACGTGCCGGCGCCGGTCGTCGGGGTCGCGCTTTCGGACGACCAGGTCACGTTCCTCGAGCTCGTCGAGCAGGCGGACGACATGGCTTCTGTCGTAGCCGAGCGCGTCCGCGATCGCCGCCTGGGTCTCGCGCGGGTCCTCCTCGAGCAGCGCCAGCACCGCATAGTGGAACGGACTCAGGCCGGTGCCCTCGAAGGCCTTGTGCGAGTGGTCCTTGGCTGCGAAGCCGACCCGCTTGAGCAAGAAGGTCGAGCTTCGGAGCAGCTCCCCGGGCGGCCCGGTGACGACCGCAGACCTCACGATCTGGGGTTCTGTCGCGTTCATATCCAGAAGTGTAGCGCGTCCAAGCGTTTAGATGTGCTATCGTTGGCGTCGTCCACGATTTACTGGAGCAATAGATGACACTCCCCTCGATCACACGGCAAGACAGCGCACGCAAGTGGCTCGCGCTGGCGGTGATCGTGGCAGCGCAGTTCATGGTGGTGCTCGACATCGCGATCGTGAACGTCGCGCTCCCCTCGATCAAGACCGACCTGCACTTCGCCGAGGAGAACCTGCAGTGGGTGATCAGCGCCTACGCGATCCTCTTCGGTGGCGCGCTGCTCCTCGGCGGCCGCCTCGCTGACATCTTCGGCCGCCGGCGGCTGTTCATGGTCGGCCTGGGCCTCTTCTCGGGCGCCTCCCTCCTCTGCGGCATCTCCTGGTCGGAGGGCTCGCTGATCGGCTTCCGCGCCCTCCAGGGCCTCGGTGGCGCGCTGCTCGCTCCCGCGACCTTGTCCATCCTCATGACCACGTTCGCCGAGGGTGCCGAGCGCAACCGGGCTCTGGGCATCTGGGGCGCGGCGTCCGGCACCGGCGGCGCCGCGGGCGTCCTGCTCGGCGGCCTCCTCACGTCCTACCTGAGCTGGCCGTGGATCTTCTTCATCAACGTCCCGGTCGGCCTGGCCGTGATCGCGGCCGCGCCGTTCGTCGTGAACGAGAGCCGGGGCCAGCACGACCATCGCCATTTCGACTTCGCCGGGGCGGCGTCGGTCACGGCCGGCGCGATGATGCTCGTCTACGCCATGACACGCGCGACCCAGGACGGCTGGGGGAGCGCAGCCACGGTGTCGCTCCTGGCCGGCTCGGCCGCGCTGATCGGCGCGTTCCTGGCCGTCGAGCTGCGCTCGCCGGCGCCGCTCCTGCCGCTTCGGATCTTCCGGCTGCGGTCGCTGTCGGCGGCGAACGCCACCGCCGTCATGCTCGGCGGCGTCGTCTTCTCGCAGTTCTTCCTCCAGACGCTTTACATGCAGGACGTGCTCGGGTACTCGGCGATCCGGACGGGCATCGGCTTCACGACGGCCACGTTCGCGATCATCGTGTTCTCGAACGTCGGCCAGCGCCTCGTGACCCGGCTCGGCGCCCGCTCCGTCCTGACGACCGGGCTGGCGCTCGACGCGGTCTCGCTCGGGCTCTTCACCCAGCTGCCCGTGCACGGCCACTACTTCTGGAACCTGTTCCCGGCGATGCTGATCGGCGGCATCGGGCTCGGGCTCTCGTTCGTGCCTGTGACGATCGCCGGCCTGGCCGGCGTCAGCCCGGCCGACGCGGGGGTCGCCTCCGGCCTCATCAACACCAGCCGCCAGGTGGGCGGCGCGGTCGGCCTGGCGGCCGTCTCGACGATCGTCTCGTCGTACGCGGCGACCGGGTCGCCCGCAGCAGTGAGCGACGGCCTGACGCAGGGCTTCCAGGCGGGCTTCCTGGTGCTCGCGGTCGTCGCGCTGGCCGGGGCCGCGATCGCCGGCCTCATGCTCGCTCCGCCCGCGCCGGCGGAGGTCGAGCGCTTCGCCGACAACCGAACACCGCTCGAGGAGGCGGCTTGATGAACCTGATGCACCTTCCCGGCTCCGGCGACCGCGACGTCCTGCTCGGACGCGAGATCGACGACCTGCTCCTCCGCCTGCGCGGCCTGGTGCTCGTGCGTGACCTGCTCGAGCAGCGCGGCGCGACCGCCGCCGAGGTCGACGAGCACGCCCGCGAGGCCGACCGCGTCCGGGCACGGCTCGCGACGCTCATCGGCGGCAGCGGGGAGGCGGCGGCGGCGTGACGCCCACCGTGCTCGTGACCGGCGCGACCGACGGCCTGGGGAAGGCCGTGGCGGTCGAGCTGGCCCGGGCGGGGGCGACCGTCCTCGTCCACGGGCGCAGTCACGAGCGTGCGGAGGCGGCCGCGGCCGAGATCACGGCGGCGGCGGGAACCGGCCTTCTGCGGGCCTGTGCGGGCGACCTCGCGTCGCTCGCACAGGTCCGTTCTCTGGCGGAGACGATCCTCGACCGCGAGGCACAGCTCGACGTTCTCGTGAACAACGCCGGTGTCGGTACTGCGGAGCCCGGCGGCGGCGAGCGGGTCGAGAGCGCAGACGGCCACGAGCTGCGGTTCGCCGTCAACTACCTGGCGCCGTTCCTCCTGACCCGGCTGCTCGAACCGCTCCTGGTCGCGTCGGCGCCGACCCGGATCGTCAACGTCGCGTCGGCGGGGCAGGCACCCGTCGACTTCGACGACGTCATGCTCGAGCACGGCTACGACGGCAGCCGGGCCTACAGCCAGAGCAAGCTGGCGATGGTGGCGTGGACGTTCGACCTCGCCGATCGGCTGGCCGGCACCGGCGTCACGGCGACGGCGCTTCACCCCGGGACGTACATGCCGACCAAGATGGTCCTGGCGGCCGGGGTCGAGCCCTTCGACTCGCTCGAGTCGGGCGTCCGGGCGACGCTGCGGCTGGTCGCCGACGCAGAGCTGGACGGGATCACCGGCCGCTACTACTCCGGGCTGGAGGAGGCGCGCGCCCGGCCACAGGCCTACGACCCCGACGCGCGCGCCCGCCTGCGCGAGCTGAGCGAGCGCCTGGTCGGCCTGGCGTGAGACAGGGACAGTCCCCTGAACGGTCCGCGTGACGCTCCCGTCACGGTTTCGTGCAGGCGGCGGAGCCCGGGAGACCCGGTAGCCTCACGTCCGCGATGAAGCTGCGGTCGCGGTTTGCGCCTGGATACGAGGTCTGGGGCCGGCTCAACCTGTATGGGCCGCTCGTCGCGCTGGGCGTGGGCGCCGGTGGCGGCCGCCTGCGCCACACCGCGGTCGGTGAGCTGCGGCTCGAGCCGGGCGCGTCGGTCATCGACGTGTGCACCGGCACCGGCCTCACGCTGCCGTACCTGGCGGCCGCCGTGGGGCGCGCCGGCCGGGTCGTGGGGGTCGACCGCTCGCCGGCGATGCTGGCAGGGGCCCGCGACCGGGCCATGTCGCCGCCGGTCGAGCTGATGGAGGGCGACGCGACCGCCCTGGCCTACGAGGACGGCACGTTCGACGGCGCGATCTCGACCTACGGCCTCACGGCCGTCGCCGACGTGGAGGACGCGGTCGACGAGATGGTGCGCGTGGTGAAGCCCGGCGGCCGCATCGTGGTGGCCGACGTCCACTTCGTGAACTGGCCCGCACCCGCCGCGATCAACCGGCTGGTGACAGCCGGCCTGCGCCCGTTCAACACCTGGTACACGGACCGCGACTTCCCGGCGCTCCTGGCGGAGCGCGGGCTCCGCGTCACGTCCGTCCCCACGCACCGAGCGGCTCTCAGCCTCACCGTCGGCGAGCGTTCTTGATGCGCCTCCGGCGGTCCCTCCCGCCGGCATCCTGCTACGATGAGCGCGACCAAGAACGTTCGTTCGGTTGCGCATATCGCTCTTCCTTACTCGTTCATTCACGCGTGGGGAGGTGTTTTATGTCAACTGGAACCGTGAAGTGGTTCAACGACGCGAAGGGCTACGGCTTCATCGCGCCGGACGAGGGGTCGAAGGATCTGTTCGTCCATCACTCCTCGATCGCGGGCGACGGGTTCAAGTCGCTCGTCGAAGGCTCCAAGGTCGAGTTCGAGAGCCGTGAGGGCGCCAAGGGCCCCGAGGCGACGAACGTCGTCCCGGTCTCGTAGGTCGTAGTCGGCTCGGCCGTGGGAGGGACCACTTCGCACGGCCGAGCGCCTCGACGCTCGGGCCAGCCGCTGTCCGTCACGACCCCGACTACGCGAAGGAGCGCCACGAATGGAGTTCACAGTCGAGCTGCGCTACCGGAGCGGATCGTCAACCGTGATGTCGACCGAGGCCGACACCGCGGACGAGGCGCTCGCGAACGTCCGCGACGAGCGCCGCCCGCTCATCGGCATCCACATCACCACGCCGGGCGTGAACGGCGAAGACGCGCCGCGCGAGCCGCGCGGAGCAGGCGCACCCACGTTCCGCCGGGCGCCGGTGCAGCACCGCCCGTCCCGCCGCCGCCGGTAGCGCACGCGCGCGCCGCCCGGCGCGACCGGCCGTGGCGTGCGTCAAGATAGCCACCTCGGTGCCGGACCTTCCGCTCTCGAACCTTCCGCGCAAGGCGATCCTCGCCGCCGCGACCCACCGCGCGCCGCGTGCGTTCATGGACCGCTACGGGATGCGCCTCGGCGCGGCGCGGTTCGTTGCCGGCGAGACGCTCGAGCACTGCCTCGACGTCCTGGCGGGCCTGAACGCGGACGGCCTCTACGCGAACACGACGCTGCTCGGCGAGGATGTCGAGTCGCGGGGCGAGGCCGAGCAGGTGCTGGCCGAGTTCACGACCGTGCTCGACCGGATCGCCGAGCGCAAGCTGCGCGCCAACCTGGCCGTCAAGCTGACGCATCTCGGGCTCCTGATCGACGAGGAGCTCGCCTATGCCAACGTCGCCGCCCTGGTCGACCACGCGGCGGAGCGCGGGAACTTCGTCCGGATCGACATGGAGCACTCCGGCGTGGTCGATGTCACCCTGCGCATCTACCGCAGGCTGCGCACCGAGGGCCGGGACAACGTGGGCTGCGTGCTCCAGTCGTATCTCTACCGCACACCCGAGGACCTGGAGTCGCTGCTGCCTCTGGGGCCGAACCTGCGCCTCGTTAAGGGCGCCTATCTCGAGCCGCCCGGCATCGCGTATCCGCAGAAGGCCGACGTCGACGACGCCTACCGGCGCCTGCTCGAGCAGGCCCTCACGGGCGGCGCCTATCTGGCCGTGGCCACGCACGACGAGACGCTGATCGAGCACACGATCCGGTTCACCGGCGTGCACGGGATCACCCGCGACCGGTTCGAGTTCCAGATGCTCTACGGCGTGCGCCCGCAGCTCCAGCGCGACCTGGCCGCGCGCGGCTTCAAGGTGCTCGTCGCGACCCCGTACGGGCCCGAGTGGTACCCGTATCTCATGCGCCGGCTGGCGGAGAGGCCCGCGAACCTGCTCTTCCTCGTGCGCAACCTCTTCGCCAGGTAGCCGACCGGCCGCTACGCCCAGAACGCGGTGACGGCGGGCGGGTCGCCGACGTACTGGTCGACGGCCGCGACGTGGTCGCCCTCGACCCGGAAGAGGAGGATCTGGAGGTCGGCGAACGCGCGGCCGTCGGGCCGGATGGCGCTGACGCGCACGCGGACCGCGACGCTGCCGGCGCCATCGCTCATGATGGCGAGCGGCTCGGCTCGGAGCGTCCCGGCGGTGAGCTGGGCGGACTCGCCGATGAACGCCATGATCCCGTCGACGCCCTGGTGGATGCCGCCGAGGCGGTCGGGGTTGCGGTGGTTCCAGGTCGCGTCGGCCGCGAACATGTTCGCGAAGCCGGCGACGTCGCCGCCGGCGAAGGCCTCGAAGCCGGCGCGGACGACGGCGACGTCTGACATGGTGGAGGTCTCGGTGGTCATGCTGGCTCCTTCGGTCGGGTGTGGGCCCACCGTAGGGGGGACCGCGCCGCGGAGCCATCCACCGTTCAGTCGATCCTGCTGCTCAAGGCCGAGAGCCCGTGCTGCATCGCGAACATCGCGAGCCCGGCCCGCGTCGACACGCCGCACTTGCCGTAGATGTGCACGGTGTGCGTGTGCACCGTCGACTGCGAGATCACGAGCTCGGCCGCGATCTCCCGCTTGGTCCGGCCGGCCACGAGCCGGCGCAGGACCTCCAGCTCGCGCTCGGTGAGGTCCGCCGGGAGCGGGGGCAGCTCGGGCGGCGGGGCACCGGCGGCGTCGAGCACCGCGCGGATCGCGTCGCGGCCGAGCTGGAGGCCTGACAGCACCCTCGACGCCTCGGGAGGCTCGAGCGCGGGCCGGTGCGGGCGCGCCTCGCCGAGCGCGTGCAGCACGTCCGCGGCGGCGAGCAGGCAGGCGGCCGGGTCGAGCTCCGGAGCACGGACGCCGGCCGGGTACCCCGAGCCGTCGGCCCGCTCGTGGTGGCGGCTCGCGAGGAGCCCGAACGGCGCGAGCACCGGCGAGCGGTCGAGGATCCTCCCCGACTGGTAGGGGTGGAGGCGCACCAGCTCCCACTCCTCCGGGCGCAGCGGGCCCGGACGCTCCCAGATGCCGGTGGGCACGGCGACGCGACCGAGGTCGTGCAGCAGGCCCGCGCGGTGGACGAGCTGAGCGTCCAGGTCCGGCAGCCGCTCCGCCGCCACACGGGCGAGCTGGGCAACGCCGCGCGAGTGCCCCTGAAACCAGGGCGACTTGAGGTCGGCGGCGTCGCCGAACCCGGCCAGGGCCTCGTCGAGCGCGGCGGCGTCGCGAAACGTGCGCCCGGGGCCGGGCTCGGCGTCCACCACGGCCGCCCACAGGTCGTCGGGACTCGAGAGCGCGAGCAGCTCGCCGGAGGCGTCGGCGTAGATCGCGGCGACGGCCGGATCGAGCGCCCGCCCCGACCAGCGCGTGACCATCTCGGCCGCCGCGGCGGCGCCTCCGACGGCGTCGAACATGACGGCCGTGTATGCGACCGCCGCGTACCGGGCCGCCTCTGCGACGTCCCCGCCGGCCTTCCCCGCGGGCGCGCCCTTGCCGTCGAAGCGCTCGAAGCCGTCGAGGACGGCCGCGCCCACCGCGGCCGGCAGCCGCAGGCGCCTCGTCAGATCGGCGCCCACCTCGCAGTCGGCGCGGGCGCCGGCGGCGAGGAACTTCGGCATGCTCGGCATCCGGCTGAGGATCCGCAGCCGCTCGGCGCCGTGCCCGAGGCCGGCCATGAAGCGCAGGGCCTCCGCGGGCTTGGAGCCGTCGATCAGGTCGCCGCGCGAGCGGACGGCCACGTCGTCTCCGCCGAGCGCGGCCGCCATCTCGTGCGAGGTGGCGGCGCAGCCCGCGTAGCGCAGGAGGGCGGTGTAGTAGACGTCTGAGCGGCGCGGCGCGTCGAGGCCGGCCCGGCGGCTGAGCTCGGTGGCGAGGAGGCAGGCGCGCATCGCCTCCCCCGGCGGATGCCCGCGGGTGAGGTCGCTCGTCACGGAGAGCGCCGCGACGACGCCGGCGATACCGACCGGGCCCGGCACGCGGCAAGTCTACGGTCGGGGCGACAGCGGGCGCTGCCTTCTGGGGCGCCGCCGTCGTCCAAGACGAGGAGGAACACGCATGAGCCAACGGATGCGCACGGCCGCGGCGCTTGCCACGGTCAGCCTGGCGGCGGCCTGCTCCTCGGGCGGTGCGGCGTCGAGCCACCGGGTCACGACCCCTGGCCTCGACGGCTGCGTCCATGCCGGACCGGGCGTCAGGATCGTCGCGGCCCCGTCGGCGCCGGGCCCGATCCGGGTCGCCGTGCTGGGCACCGGCGCGACCGCGGCGGTGTTCACGAACGAGAGCGACCTCGACCTGTGCTCGTGGCTCCCCTTCGCGCGCTCGCTCGCCCGAAACGGCGTTCGCGCCCTCCTCTACGACTACCGGTACACGACCCAGCACGACGCGCTCACGGTGGCCCGGGAGGCGCGCCGCCTCGGTGCGAAGCGCGTCGTGCTCGTGGGCGCTTCCGTCGGCGCGCGGGGGTCGCTGGCGGCCGCCGCCGGCGCCCCTCGCGGGCTTGTGGACGCCGTCGTCTCGCTCTCGGCGGAGCGCGTCACCCGCGAGGGCGTGCCCGATCTCTTCCCCGTCGTCCGGCACCTCCGGGCTCCGACGCTGTACGTCGCCGCGCGGAACGACCCGTACGCCACGGGAACCGACGCCCCCCAGCTCTACCGGCGGACGGCTGCGACCCGAAAGCGGCTCGTGCTCGTCCCCGGGACCGCCCACGGCGTCAAGCTGCTGGAGGGCGCGGCCGGCGCGCGCGTCCGGGGGATCGTCACGGCGTTCATCCGCTGACGGCGTACGGCGCCCCGGTCATGTACTTGAAGCCGGTGTCGACGGCCAGCGTGACGACGACGGCGCCCGGGCCGAGCTCCTCGGCGAGGCGCAGCGCGCCGGCCACGTTGGCGCCGCTCGAGACGCCGGCGAAGATGCCCTCCTCCCGGGCGAGGCGGGCCGTGAGCTCGATCGCCTCGCCGTCTTCGATCGTCCACACGTCATCCACGGCAGATCGGTCGAACTGGGGCGGGACGCTCCCCACCCAGCCCTGCATCGCGAACGTCCCCGCCGGGCCGCCGCCCGTGATCCCCGGCGATCCGGCCGGCTCGAGCGCCACGATCCGCACCCCGGAGCTCCGTGACCGCAGCGCCTCGGAGACGCCCATGAGCGAGCCCGAGGTCCCGACGCCGTGGCAGAACGCTGTCACGCGGCCGCCCGACTGCTCCCAGATCTCGCGTCCCAGGCTGTCGCGGAACCCCGGTGCGACGTACGGGTTCCGGAACTGGTCGGTGGCGTACGTGGCCGGCTCCGCGGCCAGCTCGGCCGCGCGCTCGACCATGTTCTGGATGTCCTTCGCCGTCACCCGGCCCGGCCCCTGCACCGCCGGCACCACCTCGACCTCGGCCCCGAGCGCCCGCATGAGCTGGGTGCGCTCCTCGCTGAAGCAGGCCGAGGTGACGATGCGCGTCCGGTACCCCTTGGCGCTGCACACGAGCGCCACCGCCGGTCCCGTGCTCCCGCCGGTGTACTCGAGCACGGTCATCCCGGGCTGGAGCAGTCCGTCACGCTCGGCGCCCTCGATCATCGCGAGCGCCATGCGGTCCTTCATCGAGCCGGTCGGGTTCAGGCTCTCGAGCTTGACCCAGACCTCGGCGCCGTTCCGGGGCGCGAGCGCACGCAGGCGCACGAGTGGCGTGTTGCCGATGGCGGAGAGGATCGACCGTTCCGGCATCCGAAACGAGCCTAGCGCCATCGCCAAGACGCGGTTTTCGGAGTCCTTACAGAATCTTGCAGTAACCCACTTCCAGCCTGGGTATCACTGTCTCGACGTGAGGGTTGCGAAACCGCGTGTCTGCCTGACGGCGCTGGTCTGCGTCGGCGCCGGCCTCGTGTGGTCGGACGCGGCGATCGCGGCGCCGAGGCCGATGAGGACGTGGCAGACGAACGGGGCGGTGCGTTCCATCCGGATCGCCGCCGGCGTGATCTACCTGGGCGGCGACTTCACGGCCCTGCGGCCACCGGGGGCCGCTCCCGGGGCGCAGACGGTCGCCCGTGGCCACGCCGCGGCGCTTGACGCCCGCACGGGCCGGCTCCTGCGCTGGAACCCCAACGTCAACGGCAGGGTGAGCGCGATCGCCATGGCCGGACGACGGGTGTACCTCGGCGGGGCCTTCACGCGCGTCGGCGGTCGCCCGCGCCGGAACGTCGCCGCGGTGGGCCGCCGCCGTGGGCACGTGAAGCCGTGGAATCCGGGAGCCGACGCCGCCGTGCATGCGATCACGCTCGGCCGTTCGGGCGGTGTCTACCTGGGCGGCGAGTTCGCCCACGTCGCGGGCGTGCGCCGCCATGAGCTCGCCAAGGTGTCCGAGACCGGCGCGATCGCGGGGTGGGCGCCCCGCGTCGGCCAGGTGCACGGATCCCCGTGCCCGCCTCGCTGCCGGCCCAAGGTGCTCGCACTCGCGCTCTCGCCCAGCGGCGCCGCGCTCTACATCGGTGGGCACTTCGGCACGGTCAACGGGGTGGCGCGAAACGAGGCGGCCAAGGTCTCGGCGAAGGGCCGGGCGCGCGTCCTCGAGTTCGACCCGGACATCTATGCGAAGGCGAACTGCTCGTCCTGCGGCGCCACCGAGACCCACCGGGTCTACACGATCGTGCCGACCGAGGATCGCGTCTACACCTGCGGGGGCTACTGGCAGGTGAACGGCAACCGCCGATCCTTCAACGTCAGCGCGTTCGACCCCGCAAGCGGCCGGCTCCTCTCCGGGCTCACCCAGCAGGACGACGGCGACACCCCGGGCTGCACGCTTCGGCGCGGCGTCCTCTACGCCGGCGGTCACTTCACCGTCGCCGGCCCCGGCTGCACGCCGGGCCATACCGCGACCTGCTCCGCGCGGCACCACGTGGCCGCCTTCGACGTCCACCGCGACGCGCTCCTGCGCTGGGATCCGAGCGCCGACTCTGCGCACGGCGTCTTCGTCGTCTCGCACAGCCGCGGGTCCGTGGCGTTCGGAGGGTTCTTCACCCGGTTCGGCGGCCGAAACCAGGAGGGGATCGCGGTCTACCGCGGCGCCGGCCTGCCCTGATCGCCCCGCCGGGTGGTTGTCTATGGTCCCGGGCGGCCGTGATCCGATCCGCAGCCGCAACCCTCGCACTGCTCGGTTCGCTCGTGCTCACGGGGAGCGCGGTCGCCGCGACCCCCACCACCGCGCAGATGGTCGGCCAGCGGATGGTCGTCGCCATCGCCGGCACAACGGCGAAGCCGGCGATCCTCGCCCGCATCCGGGCGGGGCAGGTGGGCGGCGTCATCCTCTTCGGCGGCAACATCCGAAGCGCCGCCCAGCTGCGGCGGCTGACCGCGCGGCTCCAGAAGGCGGCGAGGGCCGGCGGCCGGCCGCGGCTCCTGATCGCGACGGATCAGGAGGGCGGGCTCGTGCGGCGCCTCCCGTGGGCGCCGCCCAGGGCATCCGCCCAGCAGCTCGGCGCGACGAGCGCAGCACACATCCAGACGGTCGGGCACCGGGCCGGCACCGCCCTGCGCGCGGCCGGGATCAACGTCGACCTGGCGCCCGTCGCCGACGTCCCCAGCTCCTCCTCGAACTTCCTCCAGGCCCAGCACCGGGCCTACTCGACCAGCCGCTTCTCGGTCGCCGCCGACGCGGCCGCCTTCGCCCAGGGCCTCGAGGCCGGGCGCGTCCAGCCGGCGTTCAAGCACTTCCCCGGGCTCGGCCGCGCCGGCCCGGTCTCGACCGACGACGGGCTCGTCGAGATCGGGGCGAGCCGGACGCAGATCAGGCACGGCCTGCTGCCCTACGAGGTTGCACGGCGCAGGGCGCTTCACCCCGTCGTCATGCTCTCGACCGCCGTGTACCCGGCGTTCTCTCCCAGGGCCGCCGCCTGGTCGAAGGCGATCGCAGGCACGCTCCTGCGGCACGACCTCGGGTTCAGGGGCGTCACCATCACCGACTCGCTGACCTCCGCCGCGGCCGTGCGCAGGACGAGCGCGAGCGCGCTGGCCGTGAAGAGCGCCAGGGTGGGCGTCGACCTGCTGCTCGTCACCGGGCCGGCCTCGTCCTCGCGCGCGGCATACGCCGCCGTGCTCCAGGCAGCCCGGTCGGGCGCGATCCCGCTCGCGAACCTGAGCGCCTCCTACGCGCGGATCCTCAAGCTGAAGTCCCGGTTCTGAGCGGCCGCCCGGGCGGCCGGAACCCGTCGGGTTGATTGCGCCACAGAGTTGTGGAACAATCGCCGCCGTGCCGCACATTTCGACCATCGAGTCGGCGGCCTCCATCCTGCGCAGGCGGATCCTCGACGGCGCCCTCGGCCCGGGGGCACGCCTCCCCGAGGAGCAGACCTCGGCCGAGCTGAGCGTCTCCCGGCACACGCTGCGCGCGGCGCTGCGCCAGCTCGTCGCCGAGGGCCTGCTCCGGCACGAGCCGCATCGCGGCGTGCACGTGCCGATCCTGACCCCCGCCGACGTCCGCGACGTCTTCCGGCTGCGACGCCTGATCGAGCTCGACGCCGTCGAGGGGATCGCCATCACCGGCGATGTGCCGCGCGCCGCCGTGGAGGCGGTGGACGGGCTCGTGGCACTCGGCCGGACCGCGGGCTGGCACGAGGTCGTCGAGCCCGACCTGCGCTTCCACTCGGCCCTGGTGGACGCGGCCGGGAGCCTCCGGCTGGCGCGCACCTATGCGGCGATCCAGGCCGAGATCGCCTACTGCCTCGTGCAGCTCCGGCCCCACTACGACCGGCCCGAGCAGGTCGCCCGGGAGCATCGGGAGCTCCTGGACGCGATCGTCGCCCGGAACGCCGCGCTGGCCGTCGAGCTCATGCGCACGCACCTGCTCGACGCCGAGGCGCACCTGCTCGGGGCGCTTCCCGAGAGCTCCCGTGACCGCACCCTCACGACCTGGAAGGAGTGAGAGACCATGGCCCACATGCGACTCCCGGACGACACGACGACCCCCACCGGCGTGACGCGGCGCGTCGCGCTCC
>JAICKX010000175.1 GCA_025927685.1 Thermoleophilia bacterium | reverse complement strand
CCTGCTCGGCGCGCTCGTCGGGCACCTGCGCAGCGAGGAGAAGCGGGTCGGCGTCGTGTCGGTCGACCCCTCGAGCCCGTACTCGAAGGGGGCGCTCCTGGGCGACCGGATCCGGCTCTCCGAACACTTCCTCGACGACGGCGTCTTCATCCGCTCGATGAGCACGCGCGGCCATCTGGGGGGCGTCGCCGAGGCCACGCTCCAGGCGCTGCTCGTGCTCGACGCCGCCGGCATGGACGTCCTGCTGCTCGAGACCGTCGGCGTGGGCCAGAGCGAGGTCGAGGTCGCGATGGTCGCCGACACGATCGTGCTCGTGCTCCAGCCGGGGTCCGGCGACTCGATCCAGGCGCTCAAGGCGGGCGTGATGGAGATCCCGGACGTGATCGTCATCAACAAGTCCGACCATCCCGCCGCCCGCACGATGCGCACCGAGATCCGCTCGGTGCTGTCGCTCGACCGCGACCGCGAGTGGCGGGTGCCGATCGTGGAGACCGAGGCGCTTCAGGGCAAGGGGGTCGACGCGCTGTGGCAGGCGGTGCTCGACCACCGCGCCTTCCTCGAGCGCGACGGCGGACTCGACGCGAAGCGACGCGCGAACATCGAGCACGAGGTGATCGCAGTGGCCGTCGCGCAGGCCCGGCGGCGGCTGGACGAGGCGCTCGCGGACGACGCCGGCCTGCGGGCGATCCTCGACGACGTGCACGCCCGCAAGCTCGACCCGCTCACCGCAACGCGGCAGATCGCCGACCAGGTCTTCCGCGGGCGGGGCGGCGAGTGAACGTCCGCCCGCTCGCCGGCGGCGACCGCGAGTGGGCGGCCGCCAGGCTCCGCGACCTCTGGGGCGACATCGTGGTCAGCCGGGGGCGGGTGCTCGACGCGACCGAGCTGCCGGGCTTCGTCGCCGAGGAGGACGGCCAGCCGGCCGGGCTCCTCACCTACCGGATCGCCGGGAACGGCTGCGAGGTCGTCACGATCGACGCCTTCCCGCAGGGCTCGGGGGCGGGGACGGCCCTCCTCGACGCGGTCGCCGAGGCGGCCCGCGCCGCGGGCTGCCGCCGGGTGTGGCTGATCACGACGAACGACAACCTGCGCGCGCTTCGGTTCTACCAGCGGCGCGGCTTCCGGCTCGCCGCCCTCCACCGCGATGCGCTCGACCGATCGCGCGAGCTGAAGCCCTCGATCCCCGACGTCGGACTGGACGGCATCCCCCTGCGTGACGAGCTGGAGCTGGAGCGGCCGGTCTAGCGGCCGGCCGCGGCCGCCATGCCGGCGGCCACGACCTCGTCGGCGTGGTCGCGGCCACGCCAGCCCACGATCTCGGTGTTCTTGCCGGTCTCGAGATCCTTGTAGACGTCGAAGAAGTGGCCGATCTCGTCGAGCAGCGAGCCGCGGATGTCGGAGATGTCGTGCATCCCGCTCCAGATCGGGTCGCGGCGCGGGACGCACAGCACCTTGTCGTCGTCGCCCGCCTCGTCGCGCATCTCGAAGACGCCGATCGGCTCGACCGGGATCACGCAGCCCGGGAACGTCGGCTCGGCGACGAGGATCATCGCGTCCACCGGGTCGCCGTCCCGCCCCAGCGTGCCGAGCAGATAGCCGTAGTCGGCCGGGTAGACGACGCTCGTCCAGAGCGTGCGGTCGAGCACGACCCGGCCGAGTTCGGCGTCGTACTCGTACTTGTTGCGGCTGCCCTTGGGGATCTCGACGAACGCGTACAGCTGCTCGCCGGCCACGGCCGGTCAGGCGCCGGCGTAGGCGATCACGAGATCGGTGCCGTACCCGGCCAGGAAGCCGATCACGATGCCCGCCAGCACGAGGTTGCGCGAGGCGGTGCGCATTGCGCCGTTCCACAGCTCGCCGACCACGAAGAGGATCGCGCCGGCGGCAAGGGCCAGGAACGCCAGCTGGAGCGGCTCGTCGGAGATGCGGTAGCCGAGCATCGCGCCGAGGAAGGTCGGGCCGCCGCCGACGAGGCCGGCCACGCCGAGCCAGGCCCAGGACGGGCGGGTGTCGCCGAGCGGGCCGACGATGCCGAAGCCCTCGGTCGCGTTGTGCAGCGCGAACCCGGCGATCAGCGTGCCGGCGAGCGCGATCTCGCCCGACCGGGCGGCGACGCCGATCGCGAGCCCCTCCGAGAAGTTGTGGACGCCGATCGCGACGGCGATCAGCATGCCCAGACCGAGCGCCGCCCGGCGCGCCTGCTCGGCCAGCTCGGAGACGTCGAGCCCGGCCGCGGCCGCCTCGGCGATCGCACCGCCGGCCATGGGAGCCAGCGGGCGGCGGCGGCGCATCGCGCGCTCGAGCCATGCCAGGCCGAGCGCGCCGACCACGAGCCCGGTCGCGAGCATCGTCACGTCGAGCGCCAGCGGGCCGAAGGAGCCGCCGTCGCGAGCCCTGGCCAGCGAGTCGTCGACGACCTCGGAGGCGCCGGCGACGACGTCCCAGAAGATGAAGAGCAGGATGCCGGCCGAGAGCGTCGACAGGAAGGTCCGTGCGCGGGCGGAGAGGCCGCCGACCCGCCCGAGGGGCAGGCCGAGGAAGATGGTGCCGCCGGCGACCGCTCCGAGGAGCGTCGTCTGCCATGCGGTCATGCGGAGACCTCCGCCACGACGGGTTAGGCTAGCCTAAGTCGCTCCCCGGATGCAAACCGGGTACCGTTCGCCGCTTCCCGTGCCGACCATCGACGACATCCGGGCCGCGGCGCAGGTGCTGCACGGCGTCGCCCACCGGACCACGACCGAGCGCTCCGAGACCTTCTCGCGCCTGTGCGCGGGCGACGTCTTCCTCAAGTTCGAGAACCGCCAGAAGACCGGCTCGTTCAAGATCCGCGGCGCCTACAACCGGATCCGGGCCCTGAGCGAGGCGGAGCGGGCGGCCGGCGTCGTCGCCCCGTCGGCCGGAAACCACGCCCAGGCGGTGGCGTTCGCGGCCCGCTCGGCGGGCGTCCCGGCGACCGTCTACATGCCGGAGGCCGCCTCGCTCGCGAAGGTGGGGGCGACCGAGGGCTACGGCGCGGCGGTGCGCCTGGTCGGGGCGTCGGTGGAGGACTCGGTCGCGGCGGCGGTGGCCGACGCCGAGTCCGACGGACGCACGCTCGTCCACCCGTTCGACGACGAGCTTGTGATCGCCGGGCAGGGAACGGTCGGCCTCGAGATCCTGGAGGACGTGCCGGACGCCGACGCGATCGTCGTTCCGCTCGGCGGCGGCGGGCTCCTCTCCGGGATCGCGCTCGCGGTGAAGAGCCGGCGGCCGGACGTGCGGGTGATCGGGGTGGAGGCGGCCGGGTGCGCGCCCTACGTCGCCTCGCTCGAACACGGCGAGATCCATCCCGCCGCCCAGACCGAGACGATCGCCGACGGCATCGCCGTCAAGCACCCCGGCGAGATCACGTTCGGGCTCATCCGCGAGCACGTCGACGACGTCGTCACCGTGACCGACGCCGAGATCGGGATGACGATCGTCCAGCTTCTGGAGCGGACGAAGGCGGTGGTGGAGGGCGCGGGCGCCGTCGGCCTGGCGGCGCTCCTGGCCGGTCGCGTCCGGGCCAGGCGCGCGGTGGCGGTGCTCTCGGGCGGCAACATCGATACGCCGCTCCTCATGCAGGTCATCCGGTTCGGGCTCACCAACGCCGGCCGTTACCTCGTGATCCGCACGCGGCTCGTCGACCGGCCGGGCGAGCTGATGCACCTGCTCCAGGTGATCTCCGACGCACACGTGAACATCCTGCTCGTCTCTCACCACCGCGAGAGCGTCGACGTGGCGGTGGCCGAGACCGGCATCGAGCTGATCCTCGAGACGCGCGACGAGGCGCACGCGCACGAGATCGTGGAGCTGGTGCGAAGCCACGGCTACCCGGTCACGCGCATGCGATGACGGCTGGTGTCGTGGACGCGCAGCTGCGCTCGATCGCCGAGGACGCGAACACCCACCAGCCGCTCGCGCCCGGGCACGAGCGGATCATCACGGAGCGGTTCGTCCTCTGGATGGGCATCCGGAGCGAGCCGGCGTGGAACGTCGTGCAGCGGCTGCGGCTGGGTCCCGGCACGATCGACTCCACGATCGAGCAGGTGCACGCCATCCTGGCGGCGCGCGGCCGGAGCGAGTGCAGCTGGGAGGTGGGCAGCTCTGCAACGCCCGCCGATCTCGTGGAGGAGCTCCGCCGGCGCGGGATGGCCGACGACGACGACCCGCACCTGGTCGGGATGCTGCTCCGCCGGGAGCCGGCCGCCGTGGCGGGCGTCGAAGCGCGGCCGGTGCGCTCATTCGAGGAGTTCTGCGACGCGAACGCGGTGGCGTTCACGGCCTTCGGATCGCTGCCGCCATCGGACGAGGCCCGCCAGCGCGCCCGCTACGAGGAGGAGGCCGCCGCCGGGCATCAGCGCTCGTTCGTGGCGGTCATGGACGGTCGCATCGTGGGGGCCGGCACGTCGACCTACCTCGGCCGCGCGGTCACGCTGAACGGCGGCTCGGTGCTGCCCGAGGCCCGCGGCCGCGGCGCCTACCGGGCGCTCGTCCGCGCCCGCTGGGAGGACGCCGTCGCGCGCGGCACGCCGGTGCTCGTCACCCAGGCCGGCCGCATGTCGGCCCCGATCCTGCGTCGCCTCGGCTTCGAGGAGGTGACGCGCATCCACGTCCTGATCGACCGCTTCGGCTAGTGGCCGATGTCGCGGATCCGGTCGACCAGGCGGCGGTGGTAGGCCGGGCGAAGGGTCGATTCGGCCGCGCCCAGGCCGAGGCCGATCAGGGCGGTGTCGTAGCGGCCGGTCATCTGGCCGATCACGAGGATCGCCGCCGCGACGGCGGCGATCACCAGCCGGCCGCGGTTCGTGAGCGGGCGCGGGTTGATCCGCTCGGCCTCGTTCCACACCTCGCCGAAGGTCGCGTCGCGGTGCAGGCCGAGCAGCAGCCGCACGGTGTCGCGGTTCGCGCGCCGGAGCTGGAACGAGCGGATCAGGTAGAAGCTGCCGTACCCGCAGGCGATCACGGCCGCCGGCGCCCACAGGTGGCGGCGGAGGTACGGCGTGAGGAGCGCGATCGCCGGCGTTGCGCAGACGAGGATCAGCGCCGCCTCCTCGGCGGTGCGCCGCATGCCGCCGACCGGCAGCGCCCGCGCGACGATCGTGCCGAGGAACGCGGCCACGAGCAGCATGGCCGCGGCCGCTTCCAGCCCTGAGGTGCGGCTCACAGGCCGAGGCCGCGCGCGATCACCAGCCGCTGCACCTCGTTCGTCCCCTCGCCGATCTCGAGCACCTTCTGGTCGCGGTAGAAGCGGCTCACCGCGTACTCGTCCATGAAGCCGTAGCCGCCGTGGAT